>NZ_QTLI01000011.1:84134-179864 GCF_003434625.1 Parabacteroides sp. AM17-47
AATGAAGAAAAAACATAAGTCGTACACGGCTACATGCCCATTCTCCATTTGCAGAAGTGTAGAAGTAGCAATCCATTAATGGACAATAGGGCATGTAAAGGGCAGATTTTCCGTATATTCGCCTCCTTATCCCCGAATTATGGGCGTAAGTCACATGGTCATGGAGATATATCTATCCTTTAATGGGGAGAACAGCCGGCAAATATCTGATGGAAAAGCCCCACAAACCACAGGAAAATAGCCACACAATGGTCTGATACACAATAATTATTGGAGAAACATGGTCCGCCCCTGCGGACAGCAAGTTGTGTTTTCGTTAAACGAAAATCGTACGGTTTAACGGCAACCTGCCGCCAAACCGTCCCTACCCCCTGATGCTCCGGAGTCGTGGGGGATAAGCTACCGGCATGTTCCATGTCCCTTTGGCATGGGATCCTGCGGATGAATCCGGGCACAGAAAGGCGATTTTCGCATAATTTTTCACAAGGTAGTTCCAGAAAAAACTGGTAGCAAGACTTTGCTGGAAGGACTAAACAAGAAGGTGAAAGGAGTGATGTACACCCGCAATGCCCTTGTCCTTTTTCGACTGGGATGCATAAAGGAAGCGAAATATTTTATAAGTGGTTTCTTTCCACCAACCCTTCTGGTTGGTGGAAGCAGATTACCATTCAGTAGATACCAGTTCTGAAAGATGTAAACAACTTGTTTCTTAGATAGCCTTATAAATATGCTACTACTTATTACAGTTCATTTGGAAATGTTATTCTCACTTTTATTCCTCCGCTTTTTCACTTGCTCCACTGCTTCAGATATGATTCCCTTGTTTTCAAAACGCTGCGTGTAATTGGTATAATCCGGATGAATACGTTCGTAAGTTGGGTCAGTGAATAAAGGACTCGTAATAATGTGGTCCGCAGTCGAACGGTTACAGCAGAAAACAATATTTTCAACTCCAGCCAGTCTGGTCAATGCTTTCACATCCGTATCGTGCGGCTGTAGTGTCATCGGATCTGTAAAAAAGAACAGATAGTCTATTTCTCCTTCTACGATCCGCGAACCAATTTGCTGGTCACCTCCTAAAGGACCAGATTTCAGGATTGTGATATCCCATTTGATTTCAGGATGTTTTTCTTCAAGGGCTTTTTTAATTAGTGTACCGGTTGTACCCGTACAATAGAATTTATGTCCTATCAGACGTTCCGAGTTCCAGAGAACCCACTCTATCATGTCTTTTTTCATTGCATCGTGTGCAACAAGCCCAATTCTTCGAACAATTGTTTTCATAAAGCTAAATTATTTTTATATGATAAATTATAATAACAAGAAAAAACTAATTCTATTGAAGGCCGGAGGATGACCGGATAAGTCTGAGCAATTCTTTGTTTGCCCGGCTATCCATGATGGTTTCCCGTTTTTCTTCAAAAAGATTGAGTGTTGTGGAGCATTCCCCACAGATGTCAATGCCCACTACCTGTTCTTTCTGAAGAATAACAGCCAGCAGTTTCTCCAATTCCCATAAGCTGAGAGAACCTTGATCCCAGTTTGTTGCTGCCGAAGCCGGATTCAAGACATCCTTGTCTATGGAAATGTAAACCGGCCCGTTGATATGTCCGGAAGAAAAGTCCTGCCAACCCTCTTCGTGCATGAGCGTAGTTTCACTGTAAAACCGGACTTGTCTTTCATATCCTTTCGGCACAGCCTGTATCAGTTTGTCTGAAGCACCTACGATAATTACTTTCTTGCAGTTGTTGTTATGGTCCAATATATCCTTTACCCAACTTCCGCAAGAAAGTATGTTGTCAAACAACGGTGGCTGCATATCGGGATGGTGGTCGAACACAATCAGCGAAAACGGAGTTTCGAGTTTGTCTGTCCAGAATTTAGTCAAATAATGATAATTGCCTGAATCGATGAAATGGACTCCCTCCGCCGGATAATCAGCAATCATCCGCTTCAAAGCCAAAGTACCATCCCTGTCACAGTAGCCCTCTGTACCATAAAGATGACGACAGTCCAGCCATATAAACTTATTGTTCCGGGCAAACGCCTCGTAGTCATACACTCCCGTGAAGTTCATGATGATGATCGGCCATGCTATCCGTTTATCTGTTTTTTGATTTTGCCCGCTCATACGTTGTTTTTGCATATCCTTTTACTGTTCATTAAAACCATCGTACATAACAGAAATCTTGCCGGTGAGGTAACAAAGCATTCTTGGGATACATACGGAAGGCCTGCTTGAAGCTTCCGGCGTTGAAAATGCCGGATGTCGCCTTAAAGGTATATAAATTCCCATTCTTGGAAACTGACGAAAGGGGAATTACCTCATATATGTGATCCTGACCGCCTTCATGCCTGATAATGACCGATTCTATTCCGATTGCGTCATCCAGGCCTTTCTCATCAACGACAACCGTCACCTCATATTCCTTTCCGGCTTCAACCGTGGCATTCAGCCCATTCCCAGCCTCTATGGATTTGATTTCTATGGCATCCCATCTGCTCCGGACGTTTGCTTTCCAGTCAGCCATCATTTTCGCCTTCGCAAAGTTGTCGGCTGCCAGAATATGGAAATGCTCTGACAGCTTGTTATAGAACCTGTCATAGTAGTCGTCCAACTGTCTTTTCATGGTAAAATGGGGAGCGATTTGTGCGATTGAGTTCTTGATATACTTGACCCAGTTTTCCGAATAGTTCTTCCCCCCATGCTCGTAATATAGTGGCAGGATGTCATGCTCCAACAAATAATAGATGGCTTCGGCATCCAGCTGGTTTTGGTACTGTTCATTCTGATAAGTACTTTTATCGGTCAGTGCCCATCCGGCATCCTTGCGGTATCCTTCATACCACCAACCGTCCAGCACGGAGAAATTAAGCACACCGTTCATCAATGCCTTCTCGCCCGACGTACCCGAAGCTTCTGCCAACCGCGTAGGGGTATTCATCCAGATATCCACACCCGAGATAAGATGGCGCGCCAGGTCCATGTCGTAATTCTCCAAGAATATGATTTTACCTAAAAATTCCGGGCGCCGGGATATTTCCACGATTTGCTTGATCAGTCCCTGCCCGGCACCGTCATTGGGATGGGCTTTGCCTGCAAAGATGAACTGTACCGGATATTTCGGATTATTCACGATCCTAGCAAGTCGGTCTATATCCGTGAACAGAAGATGAGCCCTCTTATATGTAGCAAAACGGCGTCCGAAACCTATTAGAAGGGCATCGGGATTGAATCTCTCAAAAATGGAAACGCTCAATGCCGGATCAACCTGACTCCTGAGCCAGTCCTTGCTGCATTTGCTTTTGATATAGTCCAGCAATTTTGCTTTCTGTTTTAACCGGGTATTCCATATCTCTTCATCTGGGATGCCATAGACAGCCTCCCAGATTTTCTGATTGGACTGGTCACAGAAAAAGTTCTCATCAAAATTGTCCTTGAAAAGCTTTTTCCATTCTGCCGCACACCAGGTAGGCAGATGTACCCCGTTGGTTACATAACCCACATGGTTCTCTTCCGGGAAGTATCCCTTCCAGATCGGCGCAAACATTTGCTGGGATACCGATTTATGTAACTTGCTGACGCCGTTTACCTCCTGGCAGGTCTTGCAGGCGAAGACAGACATGCAGAAACGTTCCTCCTTGTCTCCCGGATTGTGACGCCCGAGATCCATCAGGTTATCCCAGGTTATACCCAACTTGCCAGGATATCCCTTCATATATTTATTGAAAAGCCCTTCGTCAAAATAATCATGACCAGCGGGTACGGGAGTATGTACGGTATAAAGTGAGGAAGCACGTACCAGCTCCATGGCCTGCCCAAAATTCAAGCCGCCATTTATGTAATCACAAAGCCGCTGGATATTGATCAATGCGGCATGCCCCTCATTACAGTGATATACATCCTTCGTTATACCCAAAGCTTTCAGCGTCATCATCCCGCCTATGCCAAGCAGAATTTCCTGTTTTAGCCGATTCTCCCAGTCACCTCCATACAGATGGTGAGTGATAGGGCGGTCAAACTCGCTGTTGAGTTCATTGTCCGTATCCAGCAGATAAAGGGGGATACGCCCCACACTGGCTTTCCAAACATTGGCATGTACCACAAAACTGTCGGCATAGGGGACGTGGATTACCAGTTGTTTCCCATCCGGTTGCATTACCTTTTCAATCGGGAGCTGCCCGAAATTCTGCGCTTTATAATTGACTGTCTGCTGGCCGTCCATGGAAAGCGACTGGTCAAAATAACCGTAACGGTACAAAAGTCCTATGGCACAAAGGTCCACATTGCTGTCCGACGCCTCTTTCAGGTAATCCCCCGCCAACATTCCCAAACCACCGGAATATATCTTAAGAACTTCATCCAAGCCGTATTCCATGCTGAAATAAGCTATTGACGGGCGCTGGTGGTCCGGTTCCACATCGATGTATTTTTTGAAGGCGGAATAGACGGCATCCATTTTATAGACAAAGTTCTCATCATGTGCCAGCGCTACCAGCTTTTCATAATTTATCCGCTCCAGAAACAATACCGGATTCTGTTCCACCTCTTTCCAAAGTCCCGGGTCCAAATCACAATACAGTTTCTTTACGTCATCATTCCATGTCCACCAGAGATTATGTGCGATTTCTGCAAGCTTCCGCAGTTCTGCAGGAAGATGTGAACCTACTGTAATCTCCCTCCATTGAGGGGTATTTACATTATAACTTGAATATTCCATGACATTTTATATTAAATTAAATAAGTTCTAATCTTTATTCAATCCTTTTATTATTTTTCGTTTACCGACAATCCATACCGTATCATTCTCCTTGAAAATTGTATCAGGGTCTGGATTCATAATATTCACGGTACTTCTCTCTATTCCGATAATGATGCTATCCGATATGTCTGCCTCCCGGATCGTCTTTCCGATCAATGGTGAACCTCCTTCGACAGGAAATTGCCCTATTTCCATCTCATCCTGCGAGGATGTTCCGTTCCCGTTCCTTTCTACCTTCTTTTGCTCCATGGATGTCCGGAAGCTTTCCAACTGCCGGTCCGTACCTACGACCGTAACCTTGTCATATGGATAGAGATGCTCTTCCCCTTGTGGTATATCCAGGCGTTTTTCTCCACGGGTGATTGAAATCACATTTATCTGAAACAAGGTGCGCAGGCTGCTTTCTTTTAATGTTCTGCCCACATATATGGAATCAGGGGATACTGTGAAATCCGCCAAATGTAATTCCTTGAACGGGATATTGCTGCCAAGGGTGGAGCCTGTATCACTTTCTGTAGAAAGTCCATTCCCATCCGTCCCTTGAAAGTTTGCCATAAATTGTCTCTCTATAGTCAGCGACCGTTTCTTGATCCGCTTGGAGAAATAAATGACGGCAATGATAAGGGAAGAAACTACCAGCCCGGCTCCCAAGGCAACATTGAAAAGATGGGTAATGATACTCATCATGATAATCGTGCAAATCAGTATTTTGACAAGTACGATTGATACCAAAGGCCCTCTGTTGAACTTGTTGTCCGTCCAGAGTTTACGGAACTCGGCTGAATTGTTCTTTTTCATGATGATGGCCCATAGAAACGGGGATATGACAAGAAAGATGATGATGAAGCCCAACAAGTTCCCTTCCATTCCCGGCAGACTTTTCCTAATCAAAGGATGCACATAGGAAAAATATAAAGTGATGAAAAAAACGCATACGACCAGATAGAGTGTGACAGACACCAGCATAGACCGGATCAGTTTATGCCAAGTGCCCTGGTGTTTTACAGTCATTGCCCCGGACGTATAGTGTACGAGATAATCTTTCAGGAATCCAGGCATGTGGATGTCTATAAACCGGTATGCCGGTTCCGAAAGCCGTATCATATAGGGGGTAAGAAAAGTCGTTATGACAGATACGGCCACTATGACCGGATAGAGATACTTGTCCGTGACATTCAGACTGACGCCTAAAGATGCGATGATGAATGCGAACTCACCGACCTGTGTCAGTGAAAAGCCGGACTGTATGGCAATTTTCAACGGCTGGCCGGAAAGCAGGACACCAAAGCTCCCGAACAGGACCTGACCGGACAGTACCAGCAATGTCAGGATAAGAATAGGGACGGCATATTCCCACATCATGGCAGGATCGATCATCATTCCCACCGACACGAAAAATATGGAAGCGAACAGGTCTTTTACCGGCTGTACGATATGTGCGATTTTTTCCGCTTCAACGGTCTCTGCCAGCAGGGACCCCATGACAAAGGCTCCCAATGCGGCAGAAAATCCCGCTTTTGTCGCAATCATCACCATTCCCAGGCAAAGTCCCAGAGAGGTTATCAATAAAATCTCGTTGCTGGTGAAACGGCGTATCTTCTTCAGCAGGGTAGGTATCAGATAGATACCCAATGCCGACCAGAAAATCAGGAAAGCGGCCAGCTTCAATATACTTTCCAGCATCTCCTTCCCTTCAAAATGTTTGCCTACCGCCAACGTGGAAAGAATAACCATCATCACTACCGCCACCAGATCTTCGATGACAAGAATCCCCAAGACAATGCCGGTGAATTTCTGTTGGAGAAGTCCCATGTCATTGAAGGCCTTGAATACGATGGCCGTGGACGACATGGACAACATTCCACCCAGAAAAATACTGCTCATGTGGGAGAACCCCATTGCATTCCCCGCTGTATAGCCTATGAACATCATGCCACATACAATAGTGACAGTGGCAACGATAGCCGTAATGCCCACATTTATCAATTTCTTGAACGAAAAGTCCAGTCCCATCGCGAACAGCAGAAAAATGACACCGATGTCCGCCCATATTTTGATATTGGCAGGATCGGAAACAGTCGGGACCAGGGAAACGGAAGGACCCGCCATAATACCGGCTACAATGTAGCCCAATATGACCGGTTGCTTCAGCCACTTGAAAATGACGGTTACAATACCGGCAATAATCAGAATTATGGCAAGATCCGATATTAAAGGAGCAACTTCTGACATATTAACGGTTATTTTAGATCGATAATTCGTTAAGGACCCGGATCAGGCTTTTGTCAATAGGCTTGTCCTTTTTGATTGCCTGGACAAAAGGAACATAAACAATCTCGTTGTTCCGTATGCCTATCATAACATTTCGCTGGCCTTCCATTAAGGCCTGGATTGCGGCTTCACCCAGCCGGCTTGCCAGTATGCGGTCATTGGCACTCGGAGCGCCACCCCGTTGCAGATGGCCCAGGATAGAAACCCTGACATCATATCCGGGATATTCCTTCTTTACCCGGTCGGCGTAATACATGGCACCTCCATTCTTGTTTTCAGGACTTTCGGTCACAATTACGATGCTGCTGTTTTTCGTCTTTCTGAATCCACGTCCGATGAATGTTTCCAACTGGTCCACGTCCGTCCGGTCTTCCGGAATGATGGCCGCTTCAGCACCGGAAGCTATTGCGCTGTTTTGTGCCAGGAAGCCCGCATCACGCCCCATCACCTCGACAAAGAAAATGCGGTCGTGCGAGGTGGCCGTATCCCGGATTTTGTCCACACACTCCACGATGGTGTTCAGGGCCGTATCATATCCTATGGTAAAATCGGTGCCGTACAGATCATTGTCAATGGTGCCGGGCAATCCTATGCACGTCACATCATACTCCTCCGCAAAGATCCGGGCTCCCGTCAGGGAACCGTCTCCACCGATAATTATCAATGCATTGATGTTCTCTTTCTGTATGATCTCATAAGCTTTCTTGCGTCCTTCGGGAGTGATGAAAGTCTCGGAGCGGGCTGTTTTCAGTATGGTACCTCCCCTCTGGATAATGCTGCTTACGTCTTCCGTAGTGAGTTCTTTCACTTCACCGGCAATCAGCCCCTCGTAACCTCTATAAATTCCTTTCACTTTAAATCCGTTAAAAATAGCGGCGCGGGTCACGGCACGGATAGCCGCGTTCATTCCGGAAGCGTCCCCTCCGGAAGTCAGAATTCCTATATATTCATCTTTTTTCATCTATCTCAGTTCTTGTTTTGTTTCATTCTGCCAATATAGCTTTCAGTTTTTTCCGGCAGTGAAAAATACGGCTCTTTATAGTTCCCAAACTCACGCCGGTTCTTTCCGCTATCTCACGGTATTTGAATCCTGACAGGTACATCTCAAAAGGTATGAAATGTGACTCCGGTACACTTTTGATGGCATTACGTATCTTTTCCAGGTCATAGTTCTTGTCCACCTCCTCTGTACGGGACTCGTCCATGATCCGCGAATAATATGCAGGATCGGAGGATATGTACAGGCGGGTATGACCGACCTCCGCCCGGTAACCGTTGATAAACGTGTTGCGCATGATGATAAACAGCCACCCTTTGAAATTCGTGTTCTTGTTGTAACTTTCTTTGTGAAGCATTGCCTTGAGCAGGGTATCCTGCAACAGGTCTTCCGCCTTCTCCCTGTTAGCTGTCAGTTTGTACGCAAAACGGAACAGTTCGTCCTGTACGCCAAGTAGTTCTTTTTCAAAATTGAATTCCTTCATCGGTTGTGCCGGTTCCCTGTTCCGGAAGTGTCTGTTAAAGGTCGGACGGCTTTTCCGAACAAGAAAAGCCTGTCCGACCTTACGACATTCCAGATCTGGAATTATTTAACCTCGATAGCCTTGAAAGTTTTTTGTTTTTCTTCCTCCTTCATTTTCGGGATTTCAATGGACAGAATCCCGTGTTCGACTTTTGCGGAGATCTTATCCTTCTCCACATTTTCAGGCAGCAGGATGGTCTGCTGGAACTTGGAATATGAGAATTCGCGGCGGAGATACTTCTTGTCTTTCTTCTCCTCCTTCTTCTCTTCTTTCTTTTCCATGCAGATTGTCAGGTTGTTGTTCTCGTCAACATTCACCTTGAAATCATCCTTTGTCATTCCGGGAGCCGCCATTTCAACCTTGTAGTCCTTGTCATTCTCAATGACATTGATGGCAGGAGCCGTAACTCCCGTTTTTGCCAGCCACTCATTCTCGAAGAAATCGTTAAAAATACTCGGCAACCAGTTTGAGTTTGTTTTTACAGGTACCATTTTTACCTCCTTTTTTAATTGTTAATAAATAAAATATTCAAAAAGACAATACAATCCAGTCTGATTGACTGACTTTTATCGTCTGATCATACCTTGTTCGGCTACAGCCTTTGTCCGTTTCCGTATCTCTTCCGGGTTTCCAAGGTAGTAGTCCTTGACAAGAACCAGTCTGTCGTCAAATTCAAAGACATAAGGAACCGCCGTAGGCAGGTTCAGGTTGGAAATATCCGTATCGGAAATCCCTTTGAGATGCTTGATGATTCCGCGCAGGCTGTTGCCATGGGCGACTACCAGCAGGCTGTCCTTATACATCAATGCGGGAAAGATGATGCATTCCCAGTAAGGCATGACACGCCCAATAGCATCTTTCAGGGATTCCGTACGGGGAAGTTCCCTATCTGGCACACCGGCATAGCGGATATCCATGCCCGGATTACGGGGATCATCTTTGCCTACCGGAGCGGGAGCCACGTCATAGCTTCTTCGCCAGATGTGTACTTGTTCTTCACCATATTGGACCGTCGTCTCACTCTTATTCAGTCCTTGAAGCATGCCGTAATGCTTCTCGTTCAGCCGCCAGGTCTTTTCAACCGGAATCCAGTCTTCATCCAGCCGGTCCAGGACACAGTTCAACGTTTTTACGGCACGTTTCAAGTAAGAAGTGTAAGCTGCCTCAAAAGAAAATCCGGCCTCCCGTAATGCATCGCCTGCCTTGCAGGCTTCTTCGACTCCTTTCTCGCTTAAATCCACGTCCGTCCATCCGGTAAAACGGTTTTCTTTGTTCCATAGGCTTTCGCCATGACGTAATAACACTATTCTTTTCATGGATACTTCTCCTTTATGCAATGGTTATTGAAGAATCCAGATATACGTCCTGAATGGTGTTCAGAAGTTGAACTCCGTCTTTCATCGGTTTCTGGAAAGCCTTACGACCGCTGATCAGCCCCATACCACCTGCACGCTTGTTTACTACTGCCGTTACGACGGCATCATGCAGGTCGGATTCCCCATGGGATTCCCCGCCCGAGTTGATCAATCCGACACGTCCCATATAGCCATTCGCCACCTGATAACGACAAAGGTCTATCGGATGGTCAGTGGTCAGTTCCGAATACATACGCTCGTTTGTCTTTCCGAATCCGATAGCCTTGAAACCGCCGTTATTGGATGGGAGCTTCTGCTTCACGATATCGGCTTTGATGGTAACCCCGATATGGTTGGCTTGTCCTGTTAAATCGGCAGCGGCATGATAGTCGGTTTCATCCTTTTTGAAGCTGCTGTTTCTCAAATAGCACCATAAAATAGTAGCCATTCCCAGTTCGTGGGCATATTCAAAAGCCTGTGACACTTCTACTATCTGGCGGCGGCTTTGTTCCGAACCGAAATAAATGGTAGCGCCGACAGCTACAGCACCCATGTTCCATGCCTCTTTTACCGTACCGAACATTACCTGGTCGTAGCTGTTCGGATAAGTCAACAGCTCGTTATGGTTCAACTTCACGATGAAAGGAATCTTATGGGCGTACTTACGTGCCACAGCTCCCAGAACTCCGAATGTGGATGCCACGGCGTTGCATCCTCCTTCAATGGCCAGCTTTATGATGTTTTCGGGATCGAAATAAAGCGGATTGGGGGCGAAAGACGCTCCTGCAGAATGTTCTATCCCCTGATCCACCGGCAGGATGGAGACATACCCGGTATTGGCCAAACGCCCGTGCCCGTACAGGGCTTGTAGGCTCTCCAAGGTGCGTATATTCCTGTCGGAATTCATCCATACCTTATCTATCATATCCGGTCCCGGAATATGGATAAGTTGTTTGTCTATCGTCTTACATGTATGGTTCAGGTAGTACTCAGCCTGTCCTCCCAATAAATCTACTATTTTCATCTTATTTATTTTTATTGATTATTCTGGTTTATGACTCCCGTTCACCCAGTTTTGCATCCATAAAAAGGATAGCACTGTCTCCGGCTTTCCTTAGCCGACTAACAATATTGAGTACATTCGCTTCTTCTTCTACCTGCTCACGAACAAATTGCCACAAGAAGTTCTGAGTGGCATTGTCTTTCTCTTCGGATGCTACCTGTACCAATTCATCAATCAGTTTGGAAACATGTTTTTCATGCTCCAAAGCATGTTCGAATACTTCAACAGGGTTACCCCAACCTTGTGGAACCACATCGACCTTGTCCACTTTCGGGGTTGCCTCACGCTTAATCATGTACTCAGCAATGGCATATGCATGCCCGATCTCTTCTGCAGATTGTTTCTGCATCCAGCGAGCCATTCCGGAAAAGCCCTCTCTTTCCAGATAAAAAGACATCGATAAATACAGGTTGGCAGACCATAATTCTGCTGTGATTTGCTCATTCAGGGCATTTTGCAATTTTTCAGTCATGACGAATCAAACTTTTAATGTTAATAATAAATCCAAATTATCTCTCTTCTTTAAGAACAAGCATGGGCTTGTTTCAAAATTTCAATTAATACCGGACGTATCCCGCTGATAAAACATTCCACGGCGATCACCATCAGAATAAGTCCCATCAGTCTCATCATTACATTGTTTCCCGTCTCTCCCAAGATTTTTAAAAGCTGGGTGGACGCGCACAGAATAAAGAATGAAAGAATGCAGACCAAAGCGATTACGCCAAGCAATACTATTTTGAAAGTATATTCCGAAGCATCTTCCATCAATGTTATTCCACTGGAAATCGCTCCCGGACCGCATAACATCGGAATGGCAAGAGGTGTGATGGTTATATCTTTGGAATATTCTTTTCGTTCAGTTTCATTCAGTTTCACATGGGTGAAATGTGCCTGCAACATATCATATCCGATTTTAAAGATGATGATACCTCCCACAATCCGGAATCCGTCTGTTGAGATGCCGAAAAAATGAAACAGGAACCTGCCCGATAATGTAAAAAGGACTAATATGATAAATGCAATGGTACATGCTTTCAAGGCGATACATCTGCGTTCTTTCGTATCCATTCCATCAGTCATTTGCAGGAATACCGGCATCACTCCAAGCGGGTCCATCAAGGTGAATAGCGAAGTGAAACACAATGTTATATATACAAATATATCCATGATGACATATATTTTATTGTCGATTATTATATTGCAAAAAACATACCAGATAGCATTCTGCAATATTAAATTTTGCAGAATATCAATCTTAAATCCATACCGTCAAAAATAAGGTAGTCTCCGTTCGTTTTCCTTGGCGAGGATACGTAATAATTCCATAAATACCGTACTTACATATATACGGTCTGCATACAGCCCGCTGATGAAAGAATGGAAGGACATGTTCACATTCCGGCATAATATGAGAAATGTGTTTACCTGACATGATATGTACTGCTCGTGTTCAAGCAATTCATTCAGGGCATTCAATGGCGTTGTCCATTCATGTGTATCCCGTTTCATTTCATTGATTGCAACACATCCTCCATCATGGCATATCCGATTCATCATCTGATAAACCTTGTTCATATTGTCCTGTGCTTGGGAGTTTAGCCAGGAGCTAAGTATTGGAAGCCGTTCATCTTCAAAATAGACCTGCAATGACAGGTATAAACCGGTTGACCATATTTCTGTATTGATCAACTCATTCATGGCGTTTTCTATTCGTTTATCCATTATCACTCTGAATATTGAAAATCCATTACTAATATTATGTGTTATTCCCTGTATATAAAAATTCCATTCGATTGTGGGTAACCCATAAAACGGAATTCTTAAACGAGGCTTAAATAATAGGATACTTATCCGCATAGACAAATTGTCACAAAAAATAGTGCTATGGTGTCTTTTTGTCTTGTCTTCCTTGCAGAATATCCAATAAGATATCCAGTTCTCTTTCTATTCCTTCAATCTTATCGGAAATACAGTCCAAAGTATTATGGTGCAGACTAGCTTTACAGTCCTGCAACTCTCTTGATAGAGAAAGTACCTGCAACCAAAGTTCTTCCTCTGTGTGACAGGGGGAGTTACTATTATCTAGTACCATAGAAGGAGAAGGCAGAAAAGTGTCTTGGCATGTAATTTGTATGATTATGATAATGAACGGTATGTCCCGAAAGAGACAGGATGGAAATGAAAGGATAGAATATTCCACAAAAGACAGTAACAAACGAAGGGGGGGAAGTCGTTGGAGACAGTTGTCTCGCTTTTAAAACAAGTTGCTTTCATAATGTTTATAATAAGCCAACCCTGTTCCCTGGAGTTGTGTTTATATAAAGTTAAGCGTGGGAACTTTGGTATTACCGTTCAGAAGTATCCCCATACTCAACAACATATAATACACAAAGCCCCACGCCTATATATAACAAAAATCTATATAAATAGTACGTGGAGCGTCCAATGTATTATCCAATTGTTGTTTCGAAATTGGGGATTTCCTGAACTTGGATAATGCCTTAACGCTTTACTATAAATCTTCTATTTTTAAAAGACTAATACAAATGTAATAAAAGAAATGAATTCTTTCAAAGGAAATATCTCCTTTTTTAAGGGGTGGCTTAATTTTTCTTCATTAAAAGTCTTAGAATTACTGCCTGCCAAAGCCCGTCACAATTTTTTTGAAATCCTCAAGCTGTACATTAAGCTCTATATAGTACAAGCAGAAAAACAGACCATGATGCCGCAGGCAGTATAGGCCATAACCCACTCTTCTGTGAGTATCTTATCTATTTGACAATAATAAAAATGTAAAGGAGGATAATGGCATGGACAATATTCGTATCCCAATACATATAGGTTAACATATAAGGGAAAATGGTCACGGAGCCCACAAACCGTAGAATGAAAAAATATATTTCCATCGTGCACGGTTTATGCCTCTATCCGGATATTTGGCCGGTGCCGCAAAATGCACAATGTATACTCCATAAAAAACACCAGGGAGGAAAAATAAGTCATACTGAACAACGCCTGTCTGTAATGGGTCATGGATACAAATGGACTACAGATAATGGCTGCAATGGATATAACGATACAATCAAGCACAAAATAATGTACGAACGTGCCTATCAGTTGCATTTGGATGAAGCAGTACCACTTCATGCGATGTTTGGTTAGATTGAGTATGGATATAGGGGCTTAAAAATTAGACAGATACAAATTTACTAAAAAAGGAGAGGCTGTCTCAAAAGAGGTGTTTACAAACTTACTTTTGAAGATTTCATCCTTTCAAACTGCTTTTTCGTTGCCATAAGCCTCCTAAGAGGCTACTTTTGCAAGATTATATGCTATGGCTAGCAGGGCGAACTCAATTTCAACCTTCTTAAATCCACGAAGATGGAACCTCTTGAAGTGCTTGTTGTTCTTGAGGTTTCCAAATACGGCTTCCACATCCTGTGGTCGCTGACTGCGATATTTCAGACCTTCATCAGAGAGTAGCTTTTCACGTTCTCTTTCCTTGATTTTCCTCAGACGGTGATTTACCTGTACAATCCTTTCCGAGCGGCTTCTGTAGCACCGGCATCTTAACGGGCAGTCCTTATAGTTACGTGCCTTGTATCTTGATATGGTCTGCACAAAACCGTTGTTTGTTACCCGCCTTGCATCGGAGAGTCTTTCCATTCTCTGTCCCGTAGGACAATACATGCCGTCGGTTTCTTCGTTATGAAAATAATTGTACTTTATAAAGGTTTCAATGCCATGTCTGAAAGCATACAGATAGTTCTCTTCACTTCCGTATCCGGCATCACAGACAGACACGTCAGGGTATCTGCCGTAGAGGGAATGGAAATCATCCATATGCAGAGGATAGGTGGAGGTATCGCCCAACACTGATGGATGGTATAGTTCAGAATGAACTGTTTATTGGTACTGAACTGGGGATTGTATCCGGGTTTGAGTTGTCTGTTCTTCATATGGTCATCTTTCATGCGCATGAAAGTAGCATCATTGTCTGTCTTTGAGTAGCTGTTACGTCCGTCAAGTATCTTTCCCTGCGATTCATATTTCTTGAGCTGTTCAGGCCATGACTTCCTTACACGTCTTACCTTCGCTTTCATCTTCTTGTCAGCATCCACTCCATTCAGGGCATCATCTATCTGCCCGAGTGCCTTTTCCACTTTCTCCGGGGTGATATCCTGATAGGCAACCGGAGCGGAATCACGCAGTTCCTGCTTGGTGAGGGACTCGGCGTATTGCCATATCTCCTCAAGCTGTTCCGCGATTCTGGATATGCGGGTATGTATAGATTTGCCCCCCAGACGAACGTATAACGGTTGGCGTTCACCTCCATCTTCGTCCCGTCAGTACAGGCCACATCCAGACTTACAAAACCTTCCGCCACGAGAAACTTTACAATGGTTGCAAATATCGTCTTCAGCACATCCTTTAGCCGGCTGCTGCGGAAACGGTTGATGGTATTATGGTCAGGAGTTACATTGCCGGTAAGCCACATGAAGCGTATGTCATTACGACAGAATTCTTCTATGCGACGGCTGGAATAGATATTACGCAAATGCATAGACAAGAATCTGAAGCATCATGCGTGGGTGGTACGCAGAACAGCCTTTAGGGGAATACTTACGGTAAAGTGCTTCAAGGTTTATCTGTTCAATGATGCGGTGAACAACCCGGACCGGATCGTTCCGGGGAATAAAATCGCCTAAACATGGAGGTAAAAGCAGATTATCGTTGGATGTGTAACTTTTAAACATTATCTTTGGGATATCTTACTTGATGCCCTAAGATACAAAAAATTAGGGAGATGGGCAAGTTCTGGCTGAGCGAAGTTAGGGCTTACCCGATTTTTTGCAGACACAAAAAAGGCCATCCCAAAGTTTATTTGAGACAGCCTTGTTTATTTTATGTGCAAATGTAACTGTTATCCTAAATAACCATTCAGAATTATTTCAGCATTTCACCTTTTTCGTTGAAAAACACAACGCTTTCGGTTCCGACGGCATCAACCAAAGTTACTTTATAAGTCTTTACGCCATCTTCTGCCACTTCTACGGCTGCTTCCTTAATGGTGGATTCAGCATAGTCTTTCTTGATGGCGTCCTGAACTGCCTGCGGGAGTTCCTTTATATCAATCGGTTTAAACTCGTTCACCATTGCAACGATTTCAACATCTGATGCCATGTTGTTAGCGAATGCTACTGAACTACCTAATCCCATTACCAGTGCTACTGCAAACAATACCTTTTTCATAATGCTAATTATTAAATTGTTAAACATCTTATCGTCTTACGCTAAAGAATAGACAATCACCGTGCCAAATAAATGGATATTTATCATATTGCTGTAAAACAGACCCTTATGAATTATTCATATTGCATAATGCAAATGTCTGATGGGCATTTTTTCTACAATGATGTGGAATGCGATACACATGGCTACACATGGTCTAACGACTGTGAATAAGAGAGTTGAGACGTTAAAATCATGCAGACGGCATGCGAAAGGAGTCGTAACGAAAGTAATCTCTCCATTACGGCTCCTGGTTATTATCCTTCTACTGTTAAAAAGTAATATCCAATTTCACCATGAATGTTATCGAACGATAGCCGCACTCCTTGCTCAACAGGTTGTTCACCATAAACTGGAAAGCGACTCCCTTTGTCACTTTCACGCCGAAGTAATTGCGTATATGTTCGTAAAGGAGATAGCCCATTCGCTGGGATTTGAAAATACGGCGTTCTTCACCCAATTCTTTAAACGGTTCACCGGCTCTACTCCGCAGGAATATAGAAAACATTAATCTGCCAGATACCTTTTCATTCGCGGCGAGTACTCTGTCCGGTAGTTTCCGCAACTGTCCGTATAGATAATGAAATTGTCAATTTCCGGATGCTCTTTCTACAACTGACGGGCTTTGCGGCTCCCCAACGTCATAAAGGCCGTTGCATAGGCATCAGCAAGCATGCACTGATGGGCAATAATTGTAGCACTCAATATATCCTTTTGAACCGGATATCCTGTTATCGGATTGATGGCATGAGCGTATTTCCTTCCATCTTTCAGATAGAAATTACGGTAGTTGCCGGAAGTTGCGAGTCCCAGCCGTTCCGACAGTTGCACAATTTGTTCAAGCTCGGAGTTTGTTCCGGTACTGTCATCCTTCGGTCTGACAATGCCAATGCACCAATTCCACCCTTGCGGGTTCTTTCCTTTCGCTATCATTTCGCCGCCGATGTCTATCATATAGTTCGATATGCCTTTGCGGTCGAACAAACACGCGATTATGTTACAGATAGTACCGCCGCCGAGCACCGAGAAATTGAGCAGGATGCGGGGATCGTCTTTCATCACACGGTTGCCCTGTAAACGCACTTTTCGGAAGCCTACAAAGTGGCGGATACTGTCTACGAGTTGCGGAGTGATGCTGTCAAACTTTGTAAAGCCAAATCCCCACAGGTTGATAAGCGGTGCACAAGTTACGTCAAATATCCCGCCTGTTTGTTCCGACGCTTGCATGGCTGTGCGGAAAGGATTGCATCAAGTTATATATCTTACGATGTTTTTTGTGCCAAGTGTATCTCTATGTAGAATACATTTCTAATTAGCTAAGCGATATATGAAACTAATCTTATCGAAAATTTTGTCCGTATCTTCTCCGACCTTTGGGTTAATCAGTTCAGCATATATCTGCATAGAAAAGATTGATTTTGTGTCCTAATACTTTTGTAAAGTTTCTTATGGCACGCCTTTTAATATACCCGAAACAACAAAGGTATAATGTCCGATATGAAAAAAACTGGATTTTTATTGAAGCGAATCAATTCTTTTATTATTTTTACCTTTCCTTCCATAACCAACGTGGTGCGCCGTTGCGCCCTGCAGCTGCTCATGTCGAAACAGAAAACACTGGACAAGCAGACGCTGAAGGAAGCCTTACAGAAAGAAACACAGAAAATGTGAAATTATTACGTGGACTCCGACGGACCGCCCTGCTTGTGTTACCGGCTGCCTTGCCCGGGATGAACCTTTGAGATGCAACCGCCAGACAAAGGGGAAGAGGAACACTTCCATACCCGTAACCCGGCAGGACAGTCTTATGCCAGGGACACAACTATAGAAAAAAGGACAGACCTGATAGTAAGATGCGTTTGGCAAAAAAGGAAATGATGAATATTAATAATAGAAAAAGACATTTGTTCCGCAAAGCATACGCGGATATGTACATAAAAGAAGAGAAATATCTTCAAAAGGAGGATTGTTTTCCAGCCCCCCATTACTGGTAGTTTTTAGGAGATAAAGCCTAAGGATATTTTGTTTTTCTCACTTGAAAACCTTATTTTTGCATAACAAAAACGTCCTTTGAATGTATGCAAGATGAAACAAGCCGCTGAATTTCGCTCGTTTCTAAATAGTTACCTATTAAATAAAAATAACAAGAGAACTATTTAATTTTCAGTTAGATAGCAAAAGCATTGTGTTTCCTTACGTGAAAGGTCACTTTCTTGTTCTTGATGCTGGCGGCTAAGGCCCAGCCTTTTAATACCTGACATATAATCGTGAGGCTAGGTAGATGGAATATCAAGCCGACCCTGTCATTGTCATTCTCCCTTGCGGGAAGGTATTTTATCGCTTCCTCGGACAATGGGAGATAAATAGCCTCTTTCGTCTTTCTTTGTATGATCTGTAAACGGAATTTATCATTTCCTTCTTTTTGCATATCTTCCCATCTAAGAGCGGTCAAGTCGCTGATCCGGAGTCCGCAGAAACAGCAGAACAGAAAAGCCTTTTTTACCTCTGGGCATGCGCAATCTGTCCGGATTAACCTCTTTAGTTCCTCTAGGGTCAAATAAGTACGCAGGCTGGTAGGTTTGTGAGGTTTTTCGTCTGTATCCAGCGAACCACAAGGATTCGAGAGGATCAGCCCTTTTTTGACCGCCTTATTGAGTGTGACATTCAGGAGCCGGTAATAACCGTGAATCGTGAAGTCGCTTTTGAGGTAGGGTTGTTTACGCAAGTGAGCGATGAAACCTTTCACGAAACCGGTATCTATGTCTTTAAGCAAGCATTGCGGCATATAGTCTCTAAGATGATTGGCCAGACTTCTTAATCGTAGGGAATAGGCTTTGTCGCCATGCGCAGATTTATCGGTGTACAATTCCGAGAGGAATTCTAAAAGTGTTTTTTTCCCGAGCCCGTTTATCATACGGACACCATAAATCTCGTTCTGAAGATCAATGATCCGTTGTGCCTTGATACTATTGGCCAAGCGCAAAGTGATCCGGTTCTTATCACGGTCTTCAGGGAAACGTTCCGGGGTGAGGTAGAGCTTGAGGAACTCATAATACCTCTTTCCTTTGTAATAGATGTCCAGATATATGGACTGGTTCGCGTTCGACAGTTTCTTGAACCGGAGCTTTACGGGCTCTTTCGCTTTCACCTCATTCTTTTTTCTTGCCATGATTTTGCTGAATTTAAGTGATTATGTAAGTTTTTCAGTATAGTATTTCCTAATTTCAAGGAAATATCAATATGTTTGTTTCCTGTAATTTAGGAAATAAATCCTATCTTTGTCCTATAAAAAAAGAAAATCATGAGGAAAGATGTCATCAAATCTCTTATTGCCATCAAGCAAAGCGAAATTCCGTTTGATGTGATTGAGCGAGACATAAAGTTACCGATCAACCGAAACAAGATCATTACGGTTCCGGGTGTGCGTCGTTGCGGTAAGTCCACATTAATGGAGATCGCTATCAATGGGCTTGTCCGTGAAGGGGTTTCCCCTAGAAATATATTATGGCTAGGGTTTGATGATGAGCGTTTGAAAAATATGTCATCCGATGATTTGGATGATGTGATAGTTTCATACATGGAGATGTTTCCGGATATACCCATAAAAGATGTGTATATGTTTTTCGACGAGATTCAATTGATTAAGGATTGGGAATACTTCGTCTTGCGTGTCTATAAATCTTATTGTAAGAACATTTATGTGTGCGGAAGCAATGCTACCATGCTGTCCACAGAGTTAAGTTCGGCTCTGCGCGGATATCCCTTGGAATACGAGACCTATCCGCTTTCGTTCAATGAATATTGCCGTTTCAAGGGAATCGCCACTAATAGCTATTTGGAACAGGACAGGGCAAGATTGAAGATGGCTTTCGAGGCATACAATCAGGCAAGCGCTTTTCCCGAAATCGTATTGACGTCATCCCGGTCGGAGCAGTTGAAACTGCTTCACGGCTATTTCGACACGATGATATTGAAGGACTTGGCCGAACATTACAAGATATCCAATACGGGTGTGGTACGGTATTTCGTCAAGCGTGTCATGGCCAATCTCACCAAGCCTACCTCCATCAATGCCATCTACAAGGACATCAAGTCCCAAGGGCTTAAAGTCAGTAAGGATGACCTGTATCTTTGGGCTGATTATATCTGTAACATCTTCATGTTCGCACGAATCTCCAAATACGACCGTTCGCTGGTAAAGGAACAGAAATCGCTTGATAAATACTACTGTATAGATAACGGTATGCGTGGTGCCGTGCTTATGCCGCAGAGCAACGACAATGGGAAAAATCTGGAAAACACCGTGTTTATGCAACTGAACCGGATGCGGCTCCCTTCGGACAAGATTACCTACTATCAAGGAAATTGTGAGTGCGATTTTGTGCTTCAACGGGAGGATAACGTGATACAACTCATACAGGTTACTTGGGATATGGTGGATGCGAGTACGAGAGAAAGGGAAATCAAAGGCTTGCTGGAAGCCGCCTCGGTGACCGGATGCGAGAATCTTATCATTGTCACGAAAGACGAGGAAAATACATTCAATAGAGAAGGCAAGGAGATCAAGGTGATCCCTGCATGGAAATGGGTCTTGCTTTTTTCTTGCCATGATTTTGCTGAATTTAAGTGATTATGTATATTTGTTACTAGGATGATCCGAGTACCACCCCGGTAGCATAAAATACACGGATTGAGCCTTTTTCTATAGGTGAAAGTTGCAAAAGGTAGGGAAACCTATCACTTTTATGAAATTGATACATTTGTCTCTTATTATAGAGAGTTCTGCCTATCAGCGCCACGATATATCCTTCCTATTTTTGCCACATATTAAATGTGGAAATAAAAAAATATTATACTATGAGATTCAAGAGATATATTCTTTTATCGTTGGTGTTATGTGGTCTGGTCGCTTGTTCGGACGATAACACGATAGAGATTCCGGAAGCGCCGGTACTGGAGAAAGCGCAACTGGCCTTGGCGATCAAGAGCGAGAAGGGTGCGATGACGAAGGCGGGAGAGGAGGCTACTCCTACGGACGCAGACGTGAATACGCTTACGGTCGGGGTGTTCGGTACGGGTTGGAGTATGGTATATACGGTGAGCGGTGAGGACATAACGACCTCTACAAGTACAGATGTGACCACGCAAGAAATCGGTCCGAAAGAGGTATATGCGGGTGCGGCGGAAGTTGTTGTCGTGGCCAATGCTTCGGCAAATGTTCAGGCAGCGTTGGCCAATGCCGGTACGAAAGACGCGTTTCTTGCTACGGTGATTAAGCTGGAGGAGGAAACTCTGAAAAAAGGTTTGACTATGAGCAGCGAGGTGCTTACAGTAACTTTGGTTGCGAATACGACTAATTGTATTGGTTATAGTACGAAGCAAGGCGATGATATAACCGTAGGGGGTCAAGCCGGTAAAGAAATTTATGGAGCAGGCCCGGTTCGATTAGTCCGCGATGTCGCTTCGATCGCTTTGGCTTCTGCAGAGATCGACAATCTTAATAATGCGAATTATATAAGTAAAGACTTTGTTTTAAAAGAAGTCTTTATCGCCAGTGCGAAGGGTGTTTCCTGCGTAGCTTCCGCATCCAATTGGGGGGGAATAGAGAAAACATTTGACTTTACAAACACAGGTTTTGGATATTCAAATTATATGGTAGGTAAAGAATTCTCAGGATCTCCGAATATCGACGAGGGTTCTTATAAAAAAGGAACTCAGACAAAAAGAGATGAATTAGCAAAGGCTCATACA
Organism: Parabacteroides sp. AM17-47; assembly: GCF_003434625.1. Taxonomy (NCBI): domain Bacteria; kingdom Pseudomonadati; phylum Bacteroidota; class Bacteroidia; order Bacteroidales; family Tannerellaceae; genus Parabacteroides; species Parabacteroides sp. AM17-47. Next base: position 106,153 of record NZ_QTLI01000011.1, read on the forward strand.
AAAGACAATACAGCCTTGAATCATGAATTCTATGTCTATGAAAATAAATTGGGAGAGATCGCTGAAGCGGACAAAGCTTCCGCGAACCGGGATTACGCCAACCACACCTTATTGATCGTAAAAGGAGATTATACCTATCTGCCGAATGGTTTGGCTGATACTGAAACTAATTATGTGAAAAAAGAAAATTGTTATTATGCGATACCTGTAGGAGCGGAAGTTACGATTGACGGGAAAAAAGAAGAAAGTTTCTATGTTAGGCGTAACTACAAATACGCGATCTCCTTAACCATCATCGGCCCCGGTTCCGAGATCCCATACGATCCGATGATCTCCGCCAATGTGAGCGCATCCGTGAAAGTGGAGCCATGGAACGTGAAGACTATCCATGAGGAAGTAGAATAAAGCAATATAGGGTAAAATAATTGATAAGAAAAAATTAGGATTATGAAACACATACTGTTTACAAAGGAATTGCTTCTCTCGGCTGTGGCTTTATTCGCTATTATTGCGACTAGCTGTATCAGGGAGGATTTGGATCAATGCTATACGCTCAAACTGAAGGTCGAGAATATCAAGGGAGACGATATAACGGAATACGGATGGATGGAATCTACCGACTTATATATTTTCGACGAGAATCTGAATTACTTGGAGAAACGTAGCTTGGATAAGAACTTTATCCGTTCCCGCAATGAGATCGTTTTGGATGGCTATACCGCCGATCGTAGTCTACGTATCGTGGCATGGGGCAACGTGAATGCCTTGGGTGAAAAGCAATCCGTATCGGAGGCACAGACCATAGAAGACTTGAAAGTGATGTTGAAAAGCCAAGATGGTTTGGCGGTTACCCCGGACAGCCTTTATTATGGTAGCGAACAAGTGTTTACAAAAGCCGGAGGCGTAGCGAAGGAGACTGAGATCGTGATTCGTCCGAAAGTGGGTACGGTCACGATCGAGACCCGAGGGTTGCAAGAGCAACTCGGCAGGATGGGGTTGAGAAGTTCCGTGGATTGCGACTTCTACTTGAATAATACATTAAGTGGTTTTGATTACCGTGGTACGCAGATTGGCGATAGCGTATATTATAATCCGGAAGGTGCGTGGAACGAGTCCGGGGTTGAATGGATAACCCCTACTATGCAAACCGCTTGTCCGGGACAGGATATGGCTGTGTCGATAAGCGCCAATGGAGTCTCGTTAGGCTCGGCCAAGGTAGACGAGAACGGTGATCCTATTTATACGAGCGCGGGAGAGAATACCCATCTGATCCTTGAATGGGGTGAGGGCGGAACCTTATCCGTCCGGGCAACCGTTCGTCCTTGGGGAGTAGTGGAAGAAGATATTCCGATGCATTAAAGGGTACCTCATCATATATAATTAAGAAATACGATACGAACATGAAATTATTAGCGAACATATTTTTATCCGGTTTGGCGATTCTCGCTTGTGTGAGTTGTTCTAAAGATGAGGATCCGGTTCTTCCCTTAGAAGGCGCTAAGCTGTCCGTCGCTGTCAAGGCGTCCGGTACGGCTACGAAAGCCTATAATCCCAATGACGTGAATGAGTTGGAGGGTGAGGCTTATATCAATAATTTGGCAGTGGTAGTATTTAATGAGACCGGCACGGAACTGCTCGGTTATAAATGGGAGGCTCTTTCCGGGGCGGAACATTCCGCCATAATAGCCGATGTGCCGACAACGAAGGCTGTCCGGGCACGGATCATTGTCTTGGCGAACGTACCGAGAGATTTATTATCTACCGTTTCTACATATGATGAGTTCCAGACTCGCTTGGTAGACCTCTCCTCGCAATCGCAAACGAACCTAACGATGAGTAGTCAAGTGATCGTTACAAAATCCACTTTATCTGAGGAAGATAACTATTTAGGATATACGGATCTTGGCGATCAGAATGTGGATGGCATCTCCGACCCGATCCTTTTGACCCGTGTAGCCGCACGTATTGATTTGGTGAATATATCCACTCGTTTTGCCGGAACGCCGTTCGCCGGACGTGAGGTGCGAATCGATGCGGTAGGCATCTACAATATGAAGACAAAGTCTTACTATTTCAGTGAGGCGGATTGGGGAGAGACAGAGGCTCCCGATGCCGTGCGAAATTCGGAAGATACCTCGTTCGAGGATCTGTTGGTAAATGATGGCACTTCGATATCCAATACGCCATTCGTTCATTATGTAATGGAAAATATGAAAAGCGACGATCACACGATGATCGCCGTAAAAGCTACCTTACGGGGAAATTCCAGTTATCAGGACCATACGAAAATCTTCACGGCGGTGATCAATGCGGGTGGCTTGCAGAACGGCTATGATCATAATTTCATCCGTCGCAACTACGTTTACCGTCTCCGTATTTATTTTGACGGCGAAAGTTTCGACAATATTCCCGTAACGCCAGACCCGGGCCCAGGTCCGGATCCGGAACCCGAGGTAGATACCAACTTGAATATAGCCGTGCAGGTAGTAGGCTGGGGCCCGGTAATGCAGCATCCGGTAATAGACTAAGTAATGGAATCATAGGGAATGAAATTTAGTATAAACAAGAAAAAACAAAAGGATATGAAACTAAGACATTTATTATTAGCCTCCTTCGCCGCATGCACTTTTGCCTCCTGCTCGGACGATAGCTCGAATGGCATCGAGATACCGGAAGAGAACTATCAGATGATAGATGCGAACGTCTCTCTTACCGCTACGGCTTTGGATGGGATACAGACAAAAGGTGCAACGGAAGAGGGCGGTGATGCTGTGCTAGAATCTGGCAGTAATAACGAGCAATTTATTAATGAACTAACCGCCTATTTGTTTTATGTAGACAATGGGGTGAACGAGGAGGCATATAAATTCGCCGCAATGAAGACGGTATCCTCTGCTGCTGATGGTCATTCCGTAAAGACTATTGAGGGTATCGTTGTCAAGGTAAAAGCTACGGCGGCCGGCGAACTTTCTGATACGCAATTGGCGGTGGTCTTTTTAGCGAATACGAAACTTGCTACGCCTCCTTCTAATTTGGGGGATGTGAAAGCAGCCAAACTTGAAAGTCTTGTTGATTTTATGCAAGTGCATCCAGTGCCCAGTGGTACGCAAACGTATGTACCGATGTTTAGCCAGATAGTTACGATCGGTGGAGGTAGTTCTAAGCTTCTGGCAGGAACAACATATGATAATTGGGTGAAAGGATCTACAACCCCTTCTATTACATATACAAACAATGCGGTAGTAGGTGCAGCACATAAGGAGATTGAGAAAAAAAGTGAAGCGGAAGGATGGACTGAAAAAAATTCCTCTTATGATCCGGCAAATATTCCAGATGATGATAAAATCCCATTAACCCGCCATGTAGCCCGTGTCCAACTTCAAGCTATTGATTGCGACTTCAAGAACAATTATGCAGACGCGTCATTTGAGTTGACACATGTATATATCGCTAACGCTAGCAATACTTCCCTTATCTATGCTGACGCAACAAAACCGTATAGTTTGGATAATGCTACTGCTTATTCTCATGGTTGTAGCTATGAGCGAGATGACTATTTCTTAGTGAATGGTACTAAAAATATAGCTTCTTTAGCTTGGACAATGGATGCAGGGGTAGACATCAAAATGACGGGTCATAGTCATTCTTCTAATTTGAACGGCGATGGTTCCATAAATTATAATGGTAGCAGTTGGTTCTCTTTTGATGACCAAACGATTAGTGGTGATGGATATGGACGTAAAGAGATGCCTCAATTTTATGTGTTTGAAATGAAGGGGGATAAACCGATGCTTGCAGATGATCTGAATAAAGGTGCTTCTCCATCTGGAAATATACAGACCATGTTAATTCTTCGGGGCAATTGGTATCCAAATGGAAAAACGAATGGAAAAACGAATGGACAAAGTAATGATGTGGTTAAAAAAGATCGCTACTACCGTATACCAATTAAGCAAGATGCGACTAGTGGCATTATTGGTGTACAACGTAATACCATCTATAAGATATACGCTACGATAACCGGTGAAGGCTCTAAGGATCCCGACACAAGCGAGTTGAACGCTTGTATCAGTTTCAGTATTAAGGTCGAGCCTTGGACGGTCATCACGCAAACTGAGACAGACGTGAATTGATTAAACTCTTTCATAACGATTAATAGCGAGAACGGGGTTCGGAATTTCCGGACTCCGTTTTTTTTGTCCTATGATGAATGGATTTGCACTCTGCATAGGTATCCCTATCTCCAAAGATAGCTTTAACCACACCCTCAAATGCCTATATTCAATATGCTAGTTTTACCCCTTAAAGTTGAAAGTTACGCCTATCGTGCCGAATAATGGATTCCTCTAATTTTGCTAGCGTAAAAACAAGAGAAAAATTCAATCCATTATGAAAATAAAGAATATACTAGCATTGTTATGCTTCCTTTGCATCGGAGTGTCCTGCTCCATGGAAGACGATATTTTGAATAACGTGGATATGGGAGGCGTTGGGACGAATATCGCAAACACCGAGGCCGTTTTTGCCTTCTCTCTTTCCGGCAATAGCTCTATGACCAAGGCTGGTGAAATAACGGAAAATCCCAATGATGTTACTTCTACGGAATCTTCTATCAGTAATTGTTTTGTAGCTATTATTAAAGATGACAATGTATTGTCTTCTTATTGGTACGCAACAAGCGATTTGCAGACGAGTAGCGAGTCCTTTACTACGGATATCAAGCGCCACATGATCGTGAAAGTGCCAAGTGATAAGCCGGCACTTACGGCTTATGCGGTGGCGAACCTGACACAGACGACTGCCGATAAGTTATTGGCTTGTACAACCATAGCGGGTATTCGAGATGTAGAGTTGGCAGAACCTAATTTTCTAGTAAAAGTAGGAGAACAACCCATTGGATCTTATAAAACAACTACTCAATTGGCTACTCACGATGACGTGAATTGTAACAAAATAACAATTCCCGTATCGCAGAGAGTTGCGGCGTTTGAACTGGCTTCCTTCAAGGTGGTAGACACGAGTAAAGAAAAGGTGGATGGTGAGTATCCGGTAGTACCGAATGTAGAGGTCGTTTCCGTACAGATGCTGAACATTAAGCTAAGCGCTAAAGTGGTAGGTGAGTATGGTAGCTCTTTTTCCGGAGTAGATGATAATATTCTGAAGCCAACCGATGTGAACCAGAGTGATCCGAAGAAAGACATTTACGGTACTTACGATAAGATCCGTTTTTATGGCTATGATAATACGGATGTGGATCGTCAGACTTCCATGAAAATAACCTATAAGGTCGATGGTGCGGTAATGGATCGTACCTATCCGATCAAGACAAAGCCGGGAGATGCGGTGAAGGTTGTTGGGGGGAATCTCTATAAGTTATCTGTGACAATAGGTAATGCCAGCGAGGATATTGATTTTGTAATTGAAGATTGGATACCGAATACCTTGAGTGTCGGTGATATTTTTGGAGAACCAGTTAAGTAAACAGGGTAAAATAAACATAACATGAAGCAGTTAAAAGATATAGTATTGACAGGATTTTTGGCGCTCTTGGCCTTTACCGCATGTACGGAAGAGAAGCTGATAGATGAGCGACCGATGGAAACAGGTACGGTTTCGATCTCTTTCTCTACTGAGGGCGTGGAGACGAAAGCGATAAATGCCGGTGGTACTTATCAGTACGCTACGGCGGATGAGCTTAACATAAACAATATTTTCGTCTCCATCTTCAAGAAGGTGGATAACGAGTGGAAATACTTGATTTCTAAGACTGGAACCTTAGGTGATGGCAGTTTTGTCGGGACACAAAGTTCCGGCTCTTTTAAATTGACCGGTTTAACCTTACCGCTTAACACGGAACTGAAGGTGGTAGCTATCGTGAATCCATTGGAGGACAAGGTTGCGTCTTATGCGGAAATGGATTATAATGGGTTAAGTGCCGAGACGGTAACTTATACTGGTACGTTGGGTGGAGAGGGTTATTATACATTCGATCCGAAAACCTTGATAAAGGCAGGCGAGCAGGATATGAAATTTACCGCTACTAGCGGTGTGATTTCTGGCGGCAAGGATGTCCATTTGAAGCAATTGGCGGCGAAAGTAGAGTTGGACTTGGATGTGGAGTTGCCGAAGATGGAAGGCTCTACGACTACGAGTAAGTGGACGTTGGATGGTTATTCTATGGATGACATTATCAATAAGTTATCTAAAAGAATGAGTAGCGCATCTAACAAAAATAAACCTGTTATTGTATATGTGGATCAGTCTGGTGCATTGAAGGCAACAGGATCGGGAGAAAAAGTTCCAGCTGGTGCTAAGGCGTTAGCGCGGGCATGGAATAACTCTGCGGATAAAGACTGTGCTAATCAACCTAATACTAGTAATAAATATGCGCATATAGAAAGTTTTTCTTCGGGAAACCCTATTACAATGGCGATAACTACTACAACTCCAACATGGTTGTTTAATTTGATAAGTGTTCAAGTATTGAATGTGAATACACAATCGAAACTGATTATCCCCACAAATCAATTGAATGATGCGATTGGTTTGAGAGATGGATCTATCCTAGGAGGAATGGCAGATACTAAGGTCAATTTATCTTTTTACACGTATGAAAGAGACAAGGTCAGTGATCTAACAAAAGCCTTGTCTGTGAAGATAGTTGGGGAATACGTTAAGGGTGATAAAAAGGAAATAGCAACTTATAAGTTGAAGTCTACAGGTTTTCATCCCACATGGGATGAAGATGGGGGCTGGGGAGAAGGTTCAAACACTAAGTTTATTATCAATACGGAAGAATTGGAAATGGGTGGAACCGTATCTAAAATAGATATAACTTCTACCGGAGAGAGTACGGACTATCAATACTCCATCCCAATCAACCCTGAATATAAAGCGGATGAATGCACGGACGGTTTGATCCACGGTAACTATTATCATGTGACAGGAATGTTGAAACAATCAACAGGTGAGTTTAATATATGGGTAGCTCCTTGGGTTGGGAAAGATGTTAGCGCAAACTTTAATTAAACAGTAAATAGAATATTATGAAAGCGATAAAAAATATATATGCCTTGTTCTTGGGCCTGTTAATGCTAGGACTAGGTTCCTGCATGGAAGAGACGGAAGTGAATGGAGGAGAGCAGAATGTTGATGGATTACGACTGTCCTTGAGCGTTTCCGCTAGCGACGTGATCTCTCCGCTCACGAAAGCCTCAGCTACTGATGCTAATGCTATTAGCGATTTGAATATCCTTGTGTATAATAAGGATAATAATCGCTTAGTTAAAGGATTGTATTTGACCGGTGCAGCCTTGAATGGCCTTACCGTAAATAATAACGAAGAGAATAAGGCGGTTAATTACGATATAGCTTTACAGAATGGTTCTTATCGTGTACGAGTAATTGCGAACGCAGAATCTGATTTGAGTGCGGAGCCGTTCGATAAGATAGATAATCTATCGTATGGAACGTTAGATAATTTGCCAAAGATGGTAATGAGCGCATCCGCTGATGATGTATCAGTTAGCGGAGGAAAAGGTTTTGCCATCCTTTCGTTAAAGCGTATTTACGCTATGATATCCGTATCTGTGAATACTTCTGGATTGAAAGATCGTACGATCAAGCCCCTAAAAGTATCTTTGCATCAAGTACCGGCTACTGGTAAATTGTTTATGAACAACTTAATCCCGGCAAATCCGTCACCTTCAGATTATATAACGGAGGCTGATATGATCGAATTTTCCAATCCGGTAGAGAATGTTAGTTCAATGAAAGATAACAGTGTTTTCTTTATGTATGAGAATAAGCAACCGGATGGTGTCTGCTTACTGAAAGACGGAAAGTATGTAGAGGCATATAAAACCCCGGCCAGTTTAGGTAACACCCCAATAAAGGATGTTGCCACTGTGGAAGCGGATAAGACTTGTTCTTATATTCGTGTGGAAGCGGAGTATTCAGAAATGGGTGCTAGTGGGAAGATTGTTTATCGCTTTTTCTTAGGAGATGACGCTTTTACCAATTTTGCGGTAGAGCGAAACGCCCACTATAACGTGACGCTTAATCTTACCGGTAAGGGCGGGGTTGACGAGGCTTCTTGGCGTGTGACGAAAGATTTTAACTGGGATTTTACGGTGGATGATATTTATATCGGGTATCGGATAGGCTCTATAAGTGATATCCAAGTGAAGTTGCCGACAGACCATGGTTGGTTTGATAATTGTACATGGAGTGTGGAAGGTTCAAATCGTGAGGATTTCCAGATTGGTGCGTATGATAAAAATACGAATACGATTCGAGTTATCACGAAGAAAACGAATATTAGTAGTAAGGATCACATAACTAATACCGTGACGATTACGGCTACAGGGAAGGACGGAAAATCAATCTCTAAAACTGTAACTGTCAATCAAGTTATCCGTTTGGTCGATCCGATAGCTTTCTATAAGAAATGGGACAACAGGGAGCTTGTCAAAGTTAAGGTGCGAGAATTTAATAAGGAGAAGAGAAAGTATGAGATATTGAATTCTATTGGCCCTTGGACAGCTACTATTACCGCTGGGGATTGGTTTACGCTATCTACAGATGACGGACAGTCTGTCGTCGGAACATCGAAGTCTGTTACAGGTACTGGAGGTGATATTGTTTTTAATTATAAACCGAATTCGAGCACAGGAAGTTCTTCCACCAATCGTTATGGCGCTATCAAGGTAACCTATCATAATAACCGTTGCGAGCATATGATTTATTTGCGTCAAGGTTATGCGGATACGCAATTGTTGGATGGTGGGGCAACTTGGTCTTTATTCAATTGTACGACAAAAGGCTCTATCACCAACGCTCCGACCCAATCTGGATATTTTTATCAAGGAGGGGCTTCAGATTCCTATTATACACCATGGGATGTGACTTATGGTAATAAGCATTTGAATTGGAAAGAAAAAACATCGGAGGACATGCGCAATGAAAAATACAAATGGGAGTATGGACAAGGTCCATGTCCGAGTGGTTATAAAGTTCCTGCGGCTAGCCATTACAGTGCTATTAAGAGTGCTACGGAGAAAAATACATTATTTACATATGGAGGATATGTGTATGATGATAGTTGTCCGGTTGAGAATACTCCTTTTGGTTGGCAGTGGGATTCAGAAGGCAATGCGGTTATAGATGAAACTATAGATTGCAATCCGGCTAAAGGGACATTAATGGTTCGTTCTACTGGAGAACCTGTCAATTTGTTCTTCTCTTATGGAAAGGCTGTTATGACTGAGCATGGGAGTGCTGCAGAGGATACAGGGATTGATGAGATTGGTATTGGGTATTTGGGTGGAGGTCGACTTCTCTATAATACAGCCCATCGATATGGGGCTTTTTATTGGTCTGGATCTGGTGACTCTAATGCTGATACGAATATGCTTTTTATAGATTTTTGGTATTCTCTGAATACCAATGTTCCTATTAATGTCGGAACATTAAATACGAATAACGGCATGTTTGTTCGTTGTGTGAGGAGTGAAAAATAAATTGATATATCTAGTTGTAGAGACGCAGCATGCTGCGTCTCTCTCTATTTAACAGAAATCAATCTGACACTTTGTATTCTTAACTCCCGGAGAATCCCTTTTTCCGTCCCGACCTACGGCTTGCCTCCAAATACGCAAGAAAAAAACAGTAATTGCTTAGCATATACGTAGATGCTGAAAAACGCCCATTCATTCTAGCTAAATTAGTTCATCGTAATTCATATCAAGTAGGGTGAAAAGGGGAAAAACAGGCTTACGACTGGGGTGTAACGGTACAAGAATGCCCATTCGCAACCGCTTATAACCCTATTAGCGACCGCTTACGATGCCCAACGGCACGGTAGGTGTTGCCCAACGCCACCGTATGTGTAGGCTTTTGCCTCCTAATGTGCGTTGAAAACCGTCCTTTTTTATCCTAAAACATGAATAAAGCGGCGCTCCACGCCTTTATTACGTGGCTTTCATTAAAAGGGAATGCCACGATATGCGTCTTATATTGATCAAAAGGATCAGATAATGTTCGTTTGGCTAACAGGTTGATCTTTGATACTAAAGTGATATGAATGGCTTATTTTATCTAGACGAGATTTTTTATTCGGAAAATAGTCCTTACCTTTACGGCATAGATACGTTTTCAAGTATTAATCAATCAAAACCCATACAAACTATGGAACATTACGTGAATATCATGTTGGATAGCGGCTTCAAGGCCGTCTTTGGAGACAAGCAAGTGATGATGGATTTCATCAACGCCGCCTTGTACGACGAGCGTGAGGTGGCCGACCTCAATTACATGGACAAGGAGATCTCCCCGGAGTTGTCGGACGGTCGTACCGTGATCTTCGACCTACTTTGCGAGGATACGGACGGTGCTAAATTCATCGTAGAAATGCAGAATTGCCCTCAGAATTACTTCTTCAACCGCGGTTTTTACTATATTTGTCGTATGATCTCCCGTCAAGGAGAGAAGGGCCCGGAGTGGAAATACGACCTGCTCCCGGTATATGGAATCTACCTGTTGAACTTCAGCCTTCCCGAGTTCCCTTCATGGCGAACGGACGTGGTTCTGGCAAACGAGCAAACAGGTAAGACTTTTGGGCGGATCCGGCTGAAACAGATCTATATCTCTTTCGAATGATTCGATTTGCGTTACGAGGAGTGCGTTACTCCGTTAGAAAAAACAATTTATGTACTGAAGAATATGAACCTGTTTGATATGTCTCCCTTAAAGGAGAAAGAGGCTCACTTCCGCCGTTTGCTGGACGTGGCGAACTTGGGTGCCCTCACCCCGCAGGAGCGTGCCATCTACGACGAGAACCTGAAGATCTACCGGGATTGGAAGGCTACGATGGAGTATGCGGTGGAGAATGCTGAGGCGAGAGGTGAGGCAAGGGGTGAGGCGAGAGGTAGCCGATTGACCGCTTTACGTACCGCTTGGAACTTAAAGAGGATCGGCTTGGAGCCTTCTGTGATCGCTCAATGTACGGGGCTTTCCTTGGAGGAGATAAACGATCTGGAAAACCTCATTCGCAAGGAAGAGATTAAGTGTTAGATGTGGATGATATGGTATGACTGATAAGGGGCAGGCTTACACAAGTCTGCCCCTTGCTGTCTTTATAAAGTGTCGGTGTTCCTATCTCCTTCTTTGAAATGAATAGGTGTTCTTATCAATCAAGGATAGTTGGTAGGTTTACCCTTTAAAGTTGAAACTCACACCTATCGTGCTAAGAAATGTTATAATCTATTTTTGTGATGCAAATTAAAAGTGAAAGGGATGAATAGGAGAGAACTCGTGAAAACATTGGCTGATAAATTGTCGGTTACGCAAGCGGAGGCGATGCGCTTTGTTCAAGCTTGGGAAGAGACTACGACAGAGGCTTTGGAAAGTGATGGTTCTTTGATGCTATTGGGCTTTGGAACGCTCTCCGCTTGGGAACAAACCGAACGGATCGGCAGAAATCCTAAGAATGGGGTGGCTTATATGATAAGAGCTCGTAAAAGCGTGAAGTTTAAGCCCGGTAAATTATTACTTAAACAGTTGAATGCGAGCTCGTCGAAGTGAAGGCATTCACGTATGTATAATAAAAACGAAAAAATATTCGATATGAAGAGAATTCTTTTCCTAGTCCTGCTCTTGGTAGCTACGACAGGCGTTTACGGCCAGAAGTTCGCGGTGAAGTCGAACTTACTCTATGATGCGACTGCTACGATCAACTTGGGTGTAGAGGTTGGCTTGGCGAAAAAGTGGTCGCTGGATCTATCCGGCAACTATAATGGATGGAAGTTTGGTGATGAGGCTCGTATGAAACATTGGCTGGTACAACCAGAAGCTCGTTATTGGTTGTGTGAGAAGTTTAATGGACATTTCTTCGGCTTGCATGCGCATTATGCGGATTACAATGTTGGAGGCCTAAAGTTCTTGAGCAAGAATATGGAGAATCACCGTTATCAAGGTAATTTGTATGGCGCCGGACTCTCTTATGGTTATCACTGGTTGTTAAGCGATCGGTGGAGCATGGAAGCCGTGTTGGGTATTGGTTGGGCGCATCTGGATTATGATAAATATCCTTGTGCCACTTGCGGAACCGTATTGAAAAGCGATACGAAAGATTATTTCGGGGTTACGAAAGCCGCTATTTCTATTATTTACTTTATTAAATGACCCAAGCGATGAACAAGAAGATAAATGCATATATGATGGCGGCTATGATGGCCGTCGTGTCTCCGGCAATCATGGGACAGACTGCCTCGGATGGGGTTAAAGTGATTTGTAACGACGTGGTACAGAAGGGTGACTCGGTATATATCGATGCCGTGGTGACGGTAAGTAGCGATGCGGTGAAATCCCGTAGCTATTTGGAACTGACCCCCGTCTTGGAATCGGCTTCGCAAAAAGAGGGGCTTCCTTCTATTTTGGTGAACGGACGTATCCGCCAGAAAGTATATAACCGTGAGGTCGCCTTGGATAATTTGAACGACGTACCTCATTATACTATCTTGAAAGCCGGGAAGGAAGATCAAGTGGTAAGTTATAAAACCGCCGTGCCTTTTGAGGATTGGATGAAAGACGCACGTGTCGTGTTAGACCCGAATCTATGCGGTTGCGGTAAGGAAGAGGCCGGTAGTCCGTTATTGATCGCGGACAAGATTCGTCGTCGTCCGGATAAGCGCTATGAGGTTCAGCCTACATTCTCTTATATCACGCCGATGGCAGAGACGGAGAAGCATCGTGCGGAAGTCGGTACGGCTTTCTTGGACTTCCAAGTGGGTAAATATCAGATTCTTCCTGATTTCCGTAATAATGCGGTGGAGTTGGCGAAGATCAATAATACGATCCGTACCGTTACAGAGGATAAGAACGTGAAACCGACAGGTATCGTACTGAAAGGATATGCCTCACCGGAAGGCTCTTACGCTAGTAATAAGAAATTGGCGGATAATCGTGTCAAAGCGTTACGTGACTATATCCGCCAGAAGAATGACTTCAAGGCTGATTTCTTCACGATGAGCTCGGAACCGGAAGATTGGGTCGGTTTTAAGGAAAAGGTAGAGGCCGATCCGAATGTGCCGAATCGTAGCGAGGTATTGGCGATTATCGATAGCTCGGATGATCCGGATCGCAAGGAGGCTAAGTTACGTGCCTTGGGTGGTGGCGCCGCTTTCCGTTATGTGCTGAAAGATATTTTCCCTTCGTTACGTCGCTCGGAATATAAGATTGATTATACGGTACGTGAGTTTACGGTGGATGAGGGGCGTGAGATTATCAAGACTCGTCCGCAACAGCTAAGTTTAGGGGAGATGTTCGCGGTGGCTAACAGCTATGAGATCGGTAGTGACGAATATAATAATGTATTTGATATCGCTGTCCGTATGTTTCCGAATGATCCGGTAGCGAATCTTAACGCCGCGAATATCGCTATGGGCAAGGGTGATTATGCTTCCGCTAAGAACTATTTGGCGAAAGCGGGGAACGCCCCGGAGGCGGTTCATGCGAAAGGAGTGTTAAGTATGTTGACCGGTGATTTGACGGAAGCGGAATCTCTATTGAAGCAGGCTCAGGATATGGGAGTAAAGGCCGCGGCGATAAATTTAGAGGAATTGCGCAAGAAAATAGAGGATAATGCGGTATTTGATAGTTTCAACGCTGTAAAATGATAGCTATTCCTCCCTATGTATAGGGTAGAAGGCACTTAATTTGTAAATGTCATGAAGACAAATATTAATAATAATTTCTTTTATATGGAACAAGCATCAGATGTAGTAGAGTTGGTTCTGCCTCATGAGGTAGATAATCCAAACAATGTCTATCTGTATCTGGAAGGAGATGCTTGGTGCGCATACGAACGTTCAGCCTACTATCTGACTCAGATGGAGGTTTCGGTTGTATTAAAGAAAGAAGTAATCCACGATGACTATGACGTGGTTTTACTGAAAGCTTTTTTCGCCGTGAATGATATGTATTTGCCCCTTTCTCCTACGGCTGTGCTGAAGTTGGTTGCCGACGATAAGCTACAGTTCCAGATAAGGGATAGGGTAGAAGGTTTTTCCGAATGGAAAGAGAATGAGTTAAAAAAATTATCTGCTTGATAAGGAAGCGAACGCTTCTTATTTAAGCATGTAAAGTTGAGGGGTGTAACGGTCCTGAAAAGTAGTGATACTTTTCAGGACTATTTTTTTGTATGGGGAGCTTCCCTGTAAATGATCACCCGGCAATCTGGGGAGAGGGTGACGGTAAATTGATTTCCTAAAGCCTCGTTGAGAGTTCCTTGCCACCATGAGGTGAGCTTTCGTTGGCAAATGGGCCAGCGGAGTCCTTCTGTACTAATCTCCCCTTCGGGATAAAGAACGAAAATGGAGATTTGTTGCCCCGGATAAGAAGCGAAAGTCGTTGTTTCTAAGATAGGTGTGAAAAGACCATAGTCGGATAACATCTCCACCCGCTTGAATAAGGGGGCATACTCCATAAGAAGGGATATATTTCCCAATGTATGATCCTCACGCAATCCGGTAGCTCCTAATATGAGAACTTCTCGATAGCCTTGGGCATGGGCGAAGCGGATGGATTTGGAGAGGTCGTTGATCTCTTGGTCCTCTACATGGTGGATTTGGTCTGCGTAGCGTTTGCGCAGGTCGGCGGGTATACTGTCCAAGTCTCCTACGATAGCGTCCGGATGAATACCCTTTTCATAAAGTGTCTTTACGGCTCCATCACAAGCGATAATCGTTTTCGCTTCCTTTAATAATCTCAAGGGTAACTCAGCGGAAGGAAATCTCCCATTCGCTACGATCACACATCCTCTTTCCTTCACTTCCGTATTATCTCCCATAATTCATAAATTATAAATTAAAACTCTTCCCCTTTCTTCCGCCAATTGTAATAGCCCACAATGGCTAGTGTCGCATAGCAAAAATAGAGTAGCATCGTCGGATACAAGCCCCGAAGGTAATAAAGATATACGGAAACGAGGTTTACGATTACCCAAAAAATCCAATGCTCGATAATTCGCCTTGCCAGCATCCAAGTAGCGACAATGCCTACCGACGTGGTGAACGCATCGCCTACGGGGATGGGAGAGTCCGTGAATTGATGAAGGAGATACCATAAGATGGCGAATACAACGGCCAATGTTCCGATAATCCCCACGAAAAGCGGAAGGCTCAGATGGGTGTATAGGATACGGTCGGAGGGAAGACTGTCGTTTTCCGTGTGTATCTCATGTTTCTTCCGGGTCCATTGATAGAAACCGTATATGCTGATTCCTACGTAATAGGTTTGCAATCCCATGTCCGCATAAATCTTAGCGGACAGGAAGACAAAGACATACACGAGGGAGGTGAGGAATCCCACCACCCACATGCCCTTATGTTGTTTAATCTCTAGAAAGAGATAGAGCAGACCGGTTATTACTCCGAAGTATTCTAGCCAAACCATTTTAGTAATTGATAATTGATAATTGAAAATTAAGTTAGAATTTGAAGGTGATCCTGGCCATGGCGTTCGTGCCGGCTTGGGTGAAATAACCGTCATCCTTTTTACGTGTGCCGTTTTCGATATACGAGTATACCCATGCGTTGGTCTCGTACTTCTCGTTGAAGAGGTTGTTGATAGTCACGTCTAGGGTTATTTCTTTCATGAACTTAGGCTGGAAGGCGTAACCGATACGTAGGCTATTGATAAAGTAGGGATCGATGGAACGATCCTTGCTGCTTGAATTGTCTATGTATTGGCGGCCTACTATTTGTGAGTTGAAACTCGCGATAAACCCTTTGTAAACGAAATCGAACATGCTGTTCGCTATTAGATTGGGTGAGAAAGCTATATTCGTTGTGCCTAGATCATTGATCTCTTGTCCTCCGGTATCCCAATTATCCACGTATTCCACGAAATGCTTGATTTTATTTTGGCTGAGGGTTACGTTCGCGCTCCAATTCAGCCAAGAGGTGATTTGTACACCTCCGGTAAGCTCGATACCCATTCGGTAACTATCCTTTATATTGGAAGTGAGGGCCTCGCCGATCTCGCTGATCTTGCCGGTTAGGATCAATTGGTTGTTGTAATCCATGAAATAGAGATTGGCTCCAAACCGGAAACGGTCGTTACCAAAACTATAACCGGCCTCGTAATCATATAAGGTCTCGTGGGTAGGACGTTCCTCGGGGCCTGCCTCCGTGAAATTGTCACGGTTCGGTTCCCGGTTAGCGACGGAGAAAGAGACGAAGGCGTTATGGCCATTGTTATGGAAGTTTATTCCGGCTTTCGGGTTGAAGAAGTTCCAGTTCTTACGAATGTCCAGTCCTTCCCCGGCTTTGTCATCGTTTCCCTTAATGGTGTAATGGATCCCACGGTATTGTAAGTCCAGATAGCCGGTGAAAAGAGGGGAAAGACGTTGAGTCAATTTAGCGTATGCGTTGTAGTCTAATTTCTTACCGGTATTGCGATAATATTCGTAATCCGGTTGTGGCAAGACGTTTGCGCTTTTGGTCCACATTACCCGGCCAAAATGATCGCCTACATAGTTGTTGACGGCGGTTCCCAGCGTAAGGCGGGTATTGTCACGTTGATAGTTTGCGCTATAAACGGCTCCATAGAAATAATTGTCGAGCCATTTACGGCGCACAAGGTCCGTCTTTTTTACGGTATTACCCTCCGGATCGATATATTCCGGTAGTTTATAACTGCTGAATTTGGCTTTCGATTTATAATCCTCGTAATATCCGTTACCATCGGTGTAATGAAGGGTCAGGTTCATATTCCAGAAATCTCCGATACGCTGGCTGGCCATTAAATGGTAGTTGTGTTGCCAATAATTATCCGTCTGATTGTTATAAAACTTCTTCACTCCATCTTCCTCATATTCTCCGCATGGATTATAGCTACGATCTGTGTCAAGTAAATAAGACGGAACACCGTTCCATGCTTGATAGGTCTTCTCGCTGTTCCCGAAGGCTTGGAATTTAATCAATGTATTATCGGCATAGAAAGCGGCGGAGGCATAGTAAGAACTCATACGGGCGGAGGCACGATCGATAAAGCCGTCGCTACGGATATTGGAGTAGCGGGCGTCGAAAGCGAAATGATCGTAAAGTAATCCGGTGCCGCCTTTTACCGTATGTTTCAGCGTACCGAAAGAACCTGCTGATACGGAATATTCGCCGTAAGGCTTTAAGGACGGTTTCTCGGTCTGCATGGCGACCGTAGCGCCAAAAGCCGCAGCTCCGTTCGTAGAGGTTCCGGCGCCTCGTTGGATCTGGATCGATTCTACCGAGGAAGCTATATCGGCCATATTAGCCCAGAATACGGTATGAGACTCGGAGTCATTAACCGGTACGCCATTGATCGTGATATTGATACGGTTCGCATCTGTACCCCGGATACGAAAACCGGAGTAACCGATACCCGTTCCGGCATCCGAGGTCATGATAACAGACGGGGATTGGGAGATAAGGAATGGGATACCTTGCCCGTTGTTCCGGCTGCTTAGTTCTTGTTTGGAGATGTCGCTATAAGCTACCGGGGTCTCTTTCCCGACTTTGGTAGCGGTAATAACCACTTCATCTAAAGATACGTCTTTTGAGATTTTCAAGGAGTCGACCGGACTGGGCATTTGTGCCTTGGCGGTTGTAGCCAGTAAGGAGCCGGCCAAGATAACCAATACATTTTTCATCTTTTCATCTTTTTGCTTTAAAACTAAATAGATGAATAGAAAGGATGGGAGAAGCATGAATCCCTACGACAGCATTACCTGTACAGGTTCTATGGGTATGATCTCAGCCCGCTCCTTTCGTGAAGGATTCCGCGAGCACCCCTTCGTATTCGGCAGCAAAGATAGGCATAAAAGTGTTAATAAATATTACTATCAATAGTAAATCGGATTTCTATAGATATTAATTCTGATTACTATCGATCGTAATCCGGTTTGTGTCGTATTAATTTTTTCTGCAAAAAGATGAGGATATTTTGAGAACTCATTGATTTTTTGTATATTTGCGGGCGATTAAGTGAAGTTGAGGAGGGGGCGGGTAGTCCCCTTCTTTTGTTCTTAACAGATATGTGTATGATAGAAAAGAAAGTGGTAAGCCAATTAGTAGAGGAAAAACTAGCCTCTTCAAGCAATTATTTAGTAGACGTAGTGATTAAACCGGGGAACCTGATAGTCGTTGAAATTGATAACGATGAAGCGGTAAGCATTGATGATTGCGCTGAGTTGAGCCGGTATTTGGAGGAGCATCTGGATCGTGACGTCGAGGACTATGAGCTGGAGGTTGGCTCCGCCGGCATTACTTCTCCTTTTAAGGTACTTCGCCAATACGTCAAGAACATCGGAAACGAGGTGGAGATGCTGTTGAAAAACGGCTCGAAGCTGACAGGTGTGTTGAAATCTGCCGACGAGAACGGTGTGGTTGTCTCTGTCGAGAAGAAGGTGAAACCGGAGGGCGCTAAGCGGAAGGTAACCGTGATAGAGGATGAGTCGTATACATTTGATGAAATAAAATATACAAAATACTTAATAAGATTCAAGTAAGATTATGGCCAAGAAAGAGGAAACAATCAGTATGATTGACACCCTTGCGGAGTTCAAGGAGTTGAAGAATATCGATAAAGATACGATGATTAGCGTTTTGGAAGATTCGTTCCGCAACGTGATCGCCAAGATGTTTGGCACGGATGAGAACTATGACGTGATTATCAATCCTGAGAAAGGTGATTTCGAGATCTGGAGAAACCGTACGGTTGTGGCTGATGATGAATTGGAGGATGAGAACTTGCAGCTTACGTTGACGGAGGCCCGTAAAATCGACGCCGACTGTGAGGTGGGCGAGGAAGTGACCGACGAGGTGCATTTCGCGGACTTCGGACGTCGTGCGATCTTAAACTTGCGCCAGACTTTGGCTTCAAAGATACTTGAATTGCAGAAAGACAGCTTGTACGCTAAGTATAAGGATAAAATCGGCCACATCATCGCCGCTGAGGTTTATCAGGTGTGGAAGAAAGAAATCCTGTTGCTGGATGACGATGGTAATGAGTTGCTACTGCCGAAATCCGAGCAAATCCCGACCGATTTCTATCGTAAGGGAGAGACCGTACGTGCGATCGTTCAACGTGTGGATAACTATAATAACAACCCGAAGATCCTTCTTTCCCGTACGGATAAGGTCTTCTTGCAGCGGTTGTTCGAGTTGGAGGTTCCGGAGATTAATGACGGCTTGATTACGATCAAGGCGATCGCCCGTATCCCGGGAGAGCGTGCCAAAGTGGCTGTCGAGTCATACGATGACCGTATTGACCCGGTGGGTGCTTGCGTAGGTATGAAAGGCTCTCGTATTCACGGAATCGTTCGCGAGTTGAGAAACGAGAACATTGATGTGATTAATTACACCTCAAATCTCTCTTTGTTTATCCAGCGTGCTTTAAGCCCGGCTAAGATCTCTTCTATCCGTGTAAATGAGGAAGAAAAGAAAGCTGAGGTTTATCTACGTCCGGAGGAGGTTTCTTTAGCGATCGGTAAGGGTGGTCTGAATATTAAGTTGGCTTGTATGTTGACTGAGTATACGATTGACGTATTCCGTGATATCGAAGGAGCGGACGAGGAGGATATCTACTTGGATGAGTTCTCCGACGAGATCGACAGCTGGGTGATCGACGCACTGAAGAATATAGGATGCTATACGGCGAAGAGCGTCCTTGCTATGAACCGCAATGAGATTATTGAACGTGCCGATCTGGAAGAGCAGACCGTGGACGATCTTTTAGCTATCTTATCCGCGGAATTTGAAGATGAAGGTAACGAATAAGTATTACGACAAAGTTAGATATGCCTATAAAATTAATTCAAGTACAGAGAAAATTGAACGTGGGAATCAACACGGTGGTTGAGTTCCTGCACCGGAATGGGTTCTCGGTTGAGGATAATCCCAACACGAGGATCAGTGATGAACAGTATGCTTTGCTCGTAAAAGAGTTTGGAAAGGATCTGCCTGAGAAAGATCGTAATTTTGCGGCGGATCGTGCGCAGAAAGAGGCTCCTTCTGTGAAAGAAGAGAAGACTGCGGAAATAAAGACAGTGATACCGGAAGAATTCAGGCCTAAGATCGTAATGAAGGGTCATATCGATTTGGATGGTGGACAACATAAAAAACAGCAGGAAGAGCCGAAGGCTAAAGAGGAGCCGAAGGTGAAAGAAGAGCCTAAGGTAAAGGAAGAGCCGAAAGTGAAGGAAGCGCCTGCCGCTCCCGCTGCTCAAGCTCCTGTTAAACCCGCGCAGCCTGCGCAGGCTCCCACGGAGAAAAAAGAAGAAAAAGTTATAGTAGTGGAAGTGGAAAAAGAAAAAACCGTAGAGAAGCAACCGGTTGTTGCGGAACCTAAGGTGGAAAGTGTGAAACCGGAACAGGAAGTAGAGAAGACCGAGGAAAAAGACGATAATCTTTTCCGTTTGAACTCGGTTAAATTGGAATCAAAGATCAAGGTAACCGGTAAGATTGACTTGGATGCGCTTAACCAATCGACTCGTCCGAAGAAGAAAACGAAGGAGGAGAAGCGGAAAGAGCGTGATGAGAAGCAAAAGTTTAATAACAATCGGCCGGGTAATAATAGCAACGGTCCGGGCGCTCCTCATAAGAGTCCGAATTCGCCTACTTTGATTAAACCGAACGCTCCCACCAAACCGGGTGAGGAAGGTGACGCTAAGAAGAAGCGTAAACGTATCAAGAAAGATCGAGTAGACGTGAATAATACGCCGGGTACGAATTATCCGCGCCCGAATCGTGACGATCGTCCGAATAACGACCGTAAGCCTCGCTTGAAGAAGCCGGTGAAAGCGGAAGTTAGCGAAGAGGATGTTCAAAAGCAGATCAAGGAGACTTTGGCTCGCTTGACCAACAAGAATAATAAGAATAATAAGGGGGCTAAATACCGTCGTGATAAACGTGACGCCGCTGTGAAACGTGAGCACGAGTTGATGGAACAGGAAGAACTGGAAAGCAAGGTATTGAAGCTGACCGAGTTCGTTACGGCCAACGACTTGGCGAACATGATGGACGTATCTGTAACGGAGGTTATCGGTACTTGCATGAGCATCGGCCTTATGGTTTCGATCAATCAGCGCCTGGATGCGGAGACGATCAATATCGTGGCTGAGGAGTTCGGTTATAAGACTGAATATGTAAGCGCGGATGTTGTCGAGGCGATCAACGCTGATGAGGAAGATGATAACGAGGAGGATTGGGTAGCCCGTCCGCCTATCGTAACGGTGATGGGACACGTTGACCATGGTAAGACTTCTTTATTGGATAATATCCGTAGCGCGAACGTAATCGCCGGTGAGGCTGGTGGTATCACGCAGCATATCGGAGCCTACAACGTGAAGTTGCAGAATGGCCGCCGTATCACGTTCTTGGATACTCCGGGTCACGAGGCGTTTACCGCTATGCGTGCCCGTGGCGCGAAGGTGACGGATATCGCTATTATTATCGTGGCCGCTGATGATAACGTGATGCCTCAGACGATCGAGGCGATTAATCACGCTTCGGCTGCCGGTGTTCCTATTGTTTTCGCTATTAATAAAATCGATAAGCCACATGCTAATCCTGAGAAGATCAAGGAGGAGTTGGCGAATATGAATTACTTGGTGGAAGACTGGGGGGGTAAGTACCAGAGTCAAGAGATCTCCGCTAAGAAAGGTATCGGTGTCGAGGAGTTGTTGGAGAAGGTACTGTTGGAGGCCGACCTGTTGGATTTGAAAGCGAATCCGAAAAAACGTGCGGTTGGTTCTATCATCGAGTCTTCTTTGGACAAGGGACGTGGCTATGTATCTACCATATTGGTGGAGAACGGTACGTTGAAGATGGGAGATATCGTTTTGGCGGGAACTCATCAAGGACGTATCAAAGCGATGTTCAACGAGCGTAATCAACGGGTGGAGAAGGCTGGTCCTTCCGAGCCGGTATTGATCCTCGGTCTGAACGGTGCTCCTCAGGCCGGTGATACATTTAATGTATTGGAGACTGAGCAAGAGGCGCGTGAGATCGCTAACCGTCGTGAGCAATTGCAGCGTGAGTTAGGTCTTCGTACGCAGAAGATGCTTACCTTGGATGATATCGGACGTCGTATCGCCGTGGGTAACTTCCAAGAGTTGAACGTGATCGTGAAGGGTGATGTGGATGGCTCCGTAGAGGCTTTGTCCGACTCCTTGATCCGTTTGTCTACCGAGGAGATTCAGGTGAATGTAATTCATAAGGCGGTTGGCCAGATTTCCGAGTCGGATGTGGTTTTGGCAGCGGCTTCGAACGCTATCATTATCGGATTCCAAGTTCGTCCGTCTTTGCAAGCACGTAGAAACGCCGAGAAGGAAGGTGTAGAGATCCGTTTGTACTCTATCATCTATGATGCGATCGAGGAGGTGAAGAGCGCTATGGAAGGCATGCTTTCTCCGGAGATCAAGGAGGAGATTACCGCTTATGTGGAAGTTCAGCAGGTATTCAAGATCACCAAGGTCGGTACGGTTGCCGGATGTATGGTTAAGGAAGGCAAGATCAAACGTACGAACAAGATCCGCTTGATACGTGACGGTATCGTTATCTATGCCGGCGAGCTAGGCTCTTTGAAACGTTTCAAGGACGATGCGAAAGAGGTCGTGGCTGGCTTGGATTGCGGTTTGAATATTACGAACTTCAACGATATCCAAGTGGGCGATATGATCGAGGCTTACGAAGAGACAGAAATTAAGAAGACGTTATAACGATGAACTGGTTGGACATTACATTGCTATGTCTGGCAGGGATAGGATTTGTGAAAGGCCTGTTTGATGGAATCATCAAACAGGTTGTTTCGCTTATAGCCCTAGTGATTGCGATCTTTTTCTGCGGAAAAGCGGCGGCTTGGCTGAAAGGATATATCTTGGCGTTGGGTTGGTTTCCGGAAGAAGGGGTTACGATCTTGAGTTATATAGCGGGTTTTATCTTGATTATGGGGGTATTTATCCTAGCGGGTGAACTGGTTACCAAGGTGGTAGGGGCGACACCGTTGAGCGTTATCAACCATTTGTTTGGTGGTTTTTTCGGGTTGCTGGTCGTTTTGGTCTTTACCAGTTTGCTGTTGAACGCGCTGGAGTTCGTGGATCGTGGATCGGTCTTGATTCATCGCCAATCAAAGATAGAATCTCGTTTTTATTATAGCGTGAAGCAAATAGTACCAACAATTTTCCCACATAATTTGTTTTCATTAGGAGAATGAAGGGCTTTTATCAATGGTTAATTTTTAATTATGCAGGATTCAAATCATATAATTAATGAGGTAACGAGCGGAGATTATAAATATGGCTTCGTTACCGATATTGATACGGAGGTGATCCATCGTGGATTAGACGAGGAGACGGTCCGTATTATCTCTGCCAAGAAGAACGAGCCGGAATGGTTACTCGAGTTCCGTTTGAAGGCTTTTCGCCATTGGCAGACGTTGGAGATGCCTACATGGCCTCACTTGAATATCCCGCCGATCGATTATCAGGACATTATCTATTATGCCGCCCCTAAGAAAAAAGAGGGACCAAAGAGCTTGGATGAGGTAGATCCTGAGTTGTTGAAAACATTCGATAAACTGGGTATTCCTTTGGAAGAACAGAAGCATTTAAGCGGAATGGCGGTAGACGCCGTGATGGATAGTGTTTCAGTGAAGACTACTTTCAAGGAGAATCTTGCGGAGAAGGGGATTATTTTCTGTTCGTTCAGCGAGGCTGTACAACATCATCCTGACTTGGTGCAGAAGTATTTGGGCAGCGTGGTTGGTTATCGTGATAATTTCTTCGCCGCCTTGAATTCGGCCGTGTTCTCGGACGGTTCGTTTGTTTATATACCGAAGGGCGTACGTTGCCCGATGGAGCTGAGTACGTATTTCCGTATCAATGCCGCTAATACCGGACAGTTCGAGCGTACCTTGATTGTCGCTGACGATGAGGCGTATGTAAGTTATCTGGAAGGATGTACGGCGCCGATGCGTGACGAGAACCAATTGCATGCCGCTATCGTGGAGATCGTGGCGAACGAGCGTGCTGAGGTGAAGTATTCTACCGTACAGAACTGGTATCCGGGTGATAAGGAAGGTAAAGGCGGTATCTATAACTTCGTGACGAAACGAGGTTTGTGCAAAGGTGAGGGTAGCAAGATCTCTTGGACGCAAGTAGAGACCGGTTCGGCGATCACTTGGAAATATCCGAGCTGTATCTTGGCGGGTGATAACTCGGTAGGTGAGTTTTACTCGGTTGCCGTGACCAATAATTACCAACAGGCCGATACGGGTACGAAGATGATCCATCTGGGTAAGAATACGAAAAGTACGATCGTATCCAAGGGTATCTCTGCCGGTCATAGCCAGAATAGCTATCGGGGATTGGTAAAGGTGTCCGCCCGTGCGGAAGGCGCCCGTAACCATAGCCAATGCGATAGTTTGTTACTAAGCTCTACTTGTGGAGCTCATACGTTCCCTTACGCTGATATTCAGAATGAGACGGCGATCGTGGAGCATGAGGCTACGACGAGTAAGATCAGCGAGGAGCAATTGTTCTACTGCCAGCAACGGGGTATCTCGGTAGAAGAGGCTGTCGGTTTGATCGTGAATGGATATGCCCGTGAGGTAATGAATAAGTTACCGATGGAGTTCGCCGTCGAGGCTCAGAAATTACTAACGATCTCGCTGGAAGGCAGCGTAGGATAGAATAATTTTCAATTTTCAACTTTCAATTTTCAATTAGAAAAGATGTTAGAGGTTAAGAATTTACATGCCAACGTAAATGGCAAAGAGATATTGAAAGGTATCAACCTGTCGGTGAAAGCGGGTGAGGTACATGCTATCATGGGACCGAACGGTTCCGGAAAAAGTACGTTAAGTAGTGTATTGGTAGGTAATCCCGCTTTTGAGGTAACGGAAGGAGAGGTTATCTTCAACGGTAAGAATCTGTTGGATCTTTCTCCTGAGGACCGTAGCCGTGAGGGTATTTTCTTGAGCTTCCAATATCCGGTCGAGATCCCGGGAGTTAGTATGGTGAACTTTATGCGTGCGGCGTTGAACGAGCACCGTAAATATAACGGTCTGGAACCGGTTTCGGCTACGGACTTCTTGAAATTGATGCGTGAGAAGCGTGCGATCGTCGAGCTGGATAATAAACTAGCCAGCCGTAGCGTGAACGAAGGTTTCTCCGGTGGAGAGAAAAAGCGGAACGAGATCTTCCAGATGGCGATGCTGGAGCCGAAATTGGCGATCTTGGATGAGACGGATAGTGGTTTGGATATCGATGCCTTGCGTATCGTAGCGCATGGCGTGAACCAGTTGAGGACTCCGGAGAATGCCGCTATCGTAATCACGCACTATCAGCGTCTGCTGGATTACATCAAGCCGGATGTGGTTCATGTGCTTTACAAAGGCCGTATCGTGAAGACCGCCGGTCCGGAATTGGCCTTGGAACTGGAAGAGAAAGGTTACGACTGGATCAAGAAAGAGATGGGAGATGAGTAATATGAAGGCCGAGCAACAATATATCGATCTTTTCGCCCAATGTGAGGATCTGGTATGTCGTCATAGTACGCCGGTGATGAATGCCCTTAGGGCTGATGCCTTGGCGAACTTTGAGCGACTCGGATTCCCCTCCACGAGAAGCGAGGATTATAAATATACGGATGTAGCCCAAGCGTTCGCTCCGGATTACGGTTTGAATATCAACCGGGTCGCTATCCCAGTGAATCCTTATGACGTGTTCCGTTGTGACGTGCCGAACCTGAGCACATCGTTATACTTTGTCGTGAACGATACGTTTTACGATAAGGAATTGCCAAAAACGCATTTGCCGGAAGGCGTGTATGCTGGAGGGTTGAAGGCTTTTACGGAGCAATATCCGGAGATCGCTTCCAAGTATTACGGAAAGGCGGCGCCGAGTAGCAAGGATGGTATTATTGCGTTGAATACGATGTTAGCCCAAGATGGTTTCGTGGTGTATGTACCGAAAAATGTCGTGGTTGAGCGTCCTATCCAATTGGTGAATATTTTCCGTAGCGATGTGGATACGATGGCGAACCGTCGTGTTCTGGTGATTATGGAACCTCATTCGGAAGCGAAGCTATTGGTTTGCGATCATAGTATCGATGACGTGAAATTCTTGGCGACTCAAGTGGTTGAGATTTTTGCGGAGGAAGGTGCTCGCTTTGATTATTATGATTTGGAAGAAAGCAGCGAGTCTACGACCCGTTTCTCTTCCGTACACGTAAAGCAGGCGGCTTCGACCAATGTCTTGGTAAACGGTATTACGTTGACGAATGGCTTGACTCGCAACAATTATTATGTGGAACTGAATGGCGAGTATGCCGAGTCTACCTTATGCGGTATGTCCGTTCTGGACAAGGAGCAACAGATGGATACCTATAGCCATATCACCCATGCGGTCCCGAATTGTACCAGCAACGAGTTGTTCAAGAACGTACTGAATGATCATGCCGTAGGTGTCTTCAGTGGACGTATCTTGGTGAAAGAGGATGCCCAGAAGACTGCCGCTTACCAGACGAACCGTAATCTGTGCGCTACCCGTGAGGCCCGTATGTACAGCAAGCCGCAACTGGAGATTTACGCAGACGACGTAAAATGCTCGCACGGTATGACGACCGGTCAGTTAGATGAGAACGCTTTGTTCTATATGCAAAGTCGCGGTATCCCGCGTGACGAGGCCCGTATGTTATTGAGCGTGGCTTTCACTTCCGACGTGATCGACCATGTACGCTTGGAGGCGTTGAAAGACCGTTTGCATAAACTGGTAGAGAAACGTTTCCGCGGTGAACTGGCTAAATGCGCCGGTTGCCGGATTTGTAAATAATTGCGAATAAGAGGAAAACTATAATCAGGCATGGATTATCCCGACGATAATGTAGGGAACCATGTCTGATTTTTCGTATCTTTGGCAGTGACAAATTAAAACCTCCAACTTATGCAGTTAACACACATCGCCCTATGGACGAATCATCTGGAACGTTTACGGGATTTCTATGTAAAGTATTTCAACGGTAAGAGTAATGAGAAATATGTGAATCCAAAGAAAGGGTTCGCCTCTTATTTCGTCTCTTTCGAGAGTGGCCCCGCTTTGGAGATCATGCAACGGCAAGATATTACTGAGGCTTACGACAAGGATCATATCGGCTTGGCTCATCTGGCCTTTCATGCGGATAAGAAGGAGCAAGTGGATCAAATGATCGAACGTTTCCGGATGGATGGATACACGATCGCCGGTGAGACCCGCACTTCCGGGGATGGTTACTATGAGGGTGTAATCCGAGATCCTGACGGAAATATAATAGAGATCGTCGCTAACGGGGAGCCGGAGATACAAGTAGCTTTATTCCCTCCTTATGAGTTACTGCTGGAAGCCGATCCGGATCGGGAGAAAGTAGAGGCTTACCTAAAGGATTCGGATTGCTTTATCGCTACGGTACGAAATTCCGTTGCCGGCGTGATCGTGGTTCGCAAGGAGGAGGGTGGCAAGGCGGAGATTATGAACCTTGCCGTGGCGGATATCTTCCGTCGGCGAGGAATCGCCCGGAAACTATTACGGCATGTATCTAATAAATGGGCTCCGGCTCAAGATGTCGAGCTTTTGCGTATTTGCACCGGAACCTCAGCCGCCGGCCCGATGATGCTTTATCAACAGGAAGGCTTCGACTTGGTTGCCGTAGATCGCGATTATTTCGTGCGGAACTATGCCGAACCTATCTGGGAGAACGGCATTCAATGCAGGCATCAATTGATTCTTGAAAAGAGATTAAAATAGTATATATGAAAAGAAAATCGGGAGGTTTAAGAGGCCTCCCGATTTAATTATTAGTAATCTATAAATAGGTCCCCGAATGAAAAATCATCGGGGCTAATGGTATCACATTTCCAGCACGAAGATCCCTTTTGGTGCCAAGGATAATTCGTCTCCCAATGGAATCTCCTTTCCGGTTAATATCTCTTTTCCGGAGGTTTTACCTCGCAATACTTCCGCATAGCGGGCCAACGGGAGGTTCACCTCCTTATCGCTGCCATTCATCAAGACCAATACGCTCCGGCCATCCAGACTGCGCTCGTACACGTAGACACCTTGGTTCACCATGAAATGTTTCATCTTACCCTTAGCGATGATATCGTTGCCCTTGCGCCATTTCAATAAAGTACGGAGGAAATTCCATGCGTCATTTTGCACCTCGCTGCGACCGGATGCCTCGAATTGATTCACCTTGTCGCCGGGCCAGCCACCGGGAACATCCAAGCGGATATATCCGTCTCCCTTCTCCTTGGTGCCATTCATCAGCAACTCCTGCCCGTAATAGAGCTGGGGAATACCGGGGATCGTCAACAAGAATGTCACCCCTTGCTTGAACGCGTACAAATCATCGACAGACTTAGGCATGGAGGGAAGAAAACGATCCGTATCATGGTTCTCCAAGAAACGCAATACATTATAGATATCGGGATATACATAATCATAACACATATGCTCGAAGATCGTATGCAAGCCTCCGGAATACCCAGTCTCCTCATGGAACGCCTTACTTGCGATACCCATCAAGCGGAAATCCATTACCGATTTCAGCTCGGTATCCTGCCCGAAGTTCAACCGGCTGCCTTTCTGCCAATAAGCGGAACCGATCGTGTAGTTCATCCACGCCTCGCCTACGATGTTATACTCCGGATACTCGTTCATGACCTCCGTACACCAATTCCGCATCATGTCCACGTCGGCATACGGATACGTATCTTGACGGATACCATCCACGCCGCAATACTCGATCCACCAGATCGAGTTCTGGATAAGGTATTTGGCTACATGTGGGTTCTTTTGGTTCAAGTCCGGCATGCTCGGGACAAACCAGCCGTTCAGCATCGTCTCCTTATCATAATCCGAGACGTAAGGATCGAAATAAGCCTCTTTATCGTGGTTGGTCTGCACGTAGTTATCGAGATTATTAAACCAGTCGTGGTTAGGGATATCTTTCATCCAAGGATGATCGCTTCCACAATGGTTGAAGATCATATCCATTACGACACGCATGCCCCGCTCGTGTGTCTTCTCGATCAAGCGGACGTAATCCTCGTTCGTGCCGAAGCGTGGGTCTACCCGATAATAATCCGTCGTGGCATATCCGTGATAAGAGCCTCCCTCCATGTCATTCTCCAATACCGGGTTCAGCCAGATAGCGGTAACGCCCAGATCCTCGATATAATCCAAATGCTGTTCGATACCGGCCAAGTCGCCTCCGTGACGGGCGTTCGGGCTGTTACGGTCTACCTTATAAGCGGTACGCATCGGGATTTGATCATTCGAGGGATCTCCGTTTGCGAAACGATCCGGCATGATGAGATAAAGCACGTCGGAAGAGTCAAACCCCTTGATCCGATCAGCGTTCGGTTTACGGGCCTTCAACTCATACGAGTAATTGAAACTCTTTTTGTCCTTCGTGAACGTGATATCAAACCTGCCGGGCTTGGCCTTTTCCACGTCCAGATAGATCAATAGGTAATTCGGGCTTTCCAACGCTACCGAGCTTTTCAACTGTACGCCGGGATATTTCACGCTAGGGAGATATCCAGCGATATCCTTACCATACACCATCAGCTGGAGTTCCGGGTTCTTCATACCGCTCCACCAGAAGGCCGGCTCGATTTTAAGGTTATCGGCTGAAAGCGTACTGGAAGCGAAAAGGGCCAGTAAAAGGCTCAAGAATAAATGTCTGTTCATGATATATGTTTATTGATTTATATGACAAGGTTGTACATACGCGAAGATAGAAGGATTCCATTGATAATAACACGTTTCCGCCCAGCGAAAAGAGAATAAAAATCACGCGAACGTTTGCGAACCCTCGTAAATTAAGACTATCTTTACTGCCTAAATCTAATCAACTAATTCAAATGATAAAAAGTCTAATTGTATCCATGCTTCTGACAGGTTGCGTTTCCTCCCTGTCCGCACAACAAAGTTTTTGGAAAGAAGATTTCTCCGCCGGGAAATTACCCGACGGCTGGATGATTGTCGATTCGACGAAATCGGCAAAGTGTGAATGGATTGTTACCGATCAGCCTTATCCCGGTTCTTTCCAGTTTGAGCAACAAGCGCCTCCCATCGCCTCTACGAGTCGTGGCTATCATATGCAATTCCGGCCGGGCGTAGTCACCGGGGAGGAGATCACGAAGTGGAATCAACGGGAGGAATACCCGAACGGCTATTTCCAGACCAGCGCTATCGATTGTGCGGGAAAGAACGATGTGGTATTGAAATTCCAGCACTTGTTTCGTTGGAATAATTGGTTCACCGGAAAACGTGCCGGCCTTTGGGTTGGCGTCAGCAACGACGGGTTGAATTGGAAAGAGTATAACGTGATGGATAAGATCCCCGCCGCTACCCAGCTTCATGCCCCGGTGAATGAGGAGATTAACATCAGCGAGGTAGCCGCGAACCAGAAAACTGTCTACTTGCGTTTCTTCTGGCGGGATATCTTCTCTTGGTACTGGATGGTCGATGATATTGAGCTGACAGAGCCTTTCGCACATGATTTGGCTTTGGAGAAAGTGACCTCACACCAAGAAACCGGGAATACGTTCACGAAGGAAGACGTGTTGAAAGTGAAGCTGAAGAACGTTGGCTCCCAGCCCGTAGACGAGGATTTCACGGTAACCGCCTCCTTGAACAACGGTCAGAAACTAACCGCCACGGTAACCGCCTCCGGGCATCCGATCGCTAAACAAGAGGAATATGAGGTAGCTTTCCCCGCTACCGACCTAACCCAGATGGGCTCCTATAAAATAGAGTTCGCTATCCAATACCCGAAGGATGAGCGTTCGTCAAACAACGTATTAAAAGCGAACCTGTTCGCCGCCCGTATGAACTTGGGTAAGTTGATGAAGTTCAATAAGATCAGCAACACGGAATATGAGTTCGTCTCCGGGTACGCTAAGGTTAAGTTGATGTTTTACCGGGATGATATCTTCCGTATCTGGTTGGCACCGGATGGGGAATATACCAATCCGGCGGCAAACTCGATCGTTGTGGATTATGGGGTAAAGAACCCGAGAGTCTCCATGGCCGACAACGGCAGCTATTATAAGTTCACGACTCCCCAATGTGTCGTACGTGTCTATAAGAACCCTATTCGTTTCGCCATGTATGACAAGAATAACCGTGCCGTGATCTACGAGGAGGCCGAACCACTTGCCTTCGGACTAAAAACGACCCAAACGATGCGCCGTAGCGGTGATGAGGATTTCTACGGTTGCGGTATGCAACAAGGTAATTTCTCATACGCTGGGAAGGAAGCGGATATCGAGGTGACCGGTTGGGATGAAGATCAATCCTCTAACCCGGCTCCCTTCTATATGTCCACGAAAGGATATGGCGTATTCCGCAATACGTTTGCCCCGGGACATTATGCCTTCAACGGCACGGAAATGCTGGACAAGAACTATGATGATGGCTTTAAGCTGATGGGCTTCACCAGTCAGTTGACGCATAACGAGAATCGCTTTGACGCATTCTACTTCTACGGCCCTTCCTTGAAAGACCTATTGAACGACTATACGGATATCACCGGAAAACCTTTTATGCCGGCGATGTGGATGCTTACGATGGGAGACGCCGACTGCTATAACAAAGGGGAACAGCGCACCGGATGGCCTCAATCCACCCCGGACGTAATCAGCCAAGTTGCCGATAAATATGTGGAATATGATATGCCCCGTGGCTGGATCTTGCCGAACGATGGCTATGGTTGCGGCTATGTGAAATTGGATTCTGTTGTGACGGAATTAGGTAAACGAGGCTTCCATACGGGCTTGTGGACAGAGAATGGTGTGGATAAGATCGCCTACGAGGTTGGTAAATGTGGTACCCGCCTGTGTAAATTGGATGTGGCTTGGGTTGGAGAAGGCTATGAGTTTGCCTTGAACGGCTGTAAATCCGCATTCGAGGGGATCGAGAACAATACGAATGAACGGGGTTTCGTATGGGCTGTTTGCGGTTGGGCCGGAACCCAACGGTATTCTACGGTATGGAGCGGTGACCAAGTGAGCAATTGGGATTATATCCGTTACCATATCCCGACGATCACGGGTGCCGGCCTTTCCGCCATGAACGCCGCTACTAGCGATGTGGACGGTATCTTCGGCGGTTCCCCGAAAACCTATACCCGCGACTTGCAATGGAAGGTTTTCACCCCGATCTTTATGACCATGAGCGGCTGGGCGGATGCCGACCGTCAGCCTTGGGTATATGGGCATCCGTACACGGATATCAACCGTAAATTCTTAAAGCTGAAGATGCGTCTGAACCCGTACGCCTATACCTATTGCCATGAGGCGCATACGACCGGTGTACCGATGGCTCGTGCGATGGTACTGGAATTCCCGGATGACGTGGTTACCCGTGATACGACCACCCAATATCAATTTATGAGTGGCGAGTGGATGATGGTTGCCCCTGTATATACCCGTAAGAATGTACGCGACAGTATCTACTTCCCTGCCGGAGAATGGTACGACTATTGGACCGGAAAGACATACGAGGGTGGCAAGTGGTTGGATAAATATGAGGCTAAATTGGATATTTGCCCGGTATTTATCCGTCAAGGCGCCATTATCCCGATGTACCCGGATATGAATTATGTCGGCGAGAAACCTGCGGATGTCTTGACCTTGGACTTATATCCCTACGGAAACACCTCTTTCAATTTATATGAAGACGACGGTCTCACCCGTGATTATAAGAAAGGCGAGTTTGCCTGTACCTTGATCTCTGTTTCCTCCCCAAAAGGAGAGAAAGGCACGATCACCGTGGATATTGCGAAAGCGAAAGGAGATTATAAAGGACGTTACCAAGAGCGTACTTACCTATTGGATGTCCGCTCGGAGTCCAGCCCGTCAAACGTAACCGTAGCCGGGAAGCCGCTATCTGCCATCTCCCCCGAAGCGTTCAATGCCGGACAAGAAGGCTGGTACTTCGATGCCTCGGACCGTATGGGAAGGGTTAAGGTACGGATGAACCGCTTGTCTACGAATCAAGATCAGAAGATTGTAATTGGTTTCTAACACTTCTATTTATTTTAAAGGTATATGAAAACACAATTGACTTTATGTATATCCGGGACATTGACGCTTATCGGAATGTCCGGTTGCGAAAAAACTCCGGAGCGTCCTATGAATGTTGTGTATATCTTAGCGGATGATTTAGGATATGGAGATGTTGGCTGTTATGGCCAACAGATTATCAAGACTCCCAATATAGACCGGATGGCGAAGGAGGGAATGTTGTTTACGCAGCATTATGCCGGATGTACGGTGAGTGCCCCTTCCCGTTGTTCCTTGATGACCGGATTGCATACGGGACATACGCAAGTCCGGGGAAACCGGGAGATCACGCCCGAAGGCCAACAGCCGATGCGGGAGGATACCTATACGTTGGGTAAATTAATGAAATCGGCCGGTTATACGACCGGCATCTTTGGTAAATGGGGGTTGGGAAATCCGGGCTCTGTCTCCATTCCTAATAAGATGGGTTTCGATGAGTTTTATGGATATAATTGCCAACGGCAGTCGCATTCCTTCTATCCGGATCATTTATGGCATAATGAGGAGAAGGTTCTTTTTCCTGAAAACGAGAACAATGCTTGCAAGACATATTCACAAGATTTGATTCATGAGCAAGCATTGAAGTTCATCCGGGATCATAAGGAGCAACCGTTCTTTGCGATGCTTACTTATACGCTGCCTCATGCGGAATTGAATCTTCCGCATGATTCTATTTATAAGATGTACGAGAACTCATTCGAGGAGACTCCTTATATTGGTAAGTTTGATAAAGTGTATGGCGGTTATAACACCTCGGAGAAGCCCTTGGCCTCCTTTGCCGCCATGGTCTCCCGGTTGGATAAATACGTGGGGGATGTAATGGCTGAATTGAAAGAGTTGGGTTTGGATAAGAATACGATCGTGATTTTTACCAGCGATAACGGCCCACATCATGAAGGTGGAGCTGATCCCGATTTTTTCAAGAGCTACGGACCTTTCAGGGGGATCAAACGGGATGTATATGAAGGAGGTATCCGTATACCTATGGTGGCATGGTGCCCGGGTACGATCAAGGCCGGAGCTCAATCGGATCATATAAGCGCATTCTGGGATGTCATGCCGACATTGGCAGAACTTACAGGTACGGTCTTGCCCGAGCAGACGGATGGAATCTCTTTCTTACCAACCTTGTTATCAAAGAAAAATCAACAGGCCCATGATTATTTATATTGGGAATTTCACGAGTTGAATGGCCGGGAAGCATTGCGCTCCGGTAAATGGAAACTAATCCGGCAACCGATCGTGGGTGAAACTATATTGGAACTGTATGATTTAAGTAATGATATACATGAGGATACGAATCTAGCGGAGAAGTATCCCGATAAGGTAAAAGAACTAGTATCCTTAATGGACAACGCCCGCACAGAGTCTCCGTACTTTAACTTTGGAAGAGAAAAGTAAACGTGCGAGAAGAGAATAAAGTGTAGGCGTAATATCTGTTAGGTAATGATAAAAAAGGCTTTCTTTCAGCGAGAAAGCCTTTTTTTTGTATCTTTGGCTCTCGTAATTTTAAGACAAAAAGAAGTAAGACTATGTTAGACGTTCAAGCGATCCGAAAAGACTTTCCGATCTTGGATCATAAGATATACGATAAACCGCTGATATATTTCGATAATGGCGCTACTACCCAGAAACCTCGTCAAGTGGTAGAAAAGATAGAGAATGGATATTATAACGTAAACGCCAATATCCACCGAGGCGTACATTTCTTGAGCCAAGCGGCGACAGAGGCGCATGAGGAGGCTCGCAAAACGGTACAGCATTTCTTGAATGCCCGTTCCTCGAATGAGATTATTTTTACCCGGGGAACTACGGAATCCATTAATTTGATCGCTTCCAGCTTTACGGATGAATGTATGTCGGCAGGGGATGAGGTGATCGTGTCCGTGATGGAGCATCATTCCAATATCGTTCCTTGGCAGATACAAGCGGCCCGGAAAGGTATTACGTTGAAGGTGATCCCGATGAATGAGAAAGGGGAGTTGAATCTGGATGAGTATCGTAAATTATTCTCGGATAAGACTCGTTTGGTTTCCGTGACTCATGTGTCTAATGTCTTGGGTACGGTGAATCCGGTAAAGGCGATGATCGAGATCGCTCATGAACAAGGCGTACCGGTGTTGGTAGACGGGGCTCAAGCCGTTCCGCATATGAAGGTGGATGTGCAGGACTTGGATGCGGAGTTCTATGTTTTCTCTGGTCATAAGATTTACGGACCGACGGGTATCGGGGTCTTGTATGGTAAAGAGGAGTGGTTGGATAAACTTCCTCCGTATCAGGGAGGAGGCGAGATGATCGCTACGGTCTCGTTCGAGAAGACAACTTTTAATGAGCTTCCCTTTAAGTTTGAGGCGGGAACTCCGGATTATATTGGTAGCACGGCGTTGGCGGAAGCCTTGCGGTATGTAGACCGGATCGGTATAGAGAATATAGCTGCTTATGAGGATGAGCTTTTGCGATATGCGACCGCTGGATTAAATACGATCGAAGGGATGCGTATTTTCGGACAAGCGGATCATAAAGGAGCGGTGCTTTCTTTTTTGGTGGGTAATATCCATCATTACGATATGGGGATGTTGCTGGACCGTTTGGGAATAGCGGTTCGTACAGGGCATCATTGTGCCCAGCCTTTGATGCATGCCTTAGGGATCGAGGGGACGGTGCGGGCGTCTTTCTCCTTTTATAATACGAAAGAGGAGATCGATACGTTCATCGCAGGTGTGGAACGAGTTCGGAAGATGTTTTGAGTATGATGTATTATATTAAGAAATATCCGTTTTCACTGGCGATTATATTGATCGTTATTTACTTGTCGTTCTTTAAGCCGCCGAGGATGGATGATATCCCTTTATTCCCGGGTGTGGACAAGGTGGTTCATTTCTGTATGTATGGGGGGATGTCGGGTATGCTATGGCTGGAGTTCTTGCGGAATCACCGGAAGTATGAGACGGTATTATGGCATGCTTGGATCGGGGCGGTTTTATGCCCGATCGTTATGAGTGGGATTATTGAGATATTGCAAGAATATTGTACGACGTACCGGGGTGGGGATTGGTTTGATTTCTTGGCGAATACTTGCGGGGTGATCGCCGCTACGGCATTCGCTTGGTTCGTGCTTCGCCCTTGGATTGTGAAGGATTTGAATAGTTAAAATTACGATGCCCATTCAATGGAGCTTATGATGGGCATTTAAAGGTGCTTACGATGCCCATTGTAAGGATGCTTGAATGAGCATCGTAAGCATGTGGCGTGTTTTACGATAAAAAGAGATAGATACATGTTATTACCCTATATGGAAACCGGGCGTATAGAGGCTGGGTGTGATGAGGCGGGAAGAGGCTGCTTGGCGGGTGCGGTATTCGCCGCCGCCGTGATTCTTCCGGAAGATTTTAAGAATGAGGATTTAAACGATAGCAAGCAATTAAGCGAGAAGAAACGGTATAAGCTTCGTCCCGTTATCGAGCGTGAGGCGATCGCTTGGGCGGTAGGTATCGTTAGCCCGGAAGAGATCGATAAGATTAATATTTTGAAAGCCTCTTTCTTGGCCATGCATCGTGCGATCGAGCAATTGAAAGTACGGCCGGAACATTTATTGATCGATGGAAACCGTTTTACCCCTTATCCCGATATTCCACATACGACCGTAGTAAAAGGCGATGGCAAATACCTGAGTATCGCCGCCGCCTCTATATTGGCTAAAACCTATCGGGATGATTATATGAATGAATTGGCCTTGGAATACCCCGCTTATCATTGGCTGGACAATAAAGGTTATCCTACCAAGGTCCACAGGGAAGCGATTCGTACCCACGGAATCACGCCTTATCATCGCAAGACTTTTACGCTCTTACCGGAGCAGCTTACACTCGGTTTTTAATACGTATATAGGCATAACCTTATGCGTATATACGTATGAGGCTATGCCTATATCGGTGTAGGCTTACACGTATATACGTATCGGCTCGTGCCTATATACATGTGAAAACACCTGTTTTTATTGTTGTTCCTTTGCCCGGTAAGCCATCGCGTACAGACGCATTTGCTTCACCATCGCTACCAACCCGTTGGAACGGGTAGGGGATAAATGCTCTTTTAATCCTACCTTGTCTATAAAGTATAGATCCGCATCCAAGATTTCTTGAGGGGTATGGCCCGATAAGATCTGTATCAGCAAAGATACGATACCTTTTACGATCACGGCATCGCTTTCTCCTTGGAAAATAATCTTTCCATCCACATAATCCGCTTGGAACCAAACCCGGCTTTGACAACCCTCGATCAAGTTGCTTTCCGTTTTATATTTCTCATCAAGCGGGGGAAGGGAGTTTCCCAGATCTATTAATAACGCATATTTATCCATCCAATCATCGAAGACTGAGAATTCTTCGATTACATTGTCTTGAAGTTCATTGATTGTCATTTTATCAGTATTTTATCGATTGTATATTACTTCCAGTACGGTTTGACCGGCAGCTTTTAGAGTCTCACGGTCTATATTTTCCATATTATCTTTTTGAGTATGCCAATAACTGGCGAAACCTGTTTTAGACTCAGGGTCGTAGTTAATAATGTCGATACTCGGGATATTACGTCCGCTAATCACATATTGGTGATCGTCTATGAGCGCTCCGCCGGTGGCGTTAATGAAATATTTGCCATATCCCAGATCGCGGGCCGCGCTCCATACCATCTCGACGATCGGGGCTGCCGCACGTAAGGATTGTTGCTCCTTGAAAAACGTAGCATTTTTGCCGCCCACCATATCCAATAAGATTCCGTATTCCGCCGTATAATTGGGGACATGCGGATTTTTTGCCCAGAACTGGGTACCTAGGCACCAGCTATCCGGTGTATAATCGGTTACGAATTCCGGCGTACCATAATCCTCCGCATCGAAGAAAATAATATCGATACCGATACCCGGGGCTTTTTGTCCGATTTGGCGGGCGATTTCCAATAAGGCACCTACACCACTACCGCCATCGTCCGCCCCGTCCAATGGAGTTCGGTGCTTGGAAGGATCGGGATCGTGGTCCGAATAGGGACGGCTGTCCCAATGCGCGAATAGTAAAACACGTTTACTATTCTCCGGATCAAACGAGCCTATGATGTTTCTCGCTTCCAGCTTCGTTCCGTCGTAGGCGGTTAGTATCGCTTCCTGTTGGTAGACTTTGGCGCCAAAGCGCTTCAATTCAGACGCTAAGTAATCCCCGCATGCTTTATGAGCCGCCGTGTTAGGCACACGGGGACCAAAAGCGACTTGGTTCGCTACATAGGCGTAAGCGCTGTCTGCGTTGAAATCGGGAACAGCTGAAGTGATCGGTTGTTTTTTGATCTCCGGCATATTACCTGTCTCTTTGGTTCCTTTGGCTCCACATGATAAAAGAGCAAAACTCAATAACGCAAAAAATAATCTGATCATAAATCTGTTTTGTTTATAATGTTTTTACGGAGGCAGTCGCTTGAACCTCGTCTAATACACGCATCAAGTTTCCACCCCATATCTTGGCGATATCTTCCTCTGTATATCCTTTCTCTATTAATTTAACAGTGATCTGTATGAAATCGTTGTCACTTTCGCAACCGATAATTCCGCCACCGCCATCAAAATCAGAGCCGATACCTACATGATCGATACCGGCGACTTTCACCATATGATCGATATGTTCGATCGCATCGGTAAGGCTCGCGTTTTTATAATCCTCATTGATATAGCGGTCGAGCAAGCAAACTTGCGCTACGCCTCCATTTTGGGCAAGGGCCTTTAGTTGTTCGTCGGTCAGGTTACGGTCGTGCTTGCACATCGCCATGGATGAGGAATGCGAGCAGATGATCGGGGCCTTGGACAATTTGATAACATCCCAAAATGACTTCTCAGAGGCATGAGACATATCCACCATGATACCTTGGCGATTCATCTCTTTCACAACCTCTTCGCCAAACGGACTTAAACCGTCCCATTCTTTCTTGGTATGGGTGGATGAGTCGCAAATATCGTTATCGTAGGAGTGGCAGAGCGTGATATAATTGACACCCATCGCCTTGAACTTAGCGATATTCGCCAGATCCTTACCAATGCCGTATCCATTCTCTATACCGATAAAGAACGCTTTTTTCCCTTCATTTTTCAAGCGGATGAAGTCTTGGTTCGTAACGGCGATGCCACATAAATCCTTATTCAATTCAGCTTGCTTGCGAATACCTTCGATCAAGCCTGTTACTTTTTGTACGGCTTCTTGTAAAGAGGCCTCATCACGTTTACCTTGTCCGATGAAGGCCGCAAGGAACACCCCGTCTAGTTTCCCTTCTTGCATCTTAGGGATGTTTACCCGGTTACGTTCCCGGTCGGCGATGCTGAATCCGGCACGTTTAAACCAGAAAGGAGTATCGGTATGTGTATCTACGGAAAGGAAATGCTTGTGCATCTCTTTGGCTTGGTGGAGAGTCTCGGCCTTTCCTATCAGATGGTGGAATATCTTTAACATCGTAGTGTCGCCTCCGTAAGTCAATGCTTCCGGATGCCATTGAACTCCCATGATGGATCGGTTCGGATAAGCGTCGATAGCCTCGATAATACTGTCGGGCGCATAAGCGGTAGCCTTGAAGATAGGCGCCAACTCCTTGATCGCTTGATGATGAAGAGAGTTTACGGCTAAGGTATCTTTCCCTAGAATAGTGGCTAGCTGTGAGTTCGCGTCAACAAAGACACGGTGTGAGCCATACGAACTGGGTAAATCTTGCCTATGCTTGACAGAATGATCGCCACGTTGTGAGGGGATGTCTTGGTAAAGCGTACCGCCAAACGCTACATTCAACAGTTGCAATCCCCGGCATATGCCTAAGACGGGAATATTTTGGTCGGTAGCCATCTTGATTAGTTTCAACTCATACAAATCGCGTACCGGATCGACTTCCTCCAGCTTTTCCCGAGGCTCCTCCTCATACCATAGAGGGTTTACATCCGCTCCTCCTATAAGAACTAGCCCGTCTAAATTCGATACGATATTTCTGAGTACCTTACCGTCAGTAACAGCCGGGATGATAACCGGAGTTCCCCCTGCCTTTACGATGGATTGGATATAGGTGGCCCCCACCCGGGAAGCACCATTGGAGATACTAGCGGAAATCCCGATCAATGGGGAGAATCGTGCCCGCACGTTTACATCGCAAGAGTCTGTCAACTCGTATAGCTTTTTTAAGTTGGGTACCTCCGATCCGGGTGTCTGTGCCTGTGCTCCACATAAGATACTACAGGCGCATATTGCTGTGTATAAGATCTTTTTCATAATATGTAGTTGTTTTCGTTTGCTATTTGTTTGGGAAATCTTGTATAGCGGTCATAACCCTTAGCAAGTTCCCACCCCATATTTTCCGTATATCTTCTTCCGTATATCCTTCTTCTAAAAGTCGGACGGTAATGTTAATCAACTCGTTGGTAGCCGAGCAACCGATCAGTTCCCCGTCTCCGTCAAAATCCGAGCCGATTCCTACATGATCGATACCGATTAAATCCACGATATGATTGATATGGCGGATAGCGTCGCTTAAAGAAGCTTTGTCCTCTTCCTTATTGATGAATCCTTTGTATAGGCAGATTTGGGCGACACCCCCTTGAGCGGCCAGCGCTTTCAGCTGATCGTCCGTTAAATTGCGAGGATGATCGCAAAGCGCACGTGCGGAAGAGTGGGAGGCTATGATTGGCGTCTCGCTCACTTCCAGTACCTGATAAAAGGTACTTTCCGCCGCATGCGAGATATCAACCATGATTCCTAATCGGTTCATCTCTTTTACCACTTCCTTACCGAAAGGACTTAGTCCTTTCCATTCTTGTTTTCCTCTAGCGGAATCACAAATATCGTTATCCCCATTATGGCATAAGGTGATATAAGAAACTCCCATCTCCTTGAACATCCGTAGGTTTTCGATCTGCTTCCCTAAAGCGTACCCGTTCTCGATACCGAGACAGATCGCTTTTTTCCCTTGCGCCTTAATCGTCCGGATCTCTTGGGGGGTAGTCGCTATAACCATCCGGTCCGGATGTAAGGTTTGCTGGCGTTTTACTTGATTCAGCCGTTCTATCGCATACGCTGTCGCTGCCTGTAAGGATGCCTCATCTCGTTTACCTTGCGGGATATAGGCGACCATAAAGGTTGCGTCGATACGCCCTTCTTCCATAAAAGGAAGATTTACTTTCCCTCCTTCTTTCTCCCCGATATTAAATTCACCGGGAAAGATCATCGGGGTATCTGTATGGGAATCGATCGTCACGATCCGTTGATGGATCGCTTTGGCTTTCGCGAAACGGCGGGCATTCTCGATATGGTAAGCGAATAGGGCTTTCATGGCCTCATCCTCTTGCGGAGCCATGGCCTCCGGATGCCATTGTACGCCGAATATCGTTTTCTCCGTATGTTCCATAGCCTCATTGATTCCATCCGGGGCGGTCGCTGTCGCCCTAAATCCGGGGGCGACCTCTTTTACCGCTTGATGGTGGAAAGAGTTGACAAGGATTTGTTCTTCTCCATTGAAAATAGCGCGTAGCCGGTTCGTTCCCGGTTCGAGAGTTACCGTATGCGACGGATATTCCCGCGCCAATGTCTGGCTGTGTTTCAATAGCGGTTGACCGGCTTGTGAATGGATGTCTTGATAGACACTTCCTCCGAACGCTACATTCATGATCTGATGCCCTCGGCAAATACCCATGATCGGAATTTGTCGATTAGCGGCCAAGCGAAGCAAGATCAAATCGTATTCGTCACGTAGCGTATCTACGTCTTGCAATTGCGGGATAGGCTCCTCATGCAAATAGAGCGGATTGATGTCTCCACCCCCGCTCATAACCAATCCGTCTAGTTCGGAAACCAGTACGGTCAATGCTTTCAGATCCGTGATCACCGGGATAAGTACCGGGGCTCCCCCCGCATCCAGCACGGCTTGCACGTAGGTCTCGGCTATACAGGAAAGTCCGTCTCTCCGGTTAGCGGATATTCCTATTCGGGGAGGTTGAAGGCTTTCTTTAGCCGGTATATAATTATCAACTTCTTTGTATAGGGCCTCTAGATTCGGACGACGGACTTTCATGATTTTAAGCATCTATGTTAGCATATGTAGCGTTTTCCTCGATAAACTCGCGGCGAGGGCCTACGTCTTCACCCATCAACATGGCGAAGATTTGGTCAGCCTCGGCTGCGTTGTCGATCGTGATCTGCTTTAACGTACGGTTTTCCGGGTTCATGGTCGTATCCCACAATTGATGGTCGTTCATTTCTCCCAAACCTTTGTATCGTTGTGTATGGATCGAGTTCTCGTTGCCTCCTCCATATTTTAAGATGAACTGCTGACGTTGTTGCTCGGTCCAGCAGTATTCCTCAACCTTACCTTTCTTACACAAATAGAGGGGAGGAGTCGCCAGATACACATATCCGTTCTCGATCAAGGAACGCATACGGCGGAAGAAGAAGGTCAAGATCAATGTGGCGATGTGGCTACCGTCCACATCGGCATCGGTCATGATAATCACCTTGTGGTAACGCAGCTTCTCCATGTTCAACGCTTTCGGGTCATCCTCCGTACCGACGGTTACGCCCATCGCGCGATAGATGTTCTGGATTTCCTCGCTTTCGAAGATCTTATGATCCATCGCTTTCTCCACGTTCAATATCTTACCGCGCAATGGTAGGATCGCTTGGAAGTTACGGTCGCGTCCTTGCTTAGCCGTACCCCCTGCGGAGTCTCCCTCGACAAGGAACAATTCGCAGATCGCTGCGTCTTTAGAGGAACAGTCCGCCAATTTACCGGGAAGCCCACCTCCTGTCAGCGGAGATTTGCGTTGTACCAATTCGCGAGCCTTACGAGCGGCATGACGGGCTTGAGCGGCCAAGATCACCTTGTCGACGATTATTTTCGCCTCTTTCGGATGTTCTTCCAAATAATAGCCTAACGCCTCACCGATCGCCATATCCACTGCACCGGTAACCTCGCTATTACCCAGCTTCGTCTTTGTCTGTCCCTCGAACTGAGGTTCGGCTACCTTGATAGAGATAACGGCGGTCAAACCTTCACGGAAGTCATCCCCTTGAATCTCCACCTTGGCTTTCTCCAATAATTTAGAATCCTCGGCGTACTTTTTCAACGTACGGGTCAGGCCACGGCGGAAACCGGCTAAGTGTGTACCACCTTCTATCGTGTTAATATCATTTACGTAAGAGAATACGCTCTCATTGTAAGAAGTATTATAAGTTAACGCCACCTCGACAGGGATACCCTGCTTCTCGGTAACGATATGGATTACGTCTGGAATCAGTTTCTCTTTAGAACGGTCGATATAGCGGACAAACTCTTTCAATCCCTCATCCGAATGGAATATCTCGGACTTGAATGAACCGTCTTCTTTCAGAACTCGCTTATCTGTCAGACGTAGCGTAATACCTGCGTTCAAGAACGCTAATTCACGCAAACGGGTAGCCAAGATATCATACTTGTATTCCGTGACCGTAAAGATAGAACCGTCCGGCTTGAAAGAGATCGTAGTACCTGTTTTATCCGTATTATCGATAACCTGTACGTCGTGCAACGGCTTTCCGCAAGAGAACTCCTGCATATGTACTTTGCCGTTCCTGCGAACTTCCGCTTTCAGATAAGTAGAGAGGGCGTTTACGCAAGATACACCCACACCGTGCAAACCACCGGATACTTTATAGGTTCCCTTGTCGAACTTACCGCCGGCGTGCAGCACCGTCAATACTACCTCCAAGGCTGATTTACCTTCTTTCTCATGAATATCCACGGGGATACCACGGCCGTCGTCGGTAACCGTGATCGAGTTGTCCTCATTGATTACCACGTCGATGTATGTACAATATCCGGCTAGCGCTTCGTCTATGGAGTTATCTACGACCTCATACACTAAGTGATGGAGACCTTTCTCGCTGGTATCGCCAATATACATGGATGGCCTTTTTCGTACTGCCTCTAACCCTTCAAGTACTTGAATACTATCTGCGGAGTACTCTGTAGAAGTATTCTTAATTTCTTCACTCATGAGTTTATCTTTCTTTAAAATCTGTAATTATCTATGTCCTCAAAAAAAAAATCTAACAAATGTAGTGATTTTTATCGAGATAGCGAAGTGGGGGATGTGAAAATAGCGAAAAAAGGACGGGTATAATAAAAAAGGAGAGAGATAAGCCATGAACTTATCTCTCTCCTTTTGGTTGGTAGCCCATAGGGGAATCGAACCCCTCTTTCAAGAATGAAAATCTTGCGTCCTAGCCGATAGACGAATGGGCCATTAGGTTTAAAAAAGCCGGGCTTATTGAGAGTCCGGCTTTATACTTGTAAAAGTAATTACCTTCTGCTTATGCTAGCGCATTAACGTGCTTAGCCAACTTAGATTTCAGATTACCGGCCTTGTTCTTGTGGATAACGTTCTTTTTTGCAAGCTTATCCAACATAGAGCATACCTTAGGGAACAAAGCTTGTGCCTCATTCTTGTCTTCAGTAGCGCGCAAAACT
Organism: Parabacteroides sp. AM17-47; assembly: GCF_003434625.1. Classification (NCBI taxonomy): domain Bacteria; kingdom Pseudomonadati; phylum Bacteroidota; class Bacteroidia; order Bacteroidales; family Tannerellaceae; genus Parabacteroides; species Parabacteroides sp. AM17-47. Next base: position 150,814 of record NZ_QTLI01000011.1, read on the forward strand.
TTCATAGCGTTTCTAGCTGTCTTTGCGTAATATCTGTTACGCAAACGTCTTGCGTTTGTCTGTCTGATTCTCTTGATTGATGACTTATGATTTGCCATTTCTCGATCTTCTCTTTATTGTTTTTTAATCCTGTTTATTGTAGCCCATAGGGGAATCGAACCCCTCTTTCAAGAATGAAAATCTTGCGTCCTAGCCGATAGACGAATGGGCCAAAATGTCAAAGCTCTCACTTATAGCGTTCTAAGAAAGTGATTTCCCGATTGCGAGTGCAAAGATAGACGATCTCTCCGAACTGGCAAAACATTTCGAAGGAAAATTTAATACTACTCACTGTTTTAACTTCTCTTTAGAACTTATATCTTCCAGATGAATTTCCAAGGCTTTAACGGAAATATTTATTTCCCAGATACATACACATAACGACGCCGCTAATAGCAATAAGGCTATGCCAAATATCCATGCGGCGAAAATCTGCCACGATACATAAATGAAGAACATAGCGATCACGCAGAGCAGCAAACTGAGTATTCCTAATATTTGCATGGAACGGGTCAGATAGAGCCTTTTCCGCAGGTTCGCTATCTGGGCGATATCCTTGGGGTCATGGGTTTGCTGATGCTTTTCTTTCAAGGCGCGCACTACGCTGGCGTATGAAAGGAAGCGATTCGTATAGGCCAGCAATATCAATGATATGGCGGAAAATAATAAAGAAGGGGTCGTTAAGTCCAACATAATTCTATACTTTAATTATATGTATAACGTTAATTTGAGTATCTTTGTTCTTAATCATCGTCGCAAAGATACGAATTATGTTGTGTAAAACGAGGGGGATTGTCTTGCATACGATCCCTTACAATGATAAATATTCTATTATATATATGTATACGGAGGCGTTTGGCCGGGCCTCGTATCTGGTTAGTCGTAGCCGTGGGAAGAAAAGCACGGTGTCGAAGGCTTTGTTTATACCTTTGTCCGTTCTGGAAATGGAGGTGGAGCACTTGAATAAGCGGGACTTGCACCGGATTAAGGAGACCCGCATTTGTTTTCCGCTGAATGATGTTTGTTGTGATCCGGTTAAGAATGTATTGGCGCTTTTCCTCTCGGAGGTTCTTTTTAGGGTCGTGAAAGATACGGAGCCGGATCCCCGTTTATTTGATTATTTATACGAGTCCATACATCTATTGGAGTATGCGGATAAAGGTATCGCTAATTTTCATATGGTTTTCTTGTTAGGTCTTCTCCACCATCTCGGTATTTTCCCAAATATGGAATCGCATAGGGTGGGATATTATTTCGATATGTTGAATGGGGTGTTTACGGATCATATCCCGATGCATCGGCATTATTTAAATAAGGTGGAGAGCGCTTTCTTTTCCCGTTTGCTGCGTATCAGTTTTGAGAATATGTCGCTTTATGGTTTTTCCCGGCAAGAGCGGGTCCGTATTATTCATCGTATTCTTGAGTATTACCGTCTACATCTTCCGGATTTTCCGGAAATCAAATCGTTATCGGTGATGCAAAGCTTATTTGATTGATCTATTTGATGTTATATTAGCTCTTGAAAACACGTACGTGTTTTTTGAAAAAGACGTACATGTTTTTCCTGAAACACGTACATGTTTTTTCGGAAATAATGAGAAGCTTCCGGATAGGCGGGAAAAACATCCGATAACGGTTGCCTATTTGAGGAAAAGATTATACTTTTGCAATCTCAAAAGAGTTGGTCTTGTAGTTCAACGGATAGAATAGAAGTTTCCTAAACTTTAGATCCGGGTTCGATTCCCGGCGAGACTACTTGTATGACTGTTCGAACAATTGAGGAAAGATCCCTGTCTTTTTGATGGATTGTATGATTTTGCCGGGGAAGTACGTAAAGATATCCTTTAGAGACCTATTTGATAGGCCTTAAATGTTACCCATTCGCCATTATATAGACATTTAAAAGTCCGACCACTAATCCATACGTTCTCTAGTGTTGTTTGGCCGTCTTCATAGTCCATATAAGGTATATCGGTATAGTAATTGTCCCAGTCCCAGTAGAATGGAATTTCCTCTCGATCTATGCGTCCGCTTGGGTAATGATAAATTCTTGTATCCCATCCTTTCCCATCCGGATTAAATGTAAGTTGCTGCTCACAATCTAAACCGTCTACGACAAACCAATCAGTCCATACATAATTACATAAATCATAGGTGATTTCCTCATACGGATCATAATACGGATCCTCCTCGCAACTACTGAACCCGCATAAGACGGCGATCAATAAGAATATGTTTATTAAATATCTTTTAGCCATAACTCTATACCTTTAAATACTATTCGGAGGTAAAGATACAAATTTAAGGAAAGGATATTTCTTTTTTTTATATCTTTAGCGCAAAATTTTCAGATATATGCAAAAAACATTACGCATTAAGAACGATATTCATGAGCTTTCCATGATGAATCAGTTCTTGGAGGAAGCTGGAGAAGAATTGGGATTAAGCACCGCTTTCATGATGAGCCTGAATCTGGTGATGGAAGAAGCTGTCTCAAATATAATTTTTTATGCGTATAAGGGAGATGTTGAGGATGCCGTAGACATTTCGTTGGTCAGGGAAGGTGGGGAATTGATCGTGACTTTGATAGATCATGGGATTGCTTTCGATCCGACTTTAAGAAAAGACCCTGATATTACTTTATCTGCCGAAGACCGTCCAATCGGAGGGTTGGGTATTTTCTTGATCAAGAAGATTATGGATGAGGTCTCTTATCAGAGAGTAGATGAGCGGAATGTCTTTATCATGAAGAAAAAAATAACCGAATAAAATATAAAGATATGGAAGTAGTTATTGACCAAAAAGGTGAAGAGACTGTAATTAAGATCAAAGGAAGATTGGATACGAATACGGCTCGCGAATGCGAGGAAAAGGTTTTGCCGGTATGGGAGAATCCGGGAGTAAAAGTATGTGTCGATTGTTCTGATTTGGAATATGTGAGTAGCGCGGGCCTCCGATTGTTTTTAATATTACAAAAAATGACGACTGCCAAGAAAGGGTCTTTACGTTTGATCGGTATGCGGAATGTGGTTCGTGAGACCTTTAGTTTGACGGGATTTAACGCTCTCTTCAAGATAGAAGACGCAAAATAAGTGTGAAGGTTAGGAAAAAGGTAGCCGGTGTGTCAAATTTGGCACACCGGTTTTGTATTAATCTTTTAGATCTTTGTCGATGGGGCTATCCCATTTGCCATCGTTTAATATATCAAGGGTGAAGGTCTCGTCTGATTCCTTCGGGGTGTAGAGAATCCCAGTATAACGAATAATGTGATTTATGAGAGGCAGGATGTCATTAACCTCTCTTTCCCGGGTTACTTCATTTATCTGATTTTTGGCCGAGAGGTGTGCTTTGAGCATGAATTCTGGAGCCGGGATAAACGTGAAGAAGGAATGGGAGAAATTTGTTTTCCCGATATCAGAGTCGTTAAAAGTGTCGGTTTGTGTATAAGGCGTGTTTTGAGAAATGCCATTCCCAGTGGTTAAGTCAATCTTGTTTTGATAATTGGAGACATTTATCGTGAAGCTTTTTAGGTTTTTAGGTACGGCATCGGTGGATATGAACTCTATTTTACCGACGATTCTTTGTAAGGTGATATCCTTAATGATTCTTTCTCCCGTTTGTACTTCTTGGGTGAGAAAAAGATGAAACGTATCTGAGACTTTACTGAATAGTGCGGTTTGTCCGGACACGGAGATATTCTTGTCTGAGTGGGCTAGGAAACAAATATGATAGTCGCCGGAGGGCAGTGAATCATAAATGATCGTGAAATCCGGATCTTGAGGCGTGAATTGCTTATGTTTTACCAGAATGTCCGGTTTTCCGCTTTGGTATACGATATAATCGATCCGGTTGTATAAATTATCCGGATCGATATCTGGTGTAGAAGGATCTTCCTCGGCATCGGGATTTTGGGGAATAGGCTCAGGGATATTCAGCTCGGGAATACTCTTGGTTACGGGGAAGGGTAATACTTCCTTTTGTAAATCGATCGTAAACTGTATGGGTGATAATTCCTCTTGTAGGTCGGGGTTAGGTACTTCCTTTTCCGTTCCATTACAACAACAAAAACAAAGCAGACAGGCGATAGCCACTAATTCATTTTTCTTCATAGTTGATATTTTTGGTAAATGTTTGACGCAAAGGAACGATATATTTTGTGAATTAAAAAATATTAAGCTGTTAAATTGGCGTACGCAGGGTTATTTTTCATAGCTTTGTGAATCAACAATGTAATTACCTTAGTTTAATAAAACGGAATAATACCATGAAACGAAAAATCAGAATGGGAATGGTCGGTGGAGGACAAGGCTCGTTTATCGGGGCCGTTCATCGTATCGCCGCTAATTTAGACGGACAGATCGAGTTGGTCTGTGGATGCTTCAGTTCTCGCCCGGAGAATTCATTGGCTACCGGACAATCTTTATTTTTACCGGATAATCGTATTTACGCATCTTATCAGGAAATGATAGAGAAAGAGGCCACCCTGCCTGAAGGCGAACGGATGGATTTTGTGTCTATTGTTACCCCGAATCATGTGCATTTCGGTCCGGCCATGATGGCGTTGGAACATGGTTTTCATGTCGTGCTGGATAAACCGATGACATATACCTTGGATGAGGCGAAACAATTACGTGACAAAGTGAAGGAAACCGGAAAATTGTTTATGCTGACTCATACCTATACCGCTTACCCGATGGTGAAGGAGGCTCGGGAAAGGGTACGCAGGGGGGATTTAGGTAAGATACGCCGTATTTATGTGGAATATCCTCAAGGCTGGCTATATAATGACTGCGCTGATGTTAATAAGCAGGCGGCTTGGCGGGTGGATCCCGGTCGGTCGGGCAAGGCCGGTTGCATGGGGGATATCGGGACGCATGCGTTTAATCTGGCGGAATATATAACAGGGCTGAAGGCCGTGGAATTATGCGGTGAATTGAATACCTTCGTGCCGGATCGTCTTTTGGATGACGATGGGGCGGCATTGATCCGTTATGAGGGAGGTGCGAAAGGGGTGCTGACCGCTAGCCAGATCGCCGTAGGTGTAGAGAATGGCTTGAATATTCGTGTGTATGGAGAGAAAGGTGGGTTGGAATGGCGTCAAGAAGAACCGAATACGATGGTTATGCGTTGGCCGGATCGTCCAGCGGAGATCGTCCGTACTTCCAATGGATATATGTCGGGTATCGCCGCTCATAATTCCCGTACACCGGGCGGGCATCCGGAAGGCTATATAGAGGCATTCGCTAATTTGTATCGGAATTTCGCCTTGGCTTTGCAATCGATTCTGGCTGGTGAGGAACCGGCTCTTGAGACCTTGGATTTCCCTTCCGCCGAAGACGGTGTCCGTGGCATGCGGTTTATCGAGACGATTGTAGCTACCGGATCGACAGAGAATAAATGGATAAAAATAATCGACTAAAAATAATACTATTATGGCACGTCCTGTAACATTGTATACCCTCCAGTGGGGAGATTTATCACTGGAAACAGTTTGTCAAAAAGCGAAAGAATTCGGATACGACGGTGTGGAATTGGGACTTCCCGATCATGTGGATGTCCGACGTACGGATACGGCTTATTATCAAGGAATCAAGGATCTGTTAAAGAAATATGACTTACGGCTTTATGCGATCTCTACCCATTTGGTAGGACAGGCTGTTTGCGATAATATCGATGAGCGCCATAAGGCGATCTTGCCGGATTATATTTGGGGAGATGGCGATCCGGAAGGGGTTCACCAACGGGCTACCGAGGAGATGATCCGGACCGCTCATGCGGCAAAGATGCTGGGAGTCGATACGGTTGTAGGTTTTACGGGTAGTTCTATTTGGCATTATTTGTATTCTTTCCCTCCGGTAACGGACGCGATGATACAAAAGGGGTATGATGATTTCGCCCGTCGCTTTACGCCCATCTTGGATGAGTTTCAGAAACTGGGTGTACGTTTTGCGTTGGAGGTACATCCTACAGAGATCGCGTTCGATACTTTTTCCGCACGCAGAGCATTGGAGGCGGTAAATAACCATCCTGCTTTCGGTTTTAACTATGATCCGAGTCATCTAGGATACCAAGGGGTGGACTATGTGGATTTCATCTATCAGTTTCCGGAGCGTATCTTTCATGTGCATATGAAGGACGTATATTGGAGTGATACCCCCAAGCAGGTGGGTATATTTGGCGGTCATGTTACTTTCGGCGATCCCCGCCGATATTGGAATTTCCGTAGCTTAGGACGAGGAAAGATTAATTTTGAGGAGATTATCCGTGCTTTGAATTCAATTGGCTATCAAGGTCCGCTTTCCGTGGAATGGGAAGATAGCGCTATGGATCGGGAACATGGGGCACGGGAATCTTGCGAATTGGTGAAGAGAGTGGATTTCCAACCTTCCGCACATGCGTTCGACGCTTGTTTCGGAAAGGAATAAATAATTATTAATTACAAAAAACACGAGATTTGATGAGTGTGAGAAAGTGGATGTTTGCCGGGGCCTTGTTATTGGCCGCCGGCTTGAGTTCTTTGGGATTTGCCCAGAAACCGGGGTTGAAGTTTAATCCGGATAAGAAGTTTAAGATTGTACAGTTTACGGACTTGCATGTAAAATGGCAAGACCCTCGCTCGGACATCGCTTTTGAGCGTATGAACCAAGTGTTGGATGACGAGAAACCGGACTTGGTGATTTTTACGGGAGATATTATCTATAGCAAACCTGCGTTGGAAAATATGCGGAATGTATTGAAGACAGTCTCCGACCGTAAAATACCGTTCTCCATTGTTTTCGGAAATCATGATAATGAGCAGGGGGCGACAAAAGAGGAGTTGCTGAAAGTAGCCGAAAGCCTACCGTATAGTTTGACGGCGGATGAGGTCCCCGAAATCTCTGGTGTTGGTAATTACGCCTTGACCGTACGTTCGTCCGATGGTAAGAAGGATGCTTGCGTTTTGTATTGCATCGACTCGAATACCTATTCAACTATCAAAGGGGTAAAAGGATACGATTATATTAAGCGTGACCAGATCGATTGGTATTGTAAGAAAAGCGCAGAGTTTACCCGGAATAACGGGGGAGAGCCGGTTCCTTCTTTGGCTTTCTTCCATATCGCATTGCCGGAGTTTAATCAAGCGGCTTCCGATGAGAATGCCCAACTCTATGGCATACGTAGGGAAAAGGCATGCGCTCCGGCCTTGAATTCCGGCTTATTTACGGCGATTAAGGAAAACGGGGACGTGATGGGCGTATTTGTCGGCCATGATCATGACGATGATTATGCGGTTTGCTGGTATGACGTATTATTGGCTTACGGTCGTTTTACGGGTGGTCCGACGGAATACATCCATATACCAAATGGAGCACGTGTGATCGAGTTGAACGAGGGAGCCCGTACCTTCAAGACTTGGATTCGTACGAAAGCCGGTGTAGAGCAGCTTACTACCTATCCGGATTCATTCGTGAAAGAGTGAGGATCTATATCATTCTGAAAATGATATAAAAACTGTATTCCTTATTGTTAAAGCTCTAAATTATATCTAACTTTGCGGTTGGTTGAAAAGTAAAAACTAGAGTATGAAGAAAATTAGAGCCGCCATCGTAGGTTATGGCAACATCGGGAAATATGTGTTAGAGGCCCTTGAAGCTGCCCCGGATTTTGAGGTAGCAGGTATTATTCGTCGTAATCCGAATGATATTCCGGACGAGTTGAAGGCATACACGGTTACTGATAGCATCACCAAGTTAGATAAGGTTGACGTAGCGGTTTTGGCTACTCCTACACGCAGCGTGGAAGAGCATGCGAAAGAGATTCTGGCATTAGGCATCAATACGGTCGATAGTTTCGATATCCACGGAGGTATCGTGGATTTACGTCGTTCTTTGGACGCTGTAGCGAAGGCTCATAATACGGTAGCTGTAATTTCTGCCGGTTGGGATCCGGGAAGCGACTCAGTGGTACGTGCTTTGTTAGAAGCGATGGTGCCGAAAGGTATTACTTATACGAACTTCGGTCCGGGAATGAGTATGGGGCATACGGTTGCCGTGAAGGCTATCGAAGGCGTGAAAGCGGCTTTAAGTATGACGATTCCTTTGGGAACAGGTGTACACCGTCGTATGGTTTATATCGAGGTAGAAGACGGATACGATTTCAAGCAAGTGTCTGCCGCTATCAAGGCGGATGATTATTTCGCTCATGATGAGACTCATGTAATGCAGGTTGAATGTGTCGATAATTTGTTGGACATGGGACATGGTGTGAACTTGGTTCGTAAAGGTGTATCGGGCAAGACTCAGAACCAGTTGATCGAATTCGATATGAAGATCAATAACCCTGCCTTGACCGCTCAAATCTTGGTTTCTGTCGCTCGTGCGAGCTTGAAGCAACAACCGGGCGCATATACGATGATCGAATTGCCGATAATCGATATGCTGTACGGCGAGAGAGAGAACTTAATTAGAAGACTCGTTTAATATAAGTTGATGGTTGACAGCAGGCAATTGACAGTTCGGGAAATCCTGACTTGCGATTGTCGACTGTCAATTGTCAATTGCCAACTGAAATAATTATGCTTGATTTTATTACATGGACTGCCGATCCCGCTATCTTTACCATCGGTTCCCGGGAGATTCGTTGGTATGGATTGGCTTTCGCGATTGGTTTCGCTATTGGCTATATGATTGTAGAGCGGATGTGGAAAAAAGAGGGACTGCCGCCCGCATGGATCGATTCCCTTTTGATTTATACGATGCTCGGTACGGTGATTGGTGCCCGTTTGGGGCATTGTTTGTTTTATGCGCCGGAATATTATTTAGCCAACCCGATTGAGATTTTCAAGATTTGGGAGGGAGGTTTGGCTAGCCATGGTGGTACGTTAGGTATAATTATCGCCATTTATTTCTACTCGAAGCGAGTAAGCCATAAAAGTATGTTATGGGCTTTCGATAAGTTGGTGGTTCCGACAGGATTGGTAGCTGCTATGATTCGTCTGGGAAACCTGATGAATCATGAGATTTACGGTCATTCCACTGATTTGCCTTGGGGATTTCGTTTTATCGATAATTTACACGCATGGAGAATGGGGGCGGAGCCTATTTTTACCGCTCCGAGCCATCCGACGCAATTGTATGAGGCCGCTTGTTATCTGGTGACGTTCGCTATCTGTATGTGGCTATATTTCAAGAAAGAGGCTTGGAAAAAGCAAGGACTTATCTTCGGCGTATTTATGATATGCGTATTCGGGTCTCGTTTCTTCATAGAATTCGTGAAAAATGACCAAGAGCCTTTCGAGGCTGGAATGATGTTGAATATGGGGCAATGGCTAAGTATCCCGTTTGTTTTGGCAGGGTGCTGGTTTGTCTGGAGAGCACTAAGAAATGGAAAATTAAAGATTGAAAATTGAAGATTAGAGAGCACACGCTTCGTGATTATCAATTTTCAATTATCAATTATCAATTAAAAAAGATGTACAAGTTAAAAGAAATTGCGGATAAAGTTTATTATGTAGGAGTTAATGACCGTCAAAAGGCCCTCTTCGAGAATATGTGGCCGTTGCCATACGGCGTTTCCTATAACTCGTACTTGATCGTAGACGAGAAAACCGTATTGATCGATACGGTCGATGTTTGTTACTCTGATATTTTCTTGAAAAAAGTAGCGGATGCCTTGGACGGACGTTCTTTGGATTATCTCGTGGTAAATCATATGGAGCCGGATCATGCGGGAAGTATCCGTTTGTTGCGTCAGCAATATCCGGACGTACAGATTGTCGGAAACAATAAGACTTTCGGAATGCTGGAAGGATATCATGGCATCAAGGAAGGCTTGTTTGAGGTGAAAGAGGGTGATACCTTGAATACGGGTCGTCATGAGCTTGTATTTTATATGGCTCCGATGGTGCATTGGCCGGAAGTGATGGTTACTTATGACGTTACGGATAAAATCGTATTCTCTGCGGATGCGTTCGGTACGTATGGCACATTGGATGGTGGTGTGATCGATACGGAGATGAATGTGGAGCATTATTGGGAAGAGATGATTCGCTATTACTCCAACATTGTCGGAAAATATGGAAGTCCAGTACAAAGGGCATTACAGAAGCTTTCGGGCTTGGATATCCAGACGATTTGCTCTACCCATGGACCTGTTTGGCGTGAATATGCGTCGAAAGCGATCGATATCTATGACCGTATGAGCCGCTACGAAGGTGAGGAAGGCGTGGTTATTATTTATGGCAGCATGTATGGTAACACGGAGCAGATGGCTGAGGCGATCGCCGCTTCTTTGGCTGATAATGGCATTAAGAATATCGTGATGCATAATGTTAGCAAAAGCCCTTCTTCTTATATTTTGAAAGATGTGTTCAAATATAAAGGAGTGATCGTAGGTAGCCCGACTTATAGCAATCAATTGTTCCCGGAGGTGGAAGCTGTGTTGAGTAAGATCGAGTTGCGTGAAGTGAAAAATCGTATTTTCGGTTATTTCGGGTCTTTCACATGGGCTGGAGCCGCCGTGAAACGTTTGGCGGCTTTTGGCGAGAAGATGAAGTGGGAGACTGTCGGTACGCCGGTTGAGCAGAAGCAAGGTTTAAGCGCTACTAAATACGAGGAGTGTTTAGCTTTGGGCAAGGAAATGGCTGGGAAATTGAAAACAATTAACGACAAATCTAATTTATAAACAAGAAAGTTGATACAACTTTCAATTAAAAAACATAACGTTATGAGACTAATTATCGAACCTAATTACGAGCAACTCTCAAAATGGGCTGCCAATTATGTAGCAGCGAAGATCAAAGCCGCGAATCCAACCGCTGAAAAACCATTCGTACTGGGCTTGCCTACCGGATCTTCTCCGCTGGGTATGTACAAGAACCTGATTGAATTGAACAAGCAGGGTGTCGTATCGTTCCAGAACGTGATCACTTTCAATATGGATGAGTATGTCGGCCTTCCGAAAGATCATCCGGAAAGCTATCATTCTTTCATGTGGAATAATTTCTTCAGTCATATCGATATCAAACCGGAGAACGTAAATATCTTGAATGGTAACGCCGAGGATTTGGAGGCTGAGTGTGCGTCTTATGAGGCTCGCATGAAAGCGGTCGGTGGCGTAGACCTGTTCTTGGGTGGTATCGGTCCTGATGGCCATATTGCGTTCAATGAGCCGGGTTCATCTTTGAGTTCTCGTACTCGTATCAAGACGTTAACTACAGATACGATTATCGCTAACTCCCGTTTCTTTGATAATGACGTGAATAAAGTTCCGAAGACTTCTGTAACGGTTGGTGTAGGTACGGTTCTTGACGCTAAGGAGGTATTGATCATGGTAAATGGTCATAACAAGGCTCGTGCGTTGCAACAAGCCGTTGAGGGCGCCGTGAACCAAATGTGGACAATTACCGCCTTGCAGTTGCATCCGAAGGGAATCATTGTTTGCGATGAGGCGGCTTGCGCGGATCTTAAGGTAGGTACTTATAACTATTTCAAGGATATCGAGAAGGATCATCTTTGTCCTTGTTCATTGCTAAAATAAACGAATCTCAGATAGGGCTTTCTTTGAATGCCCATCATAAGGAGTTAAGAATGCCCATTGTAAGGAGTTTACGATGGGCATTCTTATAACCTTACGATGGGCATCGTTGTTTTAGGGTAATTGGTGGCTGCCGGCTGGCTTCCTCATAGAAGATATACTTCACTGGTTAGAGGAAATATACTTTTCCTGTCAGAGGATATATACTTCATTGACAAAGTCAGTACTACTTACTTTTTTGCGTTCTTGACGTAACGATCCAGCCATAGGTCACATTCATACAATAGATGTAATATGTTCTCTTTGGCGGCGTAGCCATGACTCTCATAGGGCAATACGACATAACGTGCGATCGCCCCGTGGCCTTTTAGGGCACTGAACAGGCGCTCGGATTGGATCGGAAAGGTTCCGGAGTTGTTATCCATCTCACCATGTATGATTAATAAAGCTCCATGTAGTTTATCGGCAGACATGAATGGCGACATGGCATTATATATTTCCGGCACTTCCCAATACGTACGGGTCTCTGTTTGGAAGCCGAATGGGGTAAGCGTACGGTTGTAAGCTCCGCTACGTGCGATGCCGGCTTTGAACAGTTTGGTATGTGTTAATAGATTCGCTGTCATGAAAGCTCCATAGGAATGTCCTCCTACGGCTACACGATTCGGATCACCTACACCCATCTCGGAAATGACTTTTACGGCCGCCTCGGCGTTCATTGTCAATTGCTCAATGAAATCATCGTTCGGCTCCGCTCCCTCACTGGTACTAACGATCGGCATCTCGACATTTTCCATTATACAGAATCCACGTAAAACCCAATAGACGGGAGAACCATAGTTGATATTCGTAAACATGTATTGAGAACCTCGTACCTGAGAAGCCTCGGCCTTGCTTTTATATTCTCTCGGATAGGCCCACATTAAGACAGGTAATGGACCGTCCTTCGCTTTATCATATCCGGCAGGGAGGTATACGGTCGCTGTTAGATCCAAACCATCCGCACGTTTATACTTGATCTTTTGTTTACTAACGTTTGCCATGGCCGGATATGGATTGGCGAAATGAGTCAATTGAGCGAATTTTTTCTTTCTCAAGTCACGAGAGCAGAGATTCGCCGGTTCTGTAATGGATTGCCGTGAAGTGATCAATTGCAGCTTTTCCGGATTCGCTACCTTTAGGATGGTCTCATAATATCCGTCCTCGCAGCGCCAAAGTTCTGTGTTCTTTTTTGTTTTTAAATTGTAACGGCTAAGGTAAGGCATATCCCCTTTAGGAGAGGCACCTTGGGCAAGCATCAATAACTCATTGTGGGCTTTATTGATATAAACGATATATTTACCATACGCATTTTTAACCGTAAGTGGATTTCCCGGATTGTTGTAATTATCGTCGGTGGATACATCGAATAATAGAACCGGAGACTCAGAAGAGCAAGGCTTAAAAGTAAATGTCCTGTTTTTTCGAGTCTCCCGGGAAGTCTCGATCAATAAAGCGAAAGCATCGTCATTCCACAGGATGTTGCGGAAACGTTTCTCTGTCTTTGCGACTTCCTGTTTCTCGCTGTTGAACGGATAGCTTATTTGGTAGATAATATCCATGAAATCGGTCTTGTTTTGCTTAGGATCTCCTTTATCTTGCGCTTCCGCCCAGTAAACGGTAGCCGGTTGATCCGATCTCCATCCGAATTGGCGGGGATAAGGCGAGGTCGTGTCATATCCCATCGGTATATTAATGGTTGGATTATCCGCTAACGTATAAATGGAATTACCTTGTAAGTCGATAACCTCGAACTTTTGTGGAAAGTTATATACCGGTACTTGATAGGAATACGGACGATGGACTGTCGCGATAAGTAGCAAAGATTTATCCGGGGATAATGAAAGTGTACTGCCGTAGATTGCCGGTTTTCCGATCTCGTACACAATGCCCTCTTTTATACGTACCAATTGGGAGGTGAAGTAATAGTCGAATAATTGCTCGTCGTACGGATTTTTCAGCAAGTCTTGATAGGTACGAGCGGGCATCACCTTTCCAGTACTTTCTTGAATGATGGGCCCGGATGGGACTGTGGGTTTCTCCGGTGCCTTCCCCCTGTTTTCTGGAACCATAAGCGTAATAAACTCATTGTCGCTAATCCATAAGATCTCCGCTCCACTTGTCGCGTTGATTTTACGGGTACTTACTTTCTGAGCTACGGGCTGTTCCGGGGTACAGTTATAAAGATATACGCCATTCGCCTCTTCCACGAATAGAGCTACCTTATTGGATGAAGGAGAGAATGAGGCTTCTGTGATTACTGCGTTGTCAGGAATTCCTTCTATCTTGATTTCTTCTTGAGTAGCGATGTTCATTAAACTGGCACCCGTATATTCGGCTTGCCGGCTCGTATTGAATGTTTCGGGACTGATACGCATTCCCGCTAATTTAAGCTCCGGTTGCGCAAGCTTGGCGATAGACCGGTACGGGGAACGCTCTAACTGGAGTGCCCACTGATTGTTATCACTAATTCGGATGATAGGAGAAAGCTTGGCCAAGGCCACTTCCTCGATAACTGCAGGAGGACGTTGATAATGTGTTTCTTGCGCTATTCCAGGACATATAAGCGCTAAAGAGAGCAGAGCTGAAAATAAATGATTTGTTTTCATAAATAGTGATATAAGAAATCCCCAAAGATAACCTGTTAAAGTATACTTTGGGGATTGTGATTAATGTAAGTTAACGTAAAAAGAGTGTTAATAGTTCTTTTCGATCAAGTCGTTGAAATCTGTTTCCTTTTTTGGAATCTCGAAGATCCAGCCATCAGCATTCGGATCCTTGTGCAAGAAACCACAGAAAGTAGCGTCAAAATTAGAACCGGTTCTATCCAATGGCAAACCTAGACGTTTCAAGTCGAACCAACGGAAACCTTCGCCCCAAAGTTCGATACGGCGATGTGTCATGATCTCATCCGCTAGTTTTGCGCCTGTGTTACCCAAATCCTTGTACTCTGGATCACGTTCTTTCAACAAGGCTTGCAAATATTCCTTTGCTTTTGCGTCTTGATTGGAACGAGCGAAAGCCTCGGCTGCTGTCAAGTACATTTCGCTGATACGCATGAAGGCAAAATCACCTACAGCATCAGCTGTAGAGCGTGCTGTGAACTTGCGGTTCTGATAAACACGCTGGTTGTAAGAAGTTGCGGGTACTTCTGCCTTTCCTGTCGGATCCCACCATTGACGGCGAAGATCGGTTGGCGACATTAAGTCGTAAGTACTTTGGCTGATACATTTGATACCTGTGCGGATAGAGCTGGAGTTGAAGTTCCAAGACATATACGCATAGAAAGAGTAGAAATAAACCGTTTGGTCATTCTGCGTCATAGCAGCATACATCGCCTCTTTTGTAGCGGAAGTGATATTAGCGAAACCATTCATCAATTCAGACTGAGACATGATCTTACAGCCATCTTTCTCTGCTTCATTGATAGAATTCACCGCGGCCGTAGCTGCGTCTGCGTATTTCTGTTGAGTCAGAAGAGCACGTGCTTTCAATCCGTAAACCGATGCTAGGCTATAATGATTCTTATCATTTGGCTCATAGTCTGCCAATAAGTTCAACGCTTCGTCTAAGTCTCCGTGAATCTTCGTGTACACCTCTTCTACCGTATTACGTGCCATAGGCTCGATTTCCGGACTCGTACGATAAGGAACTCCCGGTTGAGAGTTGTCCTGTCCGTTACGATATGGTTTCGCATAATATTGTACTAGATTGAAATGACTCCATGCACGAATTGCCAAACACTCGCCCTTGATATGGTTCGCAAGCGCTTTTTCGCTATCTGTGAGTTTTGACTCATCGCTAAAGTTATCATTCAACGCTTTCAAGATGTTGTTTGCATTCAAAATGAACTTATAATAAGTTTCCCACTCACCGGAGTTGTACGAACTTGTTGCGTTCGTTGGATAACTCCAGTTTAAGAAACCTTGATGCCAAGTCTGCGTGTCCCATGTCAAATCATCAGCCAACGCTTCTCGACCGATGATGAAACCGGGCTCACCTCCCAAACCTTGGTTGCCTAAGTCTTGAGATACCATCTTACGATGAATACCGTTCAGTGCAAGATAAAGATTGTCGAGCGAAGTGGATACTGTCGTGAATGAAACGTTCTCGGTTGGGATTGTATCCATATAATCGCTGGAACAGCTTGTGCCGATAAGCGAGCCACTTAGAAGCAGTCCTGCTGCGATGTGTTTGAATAATTGTATATTTTTCATATCTTTTCCTTTGTTTGATGTATTATGAATTTAGAACGATACATTTAAACCGATCGTAAAGTTCTTAGCCGGCATATATTCATTGTAAGATACTCCGGCATAGTTAGCTTGCGGATTCAGACCTTGACGGGCTTTCAACATGAATAAGTTCTCTGCGCTGACATTGACGCGTGCACTCTTGATGTTGATAACGTTTAGGATAGACTTAGGCAAGTTGTAAGCCAAAGTGACAGTACGCAAGTTCAAGTAATTTGCGTTTGTCAACCAACGTGTAGAATAGGATTGTCCAATGCTAGTCGCATGATCTGAGTTATTGTCCAAACGAGGTACATCTGTGATCTGGCCCGGAGTTGTCCATGCGTTATGTAGATCCGGTGACATCGCATAACCGAACTCACCTACATCCATCAATCCTCTATAACTCGAGTCAAGCACCTTACCTCCTAATGAATAAGAGAATACGGTAGAAAGGTCGAATGCCTTATAGCTCAAATTGATATTGAAACCACCATATACTTTCGGAACGGCAGAACCACTGAAATCATATTTCGCATAGCTATAAGAGTTTGTCAATACTTGACCATCTTTCTCTACAAGTGTCTTTTTTACCGCATCTTTAATATTACCATTCGCATCGGTGTTGTTTTCGGCATCAAAGATATACAATCCATCTCCGTTATCAGGATTAACACCCCACCATTGACGTAACCAGAACTCATAGATTGAATGTCCCTCCATCAATTTCTTAGAGTCTTTGATGATACCATCTTTCCGGTTGGCATCAGGCAGACGAGTCACCTTATTATTGATGAATGTAGCGTTTGCGCCGACTGATAATTTCCAATCTTTTGATTTTAATACTTGGTAGTTTAAGTCGATTTCCACACCTTGGTTACGAACTTTACCAATGTTTTGTACGATCTTTTCGACACCACTGGATAACGGCTGGCTAACATTGAATAACAAGTCTCTGGAGGCCTTACGGAAGAACTCGACCGTACCATTTAAGCGACCGAACAATCCGAATTCTAAAGCGACGTCGGTAGAAACCTGTGTCTCCCATTTCAAATTATTGTTTGCCATAGTCGGGAAGTAGAGACCTGCTTCCGAACCGTTGTTGATACCCAAATTATACAAGGTTTGATAAGGATAGTAATCCTGTTGTGTGTCATCATCTGTATAATAGATGGCATCGTTTCCGGTTTCACCGTAGGATGCTCTCAGTTTCAAATTGTCCACCCAAGTCAAGTTTTCCATGAAATCTTCTTGGCTGATACGCCAAGATGCTCCGAATGACCAGAAGTTACCCCAACGGTTATCCTTGCTAAAGCGAGAGGAACCGTCACGACGATACGAGGCTGTTACATAATATTTATCATCGAAATCATAGTTCAAACGAGCGAAGTATCCTTCTTTCTTATATTCGCGTGTGTAAGACTCCATTGAGCTTACGTTTACGAAGTTACCATACTCGTATGTTCCGGAAACGATCTCGTTGGTCTTCATTCCATAGTTATGTTGGAAGCGGTAGCTATAGTTCTCATGGCCTAACAAAGCTTCGATGTTATGTTTACCAAAAGTCTTTGTGTAATTGATCAATTGGTTGAAAGTCTGGGTCAAGTAGTTTCTATTTCGGATGTTCAAACGTCCCGGTCCTGCGGTTCCGTCACCTACCTCTGGGTTCTCATATACTCTACGGCGTTCATCCTTATTGTCAAATGCGTAGTTCACTGTTAAGTTCAATCCTTCGATCGGAGTGATCGTTACATAAGTACGGGCACTAGAGTTTGTGGTAGACATCAAGCGATCGTTCCACAGGGCCTCAGCGATACCGTCGCGTCCATTGCTGGAGATACGGGCTCCTTCATAATCATAGGTATATAAAGCCGGATCAGTAACTACGTTTCCTTCTTTATCCAAATAAGCCCCTGTCTCAATATCATGCTTATGTACCGGATAGATCGGTGCCATAGAACGAATGAAACGAGATAAGTTACCATAACCAGCGGAGTTGCTAGAAGTAGAAGTAGAATAATTGGAATTTGTGCGACTTAAACCTAAATTCAATCCACTCTTGAACCATTTCACCGGATAGATATTATAGTTCAAGCGTGCGTTGTAACGCTCAAAGTCTGTCTTAATCATATATCCCTTATCATTCAGATAGCCTATGGAAGCATATGTGTCGCTCTTTTCTGTTTTTGTATTGTAGCTTACATTATATTCTTGGCGATGTCCGGTACGGTAAGCGGCATCTTCCCAATCAAGGTCCTCACCCCATTTTAAAGCCGAGGCTGATGGATTCAATAAACCGTCTGTGCCCACGATTGCGTCATTGGCGATTCCTACGAAAGGATTATATTTTAATTTGTTGATAATATCTTTAGAAGCATTAGCGGCAGCGTCGGCAGCACTTTGTCCGAGTGACATATTTGCGTTTCTCAACATTTGCCATTGCAAAGGATAATAATCGTATACACCTACTTTTGCGTAATCGTTATAAGCTCTGCTAGACCAACCTTGTGAGATACTCAAGGTAACACCTGCGCCACTGCTGGTAGAACCTTTCTTGGTCGTGATCAAAACCACACCGTTACCTGCGCTAGATCCATACAAAGATGTAGAAGCGGCATCTTTTAAAATTGTCATTGATTCGATATCAGATGGGCTGATAGAAGAGATATCACCACTGAAGATGGCGCCATCCACTACATATAAAGGAGCATTATCCGCGTTTACAGAACCAAAACCACGGATCGTTACCTTAGCAGCTTCTCCCGGTTGTCCGATAGAGGAAGTCATTTGTACTCCGGAAGTGTTTCCTTCTAATGCGGAGAGGGCGTTACTCAATGGACGTTTGTCCATCAAAGCGGCACCCACCGTGGATGCGGAACCTGTAAAAGAACTTTTCTTTGCGGTACCATAAGCTACGACAACAACTTCATCTATAGCTTGAGAATCTGAAGAAAGAACAATTCTCATGTTTTGCTGAGCTGTAGTTTCTTGAGTCCGTAAACCTACATAAGAAATAATTAGCTTAGCATCTTTCTGAGTTTCTAACTCAAATTTACCATCTAAATCGGTAATGGTTCCAATAGTGGTTCCTTTTACTACGATGGATGCACCTATAACAGGCTCCCCATCATCTTCATTAATCACTACACCGGTCACCTTCATTTGCTGGGCGACCATACACTGCACTCCCAGAAAGAATGAGAGTAGTACAAGCGTTAATTTGTGCTTCATAGAATGAATTTGTTTGTTAATTAGACACACATTATTTTTTCGAGAGACCATAGTCTGCACAGAACTATGTTTAAAAGCATAATTAACAGACAGATAACCAAGACCAAAAACTCCCCTGCCAGCTATCATAATGCAAGAACTCCCCCAGTAGAACTAAATTGAATTTGGTAATATCAATCAATATTATATTAGTTTTAGAATGTTTTATAACAGTTTGCTTTTTTATAATAAAAATTAGTATATTTGCGGCTGTGAATTTCTAGAGTCTTGGTATGTACATTTTTTGATAAGTATTTTAACTGTAGTTCTGTGCAGACTAAATGCATTAATGAATGCTGAAAGGGAAGATGTCCATAAAGACCATCTTCCCTTAAACTTTGTGTGTATAATGAAAAAAATGAAGTGTTAATTAACGTTTATAAACGGATCGGATTGCCATTATAGAAATCAAGAATCTTCGTACGGAAGATAAAATCATATTTGGCCTGTGCCTGTTCCGCTAGACTTTGTGCGTATTTTGTTTTAGCCTCATTAAATTCAAAGACAGTGCTTTTACCTGCGTTGTAACGCTCTTGGGCATAATTGAACGCTTCCTTGCTCGCCGTGACGGATTTGTCGGAAGCCGTATATTTCTCTTGGGAAGCCGTTGCGTTGTAGTACGCTTGCTGGATTTCCTTGTATAACGTTTTCTTTGTATTTTCCATCAGCAATTCCCGGTTGATAATGTTGATCCTTGCGGTACGAACGCTATTGCGTACTTGGAAGCGGTTGAAAAGTGGAATACTCAATGAGAATCCGACGATCTTTTGCCCATTCTGCTTAAACTGCTCGCTAAAGGAACGAGTATCGGCAAATTCACCTCCGGAAGTAGAATGATAATATCCATTGCTGTAACTAGCCCCGAAATTTAACTTGGGGTAATAGCCCGCTTGCGCGACACGCAACATTTTCTTTTGGCTCTCTAGCAAATACTGTTGTTCCTTGATCTGAGGCTTGAACGTAACCGCATGATCGTAAATGTTTTCCGGAGGTAGGATGCTGCTCATATTATCAGCCACCGCATCTTCAATTACAGGAGTCTGTATATCGAAACTCCGATCGCTTCGCTCTAGTTCCAGACTTTGCGCCAGATCCAGTAAAGCGAGGTTCACATTGTTTTGCGACTCGGTAAGCGTGACCTCATCTTTCGCTAATTGGGCCTTGATATCATACAGTTGGGAAAGTGGCACCTTTCCGGCGTTCACCATGGCCTCTGTTTTATTCACCTGCTCCTTGTCTAGTTCCACTTGTAGTTGCGCTATTTTCAGTAACTCTTTATTATAAAGTACTTGCAGGTAGTAGGAAGCTATATTGATGGATAGGTCTTCTCTCGCCTTATTCAAGTTCTCGATAGACGCTTTTAGATCAAGTTTGCGGGCGGCGATATCGTTCGGTATTTTTAACCCGTCAAATAAAGGCATGTCCAGATTGATCCCCAATGTGGAATTGGCGGCGTTCTGGTCCACGATCACCCCGGATTTAGACGTGGAGCGTCCGAACTGGAAGCTCTGTCCAAGACTGCCGTTTAGGGCCGGGAGCCAACTGTATTTGCTGGTATGTAAGTCTACCTTTCGGCTTTCCTGTTCCTGCTCCTTTTGCTTTAAGTCGATATTATGCTCGATGGCATATTGGATGCACTCCTCCAGACTCCATTGCTTCACCGCATCCTGAGCGAAAACATAGTTTCCGGACAGGAGGGAAGCGATTGCCAGTATATATAAGTTTCTTCTCATCATACAATCTTTCTTTTATTTCTTATTCGGGTCAATAGCTGCGCCCCGGACTTTATCGGTCGCGGCCAGTCCTTCTTGAATCTCGATCTTGATACCGTCGGACAGACCTACCTTTACAGGATGCTTCTCGAAGACTTGCTCCGGTTGCTCTTGTTTAACTAACTGAACGAATGCGGAATCCCCTTGGAACTCAACCGTACTTTCCGGGATCGTAAGCACGTCTTCCGCACGTTTTAGCACGATCTCGGCGTTGGCGCTATATCCCGCACGGATGAAAGCATCTTCGGGGATCGTTACGGCCGCCTTGATCTCAAATTGAATGGCTCCATTCTTGTCTACTCCCTTGGGCGATACATATTCCAGCAAAGCGTCGAATGAACGGCTTTCCATGGCGCCGACGGTCAATTTGATCGGCATTCCCTCGTGGATGCGTCCGATCTCGGTCTCGTCTACGTTTCCTTTGAAGATCATGTCGTTCATATTGGCTACGGTAGCGATCGTCGTGCCATCATTGAAATTATTCGCTTGGATAACCGAGTTACCTACTTTAACGGGAATGTCCAAGATCATACCGGTAATGGTACTACGGATTTGGGTCGTACTGGCCACGCTGGAGTTCTTGGCTATACCGTCGCGGATGATCTCCAAGGCACTTTGCGCATTATCCTTTTCCTCCACGGCTTTTAGGTAGTTCGCTTTGGAAAGATCGAAATCTTCTTGGGCGATAACACCTTGCTTAAATAATTGCGTATCCCGCTTATAAGTCTCTTCCACTTGCTTCAAAGAGATATTGGCGAGGTTCACGCGCGATTCGGCGCTGTTGAGCTGTACCATCTCGGGGATTACCTTGATAATGGCGATAATCTCTCCCGCTTGGACCATCTGCCCCGCTTCTTTCTTCAGCTCGGAGATGATACCGGATATCTGCGGCTTGATCTCCACCTCGAAACGAGGCTCTACGTTTCCGGTAGCGACCGTCTTGGTTTCCACATCCCCTTTTTCAGGGGTTACGATCTCATAAACGGTGATGACCGGTTGCGCTTTCTTCCATAAGAAATAGAATGTACCGATTACCGCTGCTCCCACAAGTACTAATAAGATGATACGCAGGATCTTTTTTACAATGCGATTCTTCATGATTATATAGTTTTATTAATTGACAATTGTTGTTTATTCTTCTCGTATGGCATCTATCGCCTTGATCTGCATAGCTCGCCATGCGGGGATCAGCCCGGCCAGCAGACCGCTGAATAATAAGATCACCGTGGCCGCTACCGCGATCTGGATGCTTACCTCCGGATGCTCCATCATGGTTCCGTTGGAAGCCGGCTGGGCACTCATGATCTTATCTACAAGATCGAGCAGGAATACCCCGGCGCTTAACCCCAACAAACCCGCTAAGGCCGTAAGTAGCAGACTCTCGCTCATGATCTGCGAGATGATGTTCCAAGGCTTCGCTCCCAAGGCCCTGCGTACGCCGATTTCCCGGGTACGCTCCTTAACCGTTACCATCATGATATTACTTACACCGATAATACCCGCCAATAACGTACCCATACCCACGAGCCAGATCAAGATATCGATACCGATAAATAGCATATTGAAAGTCTCGAACTGAGCCGCCAAGTTGATCACCGTCACGGCCTGCGGGTCGGTAGGAGAGATCTGGTTCTGGCTCTTTACAATATCCTTGATCTGCGTGATCACCGGATCGATCTTATAGCCGGGTTTGGCGCTCACGCACAAGAAGTGAATGATATCCCCTTGGTTCAGCGTCTGTTGCATGGTACTGAAAGGGAGGAATACGCTTTCCTCGGCCCGTCCGCCGATATTGACGCTAGAGGCTCGTTGCTTCGTGACGCCTACCACTTGGTAGTAAATCCCGTTTACCCGGATATATTTCCCGCAGGGATCATTTCCCTTGAACAATACCTCGTTCACCTTAGCGCCGATCAAGCAAACCTTACGTTTCTCGATCTCGTCGATCTCGTTTAGTAACCGTCCGTAATAAAGCTGCTGGGTCTCGATCTTGAAATAATCGGGCTGCACGCCTTTTACGTTATAAGTACCGCTTAATTGGCCGAAAACGATATTCTTGTCCGAGCGATTTCCCCAGATGATGGGGGAGACGGCCTCGATGTCCTTCACCTGTTTCCGGATGCTCTCCACGTCCCGGTTTCGCATGTCCCATTGACGCCCCTTGTTAAAGCCTTTGTACGACTCGCTGGTCCGGTCGGAGAAAAAGAAGGCGGAGTTCGTGGCGAATCCGTTGATATTCGAGAACATAGCGTTCTTCATCCCGTTTCCGGCTCCCAATAGAATCACCAACATCAAGATTCCCCAGAATACGCCGAAGCAGGTCAACAAGCTGCGTGTCTTGTTTCGGGTGATCGTCACCCATATCTCTACCCATCTGTCTATGTCAAACATGGTTCTTTTCTTTTTTATGATTATTCCGTTCTCATGGCTTCGATAGCCGTGACTTTCACCGCCTTGCGTGCCGGGAAATAACCCGCCAATACACCGGCCGCGATGATCAATACCGTAGCGGAGCTAGCTATCGCCAGATTGACGGTCGGGTTACGGAAGACCGTCGTGTCTTCTCCGATATTCCCACCGGATTGGGCTCCGGCTTGGGCCATTTCCATCGCGTGATTGATTAGCTCCGTAAGCCCGATCCCCATGATCATCCCGACATAGCCGAAAACGGCTGTTACGAGGATGGACTCGGCGATTACTAATGCCAAGATCGAGCCGGGTTTAGCTCCCAATGCCTTGCGTATGCCGAACTCCCGGGTCCGTTCCCGTACGGTGATCAGCATGATGTTGCTAACTCCCACGATTCCTGCCATCAACGTTCCGATACCGATAATCCAGATAAACAAGGTAATCCCGTTCATTATATTATTCCACATCAAGAACTCATTCGCCATGTTCCACATACCGATAGCGTTCTTGTCTGTCGGGTCGAATTGGTGGCGGCGTGCCATCCATTCCCGGAAACTTTCCTCGAAAGCCTCATTCTCCTCTTCGGTAGTCACCCCTTTCAAGGTAAACGTTAGCGATCCGAAGCCGTATCCTTTATTATATAGCAATTGGGCTACGGAGAATGGGATGTAAGCGGGAGCGTTATTGCTTTTGTCATCATCGTTGTACACGCCGACTACTTGATACATCATATTCCCGCATTTCACGTATTTACCCAGCGGCTTCTCGTCACGAAACAAGACCTCCGCCATACGGGGACTGATCACGATTACTTTTCTTCGGTCCCTCATGTCCTGCTCATTGATGAAGCGGCCGTTATGCGTCTCTACATTCACGTAATTGATCGGGGCATGATCCGGATATACGCCATTGGTTTGTCCCGTCACATATTCCTCGTTGTAAGTGATCGTGTCATTGTGGGAGATAGTAGCCGAGCAAAGATCCACCTCCTTGAAGTCTCTCTTCAAGGCGCCTAGGTCCTCTTCCTTGAAACTGATGCTGCGGTTGGATTGCATACCTTTCCAAGGCTTGGTGGTATAGCGTGTCCATACCTCGACCCGGTTGGTAGACATATTCCTGAAGTTGTACATGATGCCATTGCGCAACCCGTTTCCCGCCCCCAGTAACACGATCAACATGAAAATACCCCATGAGACCGAGAAGCCGGTCAAGAAGGTACGGAGCTTATTCTTTTTGATGGTGCTCCATATTTCCCTGAAATTATCAAAGTCAAACATGATTCTCTTCTTTTTCGATACGTTCAATCAACCCGTCCTTTACCCGGATAATCCGGTCTGTAGCCTCCGCTACGGAAGGTTCGTGGGTAACGATCACCATGGTCATCCCTTCTAGGTTTACCTTGCGTAGTAGTTCCATTACCTCCACGGTCGTTTTGCTATCCAACGCTCCGGTCGGCTCGTCGGCCAATATGACTTGGGGTTTCGCGATCAAGGCCCGGGCGATCGCTACCCGTTGCTTCTGTCCACCGGACATCTCATTCGGCATATGCTCCGCCCAATCTTTCAATCCCACCATGTCCAAGTATTCCAGCGCCATGGCATTCCTCTTTTTCCGGCTGACCCCTTGATAATAGAGTGGGAGGGCAACGTTCTCCATGGCGTTCTTGAATGAGATTAAGTTAAAAGATTGAAAAATGAAGCCGATCATTCGGTTCCGGAGCTCGGCGGCACGGCTTTCGCTGAGATTCTGAATCAACTGTCCGTTTAATTGATAGGTGCCCGTGTCGTACGTATCTAATATCCCTAAGATATTCAATAAGGTTGACTTACCGGAACCGGAGGCTCCCATGATGGATACCATCTCTCCCTTCTCTATATCTAGGTCGATACCTTTCAAAACGTGCAGTGGGGCTCCATTAAAGTACGTTTTGTTTATTCCTCTCAGTTGAATCATCATATTATGTAGTTACTTTAATATATTAGACGTACAGTTTGCTAAATAAGTTACACTGTTGGTGAACACTTTTATCATTTGGTCACAAATATATGCTTTACTAAGATACCTTGTATCGCAAGGTACTTATAATTATGTAATATTAACAAAAGGTTTTGATCGAAAAGGTTTAGCTCTACCATCTATATCTATTAGCTTGTACGTGCGGTAACTTTACGTGCCGGTACTATATGTATACATCTTCTACCATCCGTTGGACGATCATGCACCAATTGGTAGACGATCATCCAACAGTTGGTGCATGATCGTCCAACAACTGATAGATAATGAATCTCTCTGCTTCTTCCACTTAATAGATAAAGAAAAAAGCCCTAGGCTATCTTTATCTAAACCCTTACCTTTGCGGCGAAATTCAAATAGCAGAAAGATTTATGGTAACAATTGGTACGCCCAAATCGGCTACGGCAACTAAAGTCGTGCTTTGTGGCTCGGGCGAATTGGGGAAAGAGTTTGTAATAGAGTTGCAGCGTTATGGCGTGGAGGTAATCGCCTTGGATAAGTATCCGGACGCTCCGGCCATGCAGGTGGCGCATCGTTCCTATGTGGTCTCCATGCTGGATGGCGATGCCTTGCGGGAGATCATCGAGAAAGAGAAACCGGATTATATCGTGCCGGAGGTGGAAGCGATCGCTACCCGTACCTTGATGGAACTGGAGGAAGAGGGATACCATGTGATTCCTACCGCCCGTGCCACTTGGCTGACGATGAACCGTGAGGGAATCCGCCGCTTGGCGGCCGAGGAGCTGGGCTTGCCTACCTCGCCGTATCGTTTCGCCGAGACCGAGGAGGAATTTAAAGAAGCGGTGAAGGTAATCGGTATGCCTTGCGTGGTGAAGCCGATCATGAGCTCAAGCGGACACGGACAGAGCGTGGTTCGTGAGGAAAAGGATATCGATCGTGCTTGGCAGTACGCCCAAGAAGGAGGACGTGCTGGAGCGGGTAAGGTGATCGTGGAAGGTTTCGTGGATTTCGACTATGAGATTACCCAGCTGACGGTTCGGCATATCGGAGGAACGTCTTTCTTGGAACCCGTAGGACATGTTCAGGTGGACGGTGATTACCGGGAGTCTTGGCAACCGCAAGCCATGAGCCTTGCCGCTAAAGCGAAAGCCCGTGAGATCGCCGGTAAGATCACCGAGGCTTTAGGCGGACGTGGTATTTTCGGCGTGGAATTATTCATTAAAGGAGATGATGTCATATTCAGCGAGGTTTCCCCCCGTCCGCACGATACCGGAATGGTGACGATGATTACACAGGATTTGTCTCAATTCGCTTTGCACGCCCGTGCAGTGCTTGGCTTGCCGATCCCTAATATCGTGTTTCATGGAGCGGGAGCTTCCCGTGCCGTTGTAGTGGAAGGGGACAGTGACCGGTTGTCTTTGGGGAATCTGGATAAGGTTTTGGAACAACCCGATACGCAGATGCGTTTCTTTGGAAAACCGGAAGTTCATGGACATCGCCGTATGGCCGTCTTGCTGGCTCGTGGTTTGGATGTGACGGAGGCAAGGGAGAAGACCGGAGTGATGATGGAGCAGTTAAATGTTAAATTGTGATGCTTCCTAGGATAAATGAACGTTTTGGTGTGTGTTGTGAATAAAATGTGAATATTTACAGACCTATTTTTCTATCAAAATAGTTTATTTTTGTCTCAAGTTTTTAAAGAGACATTTGATAATCTATAAACGCAGATTACATATGTTTGTTTCACTAAAGAGTGAAATCTGATTGCCGAAAGTTTGTACTTATTTTATGAATACAACAAATGGAAATATGGGCGTTGATTTGAAACGCTCTATTTCTATTCTCGGTGAAGATAAAAGAGTGAGCAAACAGATCAATAGCTAAGGGTGGGTAGATTTAACCAAACAGACATCCTTATCTCCTTTCGCCCACCCTAGCTATTGTTCTTATTTTACTTGGATTCCTTTTGTATTTCTCATGGTTTCCATCACGGCATGCGTATCTACTTGGGCCTTTTCTTGTATAAACTCCGGGAGGTTGTAAGTCCACAACAGGTCTTTATAATATTTTACGGGATTTTTTTGCGGCAGGAGGAATGGTTTATGGGCCGTACCTTTATCATCGATATAGGTAAAGAACGGGCGTGTGTATAATCCATCCAACCTGCGACTGCTAAATACCAGCCAACGATTGTTGTGGCTCCATGAATGGTAGCTTTCTCCTTCGGCGCTGTTCGCCTCGCTCAGCGGGTACGTCTTTCCGTCGGATAGGCGGATCATATATAATTCAGCGTCTTTATGCCAAACCCCGAAACCGCCATATTCCTGTAGGGTAAAAGCCAGATATTTACCATCCGGTGAGATTCTAGGGAAGGATACGCTTTTGTGATTGGCCCGGCCATTGTATAAAGTATCTACTTGCTGGCCTAGGGTGCGGGTTTCCGGGTCAAAGTCGACACGGCATAGGCTGTAGGTCATTTGTCTGAAATTCTTAGAAATAGAATCTACGGCGGCGGTCGAACTGAAATAGAGGCTCTTCCCGTCGGGAGAGAACGCAGGGAATATTTGCCATGCGTCTTTGGAATTTAACGCTTCGCAAGAGAATACCTCGTTCTTCTTCACGTCATAGATCACGATATCGGAGTTATGATCCAATACTTCCAGCGTATTGGGATTATTGATGAAGAAGTTTTGGTAGGTATCGCATACGGTGGCCGCCAGATAGTTACCATTCGGATGCCAATACATGTAGACAAAGTTTGAGACGGTCTCGGGAGTCTTGGTATTTAGCTTGGTGATTTTCTTTCCATCAATCAGTACGGAACCGGCGTGTTTGCCTCGCATATGGAAAATCATTTTATCCGGGTTCCCGGAGGAAAACGTGTGGCAGTTTACGCAGTTATAGTCGGTTAAGCTATTCTCATAAATCACGCTTTGGTCATAATTCTCCAAGTTCCGTTGATAGATACCCATCCTGTTCCACATATCATTGCTCAAGGCTAATAACCGATAGGCTATATATTTATCAATGGAATCATTTACGATGTCCATATGAAAAGGCGTATAGGCGTTCCATTCGCCCTGTATGCGTTTAGCGATGGTCAATTCTATTTGGTTTCCGGCATTCTCTTTCAATAAGGCTTTCCATCTTTTTTGTGGGATCTCAAAGAGCCCCTCATCGCTATAGACTTGGAGTTGAGTCTTTTCCCCTTTAATGATAAGGCAGTGCTCACTGCTATCGGCGATAGAGAAATTGAGCGGGGCGATGTTCACAGGGATGGTCACATCCTTGTAATCCGGATAAATGGCGATTTCCTTGTTTAGACTCTTGGCGATCTGTACGTCGCTTTTGGAGCATGAAACCATCAAGGCGATGAGAAAAAGGAAAAGATATCGGTTTGTATTTGTGTAAGTCTGTCTTTCCATATGTGTTTTATTTAGAGAGTATCAAATAGTACCAGAAAGTAGGTTGATAGTCGGCTATTCCAGTCGCTACATTTTGTCGGGCATGCCTTAGTCCCAATACACGTTGCTTGAATATCGAGAACTCGGACAGGACTTTATCGGTTACCCCATACTTGCGGCAATATTCCGGATCATGCTCCGCATAAGAGATCACGGCTTGTTGCAAGGGTTCGGGTAATATAGGGAGTACTTCCGTCCCACTGAATCTTTCAACAAACGTTTTTATAGCGGGCAGGTCTTTCGATAATAATAACGTACCGATCGTATAATCCAATGCGGCTTTATTCTGGGGATTCTCTTCTGTTATCCGAAATTTCGGATAATAAAAGTTATCCAAA
>NZ_QTLI01000012.1:0-168338 GCF_003434625.1 Parabacteroides sp. AM17-47
CTGTTGGAAGGGAAGACCGTGCTTGTCACGGGAGCCGCCGGCAGTATCGGTAGCGAGATCTGTCGCCAGCTGGCTCATTTTCCGATTAAGAAGTTGGTTTGCTTCGACTCCGCTGAGACTCCGATGCATAATCTTCGTTTGGAATTGGAAGAGAAATACAAGGAACTGAACTTTGTTCCGGTGATCGGCGATGTTCGCAGCCCGGACCGTGTGGATTATGTGTTCCGCAACTGGCACCCCCAAGTGGTGTTCCATGCGGCGGCCTACAAGCATGTCCCCTTGATGGAAGAGAACCCCTGCGAGGCGATCCGAACAAACGTGTTCGGTACTCGTGTGATGGCGGATGCCGCTGTAAGCTATGGCGTGGAGAAATTTGTGATGATCAGTACGGATAAGGCGGTGAACCCCACGAACATCATGGGATGTAGCAAACGCTTGGCCGAGATCTACGTACAGAGTCTGAGCCTTGCGATTGAGCGAGGAGAGGTGAAAGGCGAGACGCGTTTCATTACGACCCGCTTTGGCAATGTCTTAGGTAGTAATGGTTCGGTTATCCCCCGTTTCCGGGAACAAATCGCTCAAGGAGGCCCAGTGACGGTCACCCATCCCGATATTATCCGTTACTTCATGACCATCCCGGAGGCTTGTCGTCTGGTATTAGAGGCCGGAACGATGGGTAAGGGCGGTGAGATCTTTATCTTCGACATGGGTGAGCCGGTGAAGATAGCGGATTTGGCGAAGCGCATGATTGAACTGTCCGGGTTGCAGGTAGACAAGGATATCGAGATCAAGTATACTGGTCTTCGCCCCGGCGAGAAATTGTATGAAGAGCTACTGAATAATAAGGAGAACACGAAAGAGACCCCTCACGAGAAGATTCGAGTAGCGGCGGTTCGTGAGTATATCTATAAGGATGTAGTAGAACATATTAATGTATTAACCGAATTGTCTCTCCGTGTCCAAATCCTTTTGATGGTGAAGGAGATGAAAGCCTTCGTCCCTGAGTTCAAGAGCCAGAACTCCCAGTTTGAGGAGTTGGATTGAATTGATTCGCCATCTCATCCTGTCGATTAATTATCCATATAGGATAACGTTTGCCAAACTCGAGTATCTCGGTTTTGGTAATGCACTTACTGAGCCTGCCCAATATGACAAGCATAAGTATGTCTTCAAGTTTATGCTTGAAATTGCCTTTC
The DNA here is from genome assembly GCF_003434625.1 of Parabacteroides sp. AM17-47. Classification (NCBI taxonomy): domain Bacteria; kingdom Pseudomonadati; phylum Bacteroidota; class Bacteroidia; order Bacteroidales; family Tannerellaceae; genus Parabacteroides; species Parabacteroides sp. AM17-47. The sequence goes on from NZ_QTLI01000012.1 coordinate 1,197, forward strand.
CCGGTTCTACGGTATTCAGGTACTGAAGTTACGAACTCTCTTAGATGTTTCATGATGCTGCCACTCGGACAGTCGAAATGCTTTTTTAGTATTATTACACCTAAAAACTTCTATATCAATTGAATGAATCGTATTTTTTTCGATAGCAAAAATACAGGCGGAAGACAAAACCGACATCACGTCGCTCTTGAAATCCGCCTATAAAAAATCTTTTATATGATTAAAAAGAAACACCGAAGACGGTGCTTCGGCATCCCCGTTTCAGCGGCCTGTATCAGTTGGATATCCCGAACAAGGAGGTTCGGATCGGCTTGATGCGCAGCTTGTTGCCTAACTATGTGCAACGCCCCGCCGAGTTGAATACGTTGGTGGCGGAGAAGATTTATAATGGCGATATGGACGGCGCTTTAGTTTTGATGCGCACGGTTCTCTCCACGATCCCCTATTGCGAGAATACGCATTACGAGGGACATTACCAACAATTGCTTTATGTGATTTTTACGTTGATAGGCAATTATGTGGACGTAGAGGTCCGTACCCCCAAAGGCCGTGTGGATATGGTGATGCGCACCCCGACCACCCTCTATGTCGTGGAATTAAAGTTGAATAAAACCGCGGATACAGCCCTTGAGCAAATCCATTTGCGCAATTACCCGGAGCGCTTCGCCCTTTGCGGATTACCCATCGTAAAGGTTGGGATCAATTTCGATACGGAGAAGCGAACGTTGGGGGATTGGGTGATTGAATAAAGAAGGTAAACGCAATATTTTTTACTGAACTCGGTTAAGACACTTTTGAAGTGTCTTAATGAGGAGTATGTCCTAAATTGAATACTTACTACCTGTTACTTTTGGTATAAAACAAACAACTTAACTGTGAATCATCTTTTTGAAAATCAGAAAGATGAAAAGTATTTTAGGGCTAACAAAAAAATAATCAATATGAATAAAGAAATCAAGATCGCCGTGGCCGGAACCGGTTACGTGGGATTGAGTATCGCTACCTTGCTGGCACAACATCATCCGGTGACAGCGGTGGACGTGATACCGGAGAAGGTGGATCTTATCAACCGTAAGAAATCACCGATTCAAGATGAGTATATCAAGCGATATCTCGCTGAGAAAGATTTGAACCTGCGAGCTACGCTTGATGGCGAGGCGGCTTATCGTGATGCCGATTTCATTGTCATTGCGGCTCCCACCAATTATGATCCGCTGCGGAATTACTTCGATACACATCATATAGAGGATGTGATCGATTTGGTATTGAACGTCAATCCGGATGCCGTGATGGTCATTAAATCAACCATTCCTGTTGGGTATTGCCGTTCGCTTTATGTGAAGTATGCTCTCAAGTTTATGACAGATCCATCTCTTAAGGGACATTATTTCAATCTTCTATTCTCTCCAGAGTTTCTTCGTGAAAGCAAGGCCTTACTTGATAATTTGGAACCTTCGAGAATTATCGTGGGCTATCCTAAAGTACTCCCCTCTGATCAAGATAGAAACTGGGATGAGGAGAATGCGGCAATTGCAGCTATTGGCAATCCAAATGCGGAAGATTACGCCAAGATCTTTGCGAATCTTCTTCAAGAGGGTGCAATCAAGGAGAACGTTCCGACTCTATTCATGGGTATGAAGGAAGCAGAGGCTGTCAAACTCTTTGCCAACACCTATCTCGCTCTTCGAGTTTCTTATTTCAATGAGCTTGATACCTATGCGGAAGTAAAGGGGCTCGATTCACAGGCAATTATTAATGGCATTGGTCTCGATCCACGTATTGGTACTCACTACAATAACCCGTCATTTGGTTATGGTGGTTATTGTCTCCCAAAGGATACCAAGCAACTTCTTGCCAATTATGAAAACGTGCCACAGGCTATGATGTCTGCGATTGTGGAGTCTAATCGTACCCGAAAGGATTATATTGCCGATGCCGTACTTCGCAAGGCTGGCTATTACAATGAAAATGCTGTATGGGATGCCGCTAAAGAGCATGAATGTGTTATCGGTGTGTACCGCTTGACTATGAAGTCTAACTCTGACAACTTCCGCCAGTCTGCAATCCAGGGTATCATGAAGCGTATCAAGGCCAAAGGCGCAGAGGTCATAATCTATGAGCCAACTCTTGAAAATGGTACTTCATTCTTCGGCTCTCTGGTAATCAACAATCTTGAGGAGTTCAAACAGAAGTCAAAGGCCATCATCGCCAACCGCTATGACTCATGCCTCGATGATGTGATTGAGAAGGTTTATACTCGTGACATATTTAAGCGTGATTAACTCATGGTACAGTATAATGTAAATCTTGAGGGCAAGACCGTTCTCGTTACTGGAGCAGCAGGCTTTATCGGATCTAATCTCGTTAAGCGTTTGTTTAAGGATATAAAGAATATCAAGGTAATCGGTATTGACAGCATCACAGACTACTACGATGTCAACATCAAGTACGAGCGTCTCAAAGAAATAGAGGCTCTTAACCGAGATTGGGAGTTTGTTCATGCAAGCATCTCAGATAAGGTTGCTGTCGAGAAGATATTTACTGACAACAAGATAGCTGTTGTCGTAAATCTCGCAGCTCAGGCAGGAGTTCGTTACTCTATCACCAATCCTGATGCCTACATAGAGAGCAATCTTATCGGTTTCTACAACCTTCTTGAAGCTTGCCGTCATCATGAAGTTGAACATTTGGTATATGCATCATCATCATCAGTCTATGGTTCTAATAAGAAGGTTCCATATTCAACAGATGACAAGGTGGATAATCCAGTCAGCCTGTATGCTGCCACCAAGAAGAGTAACGAACTTATGGCACACGCTTATTCGAAGCTTTACAATATCCCATCAACAGGTCTTCGTTTCTTCACTGTATATGGACCTGCAGGCCGTCCTGATATGGCCTACTTCGGATTCACCAACAAGCTTCGTGATGGCAAGACCATCCAGATCTTTAACTATGGAAACTGCAAGCGTGACTTTACCTATGTCGATGATATCGTCGAGGGTGTAGTTCGCATCATGCAGCACGCTCCCGAGAAGCAGAATGGAGAAGATGGACTTCCAATCCCAGCGTACAAAGTATATAATATCGGTAACAATTCACCTGAAAACCTTCTTGACTTCGTCTCTATCCTACAGGAGGAGCTCATCCGTGCCAAGGTGCTACCGCAGAACTACGATTTTGAGGCTCACAAGGAACTTGTCCCAATGCGGCCTGGTGACGTATCTGTAACATATGCAGATACTACACCTCTTGAACAAGATTTTGGATTTAAGCCATCAACTTCTTTGCGTGATGGTCTTAGAGCATTTGCAGAATGGTATTCAACATATTATATATGCGTTGATAAATGACCATTTGTGCATTCCTTAAAGAGTAATTGATATATTATTTTATTTGAATCTGCATTATAGTATGTGGATCTGTGGGTTCAATGATTATTCCGCACAATAAAAATAATTCAGAGTGAAACACGCTTTTTTATTTTCAAATTAATCATATGTTAGATAAATCAAGCAAAATATATGTTGCAGGCCATAGGGGCCTCGTAGGTTCCGCAATTTGGAACAACCTCTTGCGGAGAGGCTACACCAATCTCGTAGGTCGCACTCACAAGGATCTTGATCTCACAGATCAGTATGCTGTAAAAAAGTTTTTCGATGAGGAGCAGCCTGATGCTGTAGTACTAGCAGCTGCCTTTGTAGGTGGCATCATGGCCAACAGTCTTTATCGTGCTGACTTTCTGATGATGAATATGAAGATCCAGTGCAACGTTATTTCCGAGGCATATGCTCATGATGTGAAGAAACTCCTCTTCCTTGGCTCTACCTGTATCTATCCTAAGAATGCGCTTCAGCCCATGAAGGAGGACTGCCTCCTCACTAGTGAATTGGAATACACCAACGAGGAATACGCCATTGCCAAGATTGCTGGTCTCAAGATGTGCGAGTCGTACAATCTCCAGTACGGTACCAACTATATTGCCGTAATGCCTACCAACCTCTATGGTCCTAATGACAATTTTCATCTGGAGAATTCGCACGTTATGCCAGCCATGATGCGTAAGGTTTATCTCGCAAAGCTCATCAACGATGGTAATTGGGAAGCTATTCGCAAAGACCTCAATATTCGTCCTGTAGGAGCAAATATAAAGGAAAATCGTTATGTCATTGATGGCAACAGTTCAGAAGCTGAGATTCTCAAAGTCCTTTCCTTCTATGGTATAGAGCACAACAAGGTGAACCTCTGGGGCACAGGTAAGCCTCTTCGTGAGTTCCTCTGGAGTGAGGATATGGCAGACGCATCAGTTCACGTTCTTCTCAACGTTAACTTCTCCGACATCATTGGTATCGAGAAATACTCATCAGTCCATTACGGCAACAAAGCGGATGGTGTAGTTGATCGCAACCACTCAACTGGTCGTGGTGGCGCAATCCCAAGCCTTGGCGAGATCCGCAACTGTCACATCAATGTGGGTACAGGGAAGGAAATCACCATTTGCGAGCTTTCAGAACTTGTAGTCAAGGCAGTAGGTTTCACCGGAACAGTTGAGTTTGATACTGCTAAACCTGATGGTACTATGCGTAAGCTCATAGATGTCAGCAAGCTTCATTTTCTTGGATGGACACATAAGGTTGATATTGAAGATGGTGTTCAGAAGCTTTTCGAATGGTACGAGGAGAGCATAAGTTGAAAACAATTCAATAACGCAAAAAATACAATTATGTCAAAGAATATTGCACTTATCACAGGTGTTACTGGACAGGACGGTAGCTACCTCTCTGAATTTCTTTTGGCCAAGGGCTATGAGGTCCATGGTATCATCCGCCGCTCATCAGTAGATTTCCGTGAGCGTATCGCGCACCTCGAAGGAACTCCAAATTTCCACCTGCATTATGCTGACCTCACCGACTCTATGTCGCTTGTGAAGCTTGTGGACGAGGTGCAGCCGACAGAGATTTATAACTTGGCTGCTCAGTCTCACGTTCAAGTGTCTTTCGATGCTCCTGAGTTTACTGCAGAGGTAGATGCAACAGGTGTTCTTCGCATACTGGAGGCTGTCCGTACCAATCACCTTGAGAAGAGCTGTAAGATTTATCAGGCATCAACTTCTGAGCTCTATGGTAAGGTAGAGGAGGTTCCCCAGAACGAGAATACCCCATTTCACCCATATTCACCATATGCTGTCGCTAAACTCTATGGCTTCTGGATTGTGAAGGAGTATCGTGAGGCATATGATATGTTCTGTTGCTCAGGCATCCTCTTCAACCACGAGTCTGAGCGTAGAGGCGAGACATTCGTAACCCGCAAGATAACTCTCGCTGCTGCACACATTACCCAGGGTAAGCAGGATTGCCTCTACCTTGGCAATCTAGACTCCCTTCGCGACTGGGGGTATGCCAAGGATTATGTTGAGTGTATGTGGCTTATCCTCCAGCACGATAAGCCAGAAGATTTCGTTATTGCTACAGGTGTACAGCATACTGTTCGTGAGTTTGCTACTCTCGCTTTCCATCACGCTGGTATAGAACTTAGTTGGGAAGGTGAAGGCATTAATGAGAAAGGTATTGTAATATCTGGCCCTGAATTTCTTGTAGGCAAGGTCGTTGTAGCCGTATCTGAAGATTTCTATCGTCCTACCGATGTGGTGAATCTCTGGGGCGATCCAACCAAGGCTAAGAATGAACTTGGTTGGAATCCTATGACCACCACCTTCGAGCAACTCGTCGAGCTCATGGTTAAGCATGATATGGCTAAAGTCGCTGCTGATCATGCTGCTGAAGGTGTTCGCAAGATGAACCTTGCTGAGTATCTTGAAAAAGGTATCGTAAAGTAATATTCCAATTTGGAAAGTCGTTGTATAGGTAGTACATTTGTATGTGGTTCATACCACCAACGGCTTCAAATAGCTCCTTAAAAGGAGGGTTGTTCTGTCATAGAAGGCAAGGATATGACGTGTTTGCGTGGAAAATGCATGGTTTCGGTGGAGGTAGATACCAGGCACTTGTGGTGTTAGACAGTAAGATATTTTGCCATAATCATCGAGAAGCCATAGAACTTCATGTTCGAAGGCAATAATATCAATCAGAACTTTGCCATTCCTAGATATGATGAAGTTATATCATAAGCGATAGAATTTATTTACAGAAAAAGAAGAATTCCAAAGATTTTTTTCATGCGTAATGAATAAAAGGGAGACTCTTGAAAGTACTCCTCAATATTGGATCTTTATGATATGCATGTTACTGTTTAGTATCGGAGCATTTCTTTCAAAGTAAAATTTCATTGTTTCTGTCGGATTTAGGAATTTGTAATACGATGTTCTGAAGGTTGACATATGTAAATGTATGAAAAAAACATTCGTTATTAGTCTTATTTTTATTGTTTGTGGTATATTAGGCTTTGTTTGCCAATTGTTGTATGCCTATTTCTTTGGCTTAGGGAAAGAGATGGATATTTATTTTTCGTTTCTCTCCATTCCTGCGATTATAACAGGTGCGTCTGGTGCTGTTTTTTCATCTTTGTTTTTCCCTATTTTTGCTCGAATAGATTCAGTTGAGTTAGATTCTTATATTTGGACTATAAAAGAGTGTGTATCAAAAATAGCATTGCTTATAGCTGTTGTTGGCTTTGTAATTACATATTTTAATATGGATTACATTGTTGGTTCCATAGAAAAATCATATTATAATCTTTCTTTATTGTTGGCTTTTTTATTGTGGATTAATGCATACATGTCAATCGTTAATGGTTTTCTTTCTTCTGTCCAAAATTATTTCAAAAATTTTTTAATTGTATCTTTATCTCAGTTGCTGGTATACATTTTTATCATATTATTTGTGCTTATTCTTCATCAGGTTATAGGAGTAAATTCTATTGCTTTTGGTATGCTATTTTCAGCATTTATTTCTTATATAGTAAATCGATATTATGGTAATTTATTCAAGAAATCCCAATCGTATACCAAAATGGACTCTTTTGTAGTTGTCCAAAACATTATACTAATAATTATATCTTTTTTCCCATTCCATTCGTTTGCTTCAATTGCATATTTGTGGGCCGGACAACTAGATTATGAAGGTGGCGTTTCGCTTTTAGGTTATTCTCATAGTTTTTGCGCTTTTCTTTCTGTTGCTGCAAGTATGGGGTTGTCAACCGTTTCTTTCCCTGATCTTGCTAGGTCTCTTTCTTCAAAGAATAAGGAAATAGTTAACCAAGGATTTATTAATTTTTGGAAACAAATAGAAGCCGTCGTTGTTTTTTCAACATTTGTTGCTGTTTTTACATCCGTATTTGCTTGCCCAATAATAAGTGTTCTTTTTTTAAGAGGGGAATTTGATAATGAAGCTGTTATTGGATTATCTTCAGTTCTTCCTATATATCTTGTGAATGGAGTGCTGATTGCAATAATGAATTTGACGAGGAATGTTTTTTATTCATTAAATAAGCAAAAAATATTTGCGGTTTTTAGTGGGTTAGTGACATTTATTTTCTTTTTTTCTTCGATTATATTTTCAATACAAGTAAATTATATCTTTGTTGGATTTGTTGAGACTATATCTATGGGATTGTTTGCTTTGATTTCTCTATTTTATATAAATTCATTAGCAAAAGTGTTTTGGTTTAAAGATATAGTAAAGTTGCTTAGTCAAATTGTTTTATTAATTTTAATTGCAATATTCTTGTATCTCTTTTATAAAAATATTCTCAATTATTATTTGAATAATATAGTTTGTTTGCTGATAAGTGGAGTCTTGTATACAGTTTTAGCAGATTTTCTTTTATGCAAGATTTTAGTTAATGAAATGATTTTGTCTGTCAATGAAAAAATTGCACATGTGATAAAAAGTAAACTTTTTTGAAAGTTTTTCGATGATATTTTATTGGTGTTAGGCTATGGTTATCTAATTGTAATTGTTAGTGATGAATGGCTTGTGTTGATGATAATGTACAATGTTTTTACTTAGTTAATTATATATAGTGGAATTCGATTAATTGCTAAACTTTTAATTCTATGGATGATATTAATATGGATATAATATTGTTGTGTTTTCAAGTTTTTGTATGGGTATCATGTATATTTAAGTTATGGAATAGGAATAGATTTTATGCCATTTTTTGTATGGTTATTTATTTGTATTTATTACCGACAGAAATTACTTATAGATTTTTTCCATATCTATATGATGCATACTGGGGAAAAGATGTTTGGTGTGAATTGTATTGGTTTGTTAACTTTTCATTGATTACGTTATTTATAGTCCTAAATCATACATCCAAAATTCATAAGGTCTATAATGTTGTATATTATAGGAGGAGAAATTCAAAATCAATAGTTTGTTTTTTTGTTCTTGTGTTTAGTTTTTTAAGTTCATATTTATTAGTTACCAATATGGTGAAAATTTCTTACCAATCCTTAGTGGAAAATGGATCGATGGGAAACGAGAATATTTTGATGACTATAATTGATCAAATGTTTAAGTGGTTGCCTGCTTTCGTGATATTCCCAATGGTTGCTATGGAACAGAAAAAATGGTATATGCAAGTTTTTACTGCATATAATATTTTACTTTATACTATCTATAATATTCTATCAGGATCTCGTTCTGATATCCTTGCAGTTATATTGGGACTTGTACTTTTATGGATATATGGACGTAAGATAAGGATTAAACAAGTTTTTGTTTTGTCTTTTATCGCTATTACGTTTCTATATTTAGCGAGTTTTACTTATTCGTTAAGAGGAGGTGTTAATGAGGGGACATTGGAAGATATTTTACTTAAACAAGATTATACAGCGCCAGCGTATAATTTGGTTGGTGTTATTGGCAAAAATATTATTGATCCATTAATGGTTATTAATTCTCAGATTATAAAAACATTTCCATTATTGGGAGGTGATTGGTTATATTTTTTGATTGCAGATTCTCTTTTTCCTAGTTCTCAAGTAAGCGCCTCTCAGGGATGGGCTTTTCATCCTTTTGCTGAAGGTTATATCTTTTGTGGCTTTTTAGGGTTTGTATATAATGGATTGGTGATAGGTCTAGGATTGTCAATATGGAATCGTTTTATTTTAACTAATAATGAAAGATTTAATCGATTTATGTTCGCAATTATGGGATGCATTTTTTTCTCATTGGTGAGATCACAGTCTGTGAATTTCTTTAGGTATATGTATTATATGTTTATTCCATCAGCTTACATATATTCTCGATTATCTAATATAAAGATCAATTATCGGGGGTTCTTGCGATAACCCCCTAATAAGCAGAACTAAACATCACGTTTATGATATTTACAAGAAAAGATCTGCAAGAATATTTAAAGCGAGATAATCTAGGGTTTGGTTCCCAGACTTTTTATAAGCGTATGATAAAAAGATTGGGAGGATATGAAAATTATTATATATATGAATTTTTTCGTGTATTGAGGCATTATGAATTTTACCTAAATTTAGAAAAACGTACTCTATTGGAGAGGGTATTTCTGTTGTATTGGAAATATAGATACAATCACAGCAGAATAAAATCAAATATGTTTGTTGCTCCTAATACTTTTGGGCCAGGTGTCATGATTGTACATCCAGGTTTTCTTCGTTGTGATAGTTGGATTCATATTGGAGAAAATTGCACAGTTCTTCCTAATGTTTTATTTGGAAAACGTAATGCTATGAATTTTGGCTCTAAATGTAGTATCAATGTAGGAAACAATGTTTATATTTCTGTCGGAGCAATAATCTTGGGACCTATAACAATTGGCGACAATGTTGTTATTGGGGCTGGATCTGTTGTAAATAAGGATATCCCTAATAATGTAATAGTAGCAGGTGTTCCTGCAAAGCAAATTGGATTTACTTTGTCAACAAATTAAGGTGGAAAAAAGTATGAATAGATTAACTTTTATAGGAAGTATTCAATTAAATAGCCCAAGTACAGGTGGTGGTGTGCAAACAAAGAATCAGCATTTTTTGAGATATATACTCTCTAAAAATGTTGACTGTAGAGTCTTTGATACTTGGAAAAAAAAATCCGTATTGTCGTTAATTATGTCTCTAATATATATTGTAAGAACTAAAAGAAGTGAGCCAATCATTCTGTCAATATCAACTAGAGGTGCTTATTATATAGCAAAAATACTAAATTTAACTCATCTAAAACGGAGAATTTTCTATTGGGTTGCAGGAGGAGATTTGGCAATAGATCTCAAAAACGTATCTCTTAAAAACCGAAGAGTATATGATGTGTTTACTAAAGTAGTAGTTCAATGTAATTATTTGAAACGTGACCTAGAGGAATTATCAATTACTAACTGTGCAATGGTTCCGAATTTTAAACCAGTAATATTTAAACCAACAATTGATAAAGCTATTTTTGAGAAAATACGTTTTGTGTATTTTTCAAGGGTATTAATACAAAAAGGAATCGAAGAAATAATCCAAGCATTTAAGTCTTTAGATAATAAAAACATTTGTTTAGATATTTACGGAACTTTAGTGCCTCCATATGATGAAGGCTATTTTAAGGATTTTTATTACCTAAATATTAATTATAAAGGCTTTCTTGATGTGAGTGTAGAAGATGGTTATAAACAACTATCCGAGTATGATGTTTTACTATTCCCTACATATTTCAAGGGTGAAGGTTTTCCTGGAACATTGTTAGATGCATTCATAGCTGGTGTGCCAGTTATTGCGTCAGACTTCCATGCTAATGGTGAAGTCCTTGTTGATGGTTATAATGGATTGCTTATTCCCCCTAAGGATGCAGTAGCATTATCTACCGCAATGAATAGACTTATTTCAGATATTGATTTGCGCAAAAAATTAAGGAAAAATGCAATTCTTACAGCAAGGGAATATGATGTAGAAATGATACTAGATGAAGCCTTTGCAAGATTAAAAATTTTTGAAGATTAGTATATGAAAATCGTAAATATCATAGGAGGTCTAGGTAACCAGATGTTTCAGTATGCTTTTGCTGTAGCGTTGAAGGCGAAATATCCCAATGAGGAGGTTTTTATTGATACTCAACATTATAAAAATGCTTTCATTAAGGTTTATCATGGCAATAACTTTTATCATAATGGTTATGAGATAGACAAGGTATTCCCGAATGCGACTTTAGAACCTGCCAGACCGAAGGATTTGATGAAGGTTTCGTTCTATATTCCAAATCAAGTTCTTGCTCGAGCTGTTCGTCGCATATTTCCAAAGCGAAAGACAGAGTTTGTGACAGATCAGCAGCCGTATGTGTTTATACCAGAGGCTTTGTCTGTAATAGATGACTGCTATTTTGATGGTTACTGGATGACTCCACTCTACTTTGATAAATATCGTGATAGGATTCTTAAAGAGTTTACTTTTCGTCCATTCGATACAAAGGAGAATTTGGAATTGGAACCTCTTCTCAAACAAGATAACTCTGTGACTGTACACATTCGTCGTGGTGATTATGTCGGATCTTCCTCTTTTGGAGGTATATGCACACTTGATTATTATCGTAATGCAATACGTGAGGCCTATAACTTGATTACTAGCCCAGAGTTCTTTATTTTCTCAAATGACCAGAAATGGTGTATGGAAAATATGAGGAATGAGTTTGGTGATGCAAAGGTTCATTTTATTGCACACAACCGAGGTGCCGATAGTTATCGCGATATGCAACTCCTGTCCATCGCTAGATGCAACATATTGGCAAACAGTTCATTCTCTTGGTGGGGTGCATACTTGAACCAGCGTAAAAATTGTTTTATTATATGCCCACATAAATGGCATAATACGTTGGAATATTCTGATTTGTATTTGCCTACATGGATTAAAATTTAATATTGTGAAGTATAGAACATTTGAATTTGCAGATCGTATTCATGAATTCTTAGGACCCAGAAAACATGATTTAGAGACTGATATCAGAGAAATATCTCGGCTGCTCGAATCTGAGAATCCAAGCATGATATCAAGAATAGGAAGTGTTGAGTTTCAAGCATTATTTTTAATCCGATATTTTCCTTTGAGTTTTCCATTATTGTCAAGATCAAAGAGAAATATGAGAATGAATGCCGGTTTTTTCCCAGTTTCAATGAGAACACTTAAACAGTTTTATCTTCTTTATAAAGAAGATTGCAAAGATATAGACTTGTTCGTAAGGTGGCGAATCGAAGAACTATTTTTTAGTAATTGGTTTAATCATAAAAAATATGTCCATAAGTCAACTTTGGATTCGTTTTTTTCCCAGCAACATCCTTGGACCTATTCTCTAAAAGGGAAAAAGATTCTTGTAGTGCATCCTTTTTCTGAGACCATCGAGAGTCAGTACAAAAACAAAAAGAAGAAACTATTCAAGAACAGCGAGGTGTTGCCTGAGTTTGCTTCATTGCAGACCATTAAGGCTGTGCAGTCAATTGCAGGCAATCCTGTTGGCTTTGACACTTGGTTCGATGCACTTGACTGGATGAAAAGCGAAATTGACAAGAAGGATTTTGATATTGCTCTGCTAGGATGTGGCGCATACGCCCTTCCGCTGGCTGCTCATATCAAACGTATGGGCAAAAAGGCTGTTCACATGGGAGGTGTGCTTCAGTTTCTATTTGGAATAACTTGCAAGCGATATGAAGAGAATGATGAATTTAAGCCTTATATCAATGAGTATTTCGTTTATCCTGATGCCAAAGATAGACCTAAGAATGCTTTTGCGGTAGAGGGTGGTTGTTATTGGTAAAATATTTTGATATATGGCAAATATTCGATTTAGATTAGCTAAGCCAAGTGATGCAAAGCAAATTGCTTATGTTCACTTGCACATCAGAGATAAATATGACCAAGGTTTTTTTGCGCAGGTAAATTATTCTTTCCTTAAGCAATATTATAAGGTAATGCTTAATGATCCAAACGAAGTTATAGTTTGTGCAGAAGATGAGAACGGACTGATAGTAGGTTTTAGCAGCGGTTCACTAGATGCAAGTAAGCAGATGAAATCAATGCGTGATAACAAATTTTCATTTCTGTGGCCATTATTTACCTCTGCAATATCAAACCCGAAATTAATTAAGGCAGCAATTGATAGATTCAAATCAACTAAAGGTGAATCAAATAATCATTATGTCTCTTCTAAAGGTGCCCGAGGTGAATATTGGGGATGGTTGCCAAATAGAAAAGATCCTGAAGTCGCAATTTCTATGAATGACATGTTCATGTCGATTATGAAAACATTGGGAGTGAAAGATTTATTTATTGAAGTAGATACAATTAATAAGCAGATCTTTAAATTTCATAAGATTAATGGAGCTAAGGTTGTTTCTACATTTACACTCCCTGACGGCAGAGAAAGAACAGAGATGGTATATGATTTAACAAAGATAAAATTCAGATTTATATAATAAAATTACGATTAACATTTAAAAATTGCATCAATGAAAGATTTTATTGTGAATTTTGCAGATCAGTTTGACGATCTTGATGCTTCAACAATTAGTGCTGAAACAAACTTCCGAGAATTAGATGGATGGTCATCCATGGTTGCTCTTAGCGTGATGGCAATGGTGGATGATGAGTATGAGGTACAGCTTAGGGCTGACGAAATGCGCAAGACCAACACTATCCAGGAACTCTTTGAACTAATATCTTCAAAGAAGTGAACTGTATGTATAATCCTTTTTCACTTGAGGGTAAAACTATTTTGGTGACAGGAGCCTCCTCTGGTATAGGAAAAGCTACAGCCATTGAGTGTTCTAAGATGGGTGCCAAGGTTGTATTGACTGGTCGTAATGAGGCCAAATTACAGCAGACCTATGATTTATTGATGGGAAATGGTCATTTAATGATTGTGGCTGATTTATCATGTGATGTTGATATTTCAACAATTGTTGAGAAATGCCCATCAATTGATGGACTTGTCAATAATGCGGGACTTTCCATCATACTACCGACTCATTTTATCACTCGTGATAAAATGGAGCAGATAATGTCTGTCAATACTTTGGCTCCAATTCTTTTGATGCAGCAATTATTGAAAAAGAAAAAACTAGAAAAGAATGGATCTGTTGTATTTACTTCGTCTATTTCTGGACCTGTTATTGCAGGAGTTGGCAACGTTATGTATTCTACATCTAAGGCTGCCGTGTGTGGTTTTGTTAAGAATGCTGCATTGGATCTTGCAAGTAAAAATATTAGAGTAAATGCGGTATGTCCAGGTATAATAAATACACATATTTGGGATACAGGAACTATTTCAGAGGAGCAACTTTCTGAAGAAATGAAGAAATACCCTTTAAAGCGATTTGGCAAACCAGAAGAGGTAGCACATGCCATTATCTATTTTCTAAGTGACGCTTCTTCGTTCACTACAGGCACAAATCTTGTGATAGATGGTGGTTTTACCCTTCAATAATCATGAATAATTATGAAAGTAATTCTTAACAATGTTCAGGTTAAGGCCGTGGCTTCATGGTTGCCAAAGAATATTCTAGAAATGGTTTCTCTTGGTGCAGAGTATGGTGATACGGAGGTAGCCAACATTATGAAGGCAACAGGTGTAGAACGTGCTCGCATTGCTGACAAAGACATGTGTTCTTCTGACATGTGCCAGAAGGCAGCTGAAGCGTTAATGGAAAAGGATGGAATCAATAAGGATGAGATTGACGGACTTGTGTTCGTTAGCCAGACGTGCGATTGGATTCTGCCTTCAACGTCTATTGCACTTCAAGACCGTTTAGGTTTGTCAAAGGACACTGTTTGTATTGACATTCATTATGGTTGCTCTGGCTTTATTTATGGTTTATTTCAGGCTGCTTCTTGGATAACTACCGGTGCTTGCAAGAATGTACTCGTATTGGCTGGTGATACGACATCACGCATGATGAATCCTAATGATAAATCACTTCGTATGGTGTTCGGTGATTGCGGTACCGCGAGCCTTGTAACCGTAGGAAATACTTCTATGGGCTTCCATATTCAAAGTGATGGAAGTGGAGCTGATCGTTTGATAGTTCCTGCTGGAGGTTTCCGTTTGCCAGTTTCTGAGGAAACAAGCGTTCTAAAGTGGGATGAGGACAAGAATGGCCGTACTATGAATGACCTTTTCATGGATGGTATGGCCATTTTTAATTTTGCAATAACCGAGGTACATAAAAATGTGAACTCACTAATTGAGTACATGGATTGGGTAAAGGAAGATGTAGGATTCTATGCCCTTCATCAGGCAAATGAATTTATGGTAAACTATGTTCGTAAAAAACTAAAAGTTGCTGCTGAAGTGGCCCCTGCCAATTGCAAGGACTATGGCAATACTGGACCTGCTACCATACCATTTCTGCTGAGTGATGTTTGCAGTCAGAAACAATATGACCTCAAAAAGACCATTATGTGTGGTTTTGGTGTGGGGCTGTCTTGGGGTAGTGTCGCTGCTGACCTTTCTGAAACAAAATTCTATGAACCAATTAATAAATAAAACATTATGCAGACTAAAGTATTAGAAGTTATTAATGATATTCGTGCTTCTAAGAATATGGAAGCTGTTGTAACCCTCAACGAGGGTGATAAGCTCCGTGACGATCTAGGCCTTACTTCATTCGATCTCGCAGAACTTACCGTTCGCATCGAGGATGAGTTCGATATTGACATCTTCGAGGATGGTCTCGTTAATACTGTTGGTGAGATTTATGCAAAACTTAGCTAAATGCAATGGCAGTATTTCTTGTAGATAACGATAAGACTTATACATACGAGGACTTGTTCTGCTCGCTTAATCATGCGATAGAATATTGTCCTTTGCTCAAGACAAGGGATGTATACGTCTATTTCGTTAACCTAATCCGTGCTCTGACTGCAAATAGACCTCTGGTTCTATTGGATTCGGACTTGAATCCTTCGGAGATTGATGGTGTGGACGAGAATGAGGTGAACCAGACAAAAGTTATCGAGCAGAAATCATTTGCTTCGATGGACGATGTGGTGGCTTCGCTTCAGCAGTCTTCATCAGAGATCACCATCTTCACCTCAGGAACTACTGGTCAGCCTAAGAAGGTGGTGCATACCGTTGACACCTTGACTCGTAGCGTTCGTCTTGGCGATAAGTACAAGGGCCAGGTGTGGGCGTATGCCTACAACCCTACTCACATGGCAGGTCTACAGGTGTTCTTTCAAGCATTCGAGAACCAGAATACCCTCATCAACGTGTTCAACAAGCAGAGGGCTGATGTTTACGAGCTGATTGGCAAGTATCAGATTACTCATGTGTCAGCTACTCCTACATTCTATCGTTTGCTCCTCCCTTTCGAGCATGCATACGAGAGCGTGATTCGTGTCACTTTGGGTGGCGAGAAGTCTGAACAGCATCTGTATGACTCCATTATGAAGATCTTTCCAACGGCAAAGATTAATAACGTGTATGCCTCAACCGAGGCAGGATCGTTGTTCGCAGCCAAGGGCGATTGCTTCCAGATACCAGAGAAGATTCGCGATAAGTTTACAGTTGTTGATGACGAGCTGCTTATCCATAAGTCACTTCTTGGACGTTCCGACAGTTTCAAGTTCGAGGGTAATTACTATCACTCTGGTGATCTCATCGAGTGGGTAGACAAGGAGCAAGGACTGTTCCGCTTCAAGAGTCGCAAGAACGAGCTCATCAATGTGGGAGGCTACAAGGTCAATCCAGGAGAAGTGGAGAATGTCCTTCGAGCAATCGATGGCGTGAAGCAAGTGCTTGTCTATGGTAGGGCAAATTCAGTCCTCGGTAGCGTGCTTTGTGCTGACATCCAGTTGGAAGATAGTTCTGAACTCACCAATGTTGATATTAAGAAGGCGCTTACCTCACAGCTGCAGGATTTCAAGATTCCACGCAGAATTAAGTTTGTAGAACAATTCGAATTAACAAGAACCGGTAAACTCAAACGATCATGAGTAAAAATATTATTGTTACAGGTTGCTCTCGTGGCGTAGGTCTCGAAATTTGTCGTGTCCTACTCGAACAAGGCAACAACGTATATGGTATTGCTCGTAGCTATACCGATGAATTCAAGGCTCTGGAAGCAGAGTGCCCTGATCACGTCTTCTTCAAGAGTGTTGACCTTGCTGATTGTGAAAACGTACGCCATAATGTCTTCAAAGACTTTTGTAGCAACAAGGTACAGATTGACGGTTATGTAAATAATGCAGCTGTTGCATACGATGACATTGTGACCAACCTCAATTTGGAGCGACTTCAGGCTATGTACAACGTGAATGTCTTCACTCCAATGATGATGACCAAGAATGTTATTCGCAACATGATTCTTCACAAGGTGAAGGGATCTATTGTACATATCTCTTCTATCTCTGTTCACACAGGCTACAAGGGATTGGCAATGTATGCCTCTTCTAAGGGTGCACTCGAAGCATTCTCAAAGGATACTGCTCGCGAGTGGGGATCCCTCGGCATCCGCTCAAATGTCGTAGTTCCTGGCTTCATGGCAACCGCTATGAGCTCTACTCTTACAGAGGAACAAAGAGGCAAGATTTATGCCCGTACGTCACTCAAGGCAGCTACTAGTATCCGTTCAGTTGCAGAAACTGTTGCTTTCCTTGTAAGCGAGAAGGCAGAGAGTATCACTGGTCAGAATATTCACGTTGATAACGGTACGATATAAGTGATACAAGTTGACAAAATAGTCAATAGTGTATTCAACTCCAATACTTACATTCATTGAGTACATTCATAGTTAGGAGTAAGTGGACGCTTGATAATGAAGCTATAGTCACAATGACAGGTTCTCTTCCAACTGTTGTATATTAGAACTGGATAGCGTTTACTTTGTACAATGATGACCTTAATATTAACCGAAAAGCATCTCTTTTTTTTGAATAATCAAACGTATATATGAAACGGCTATTTGATGTTTTTGCCAGTGGCTGCGGTTTACTGGTATTAAGTCCCATATTCCTCATTATGGCAATCTGGATTAAGTTGGATTCCGAGGGATCTGTGTTCTATCGTCAGGTTCGTGTAGGACGAAATAATAATGATTTCCGTATTTTTAAGTTTCGTTCGATGCGTGTAGGTTCAGATAAGGGCTCTTTGGTAACTATTGGAGGTCGAGACCCTCGAATTACTCGTTCTGGATATTTTATACGAAAATATAAGTTGGACGAGTTCCCTCAATTGATTAATGTGTTTCTTGGTGAGATGAGTCTTGTCGGTCCTCGTCCAGAGGTTCGTCACTATGTAAACTACTGGACAGAGGAACAGATGCATGTTTTGGATGTTCGTCCTGGTATCACCGACCCTGCCTCAATTAAATTCCGCAATGAGAATGAGTTGATGGAAAAAGCAAAAGATCCTGAGGACTATTATATCAACGTGATTATGCAGGAGAAGATAAAGCTGTATTTGGAATATGTGCAGAATGCGTCATTCTGGTATGATATCAAACTTATTTTCCAAACATTTAAAGAGATTATTACTGAGAGATAAATACGAGATTAATTTTTAAAAACAAGTATAATGAGTACTGATTTGAAAAGAAGGAAAATTCCCTTTTCACCCCCAGATATGACGGAGGCTGAAGCCCACGAGGTTCGTGACGCAATCCTTAGTGGTTGGATAACTACTGGCCCTCGTACAAAGAAGTTGGAGAAGATAATTTCGGAATATGTTCATACGGAGAAAACTGTATGTTTGAACTCGGCTACGGCTGCCATGGAGATGGTGCTCCATGTGATGGGCGTTGGTCCTGGTGACGAGGTGATTATGCCTGCATATACCTATACAGCATCTGCTTCGGTGGTTGATCATGTGGGTGCTACCATAAAGATGGTGGATATCCGTCCGGCGGCTTATGCAGAGAATGATGGTAACGATCATCAGGATTTTGAGATGGACTACGAGAAGCTGGCTGCAGCAATCACTGAGCGTACGAAGGTAATTGTACCTGTTGACTTGGCTGGTATATGCGCTAATGTAGAGAAGATTTTTGAAGTGGTGAACCGCCTAGAGATCAAGGCGCTCTATCGTCCTGCTAATGACATTCAGGCTAAGATGGGACGTATCGTGGTTTCTAACGACTGTGCCCACTCATTTGGTGCCTCTCGCCATGGTAAGATGGCTGGTGAGATTGCGGACTTCTCTTCATTCTCTTTCCATGCTGTTAAGAACTTCACTACTGCAGAGGGTGGCGCAATGACATGGAACCTGCCTTTCGGAAACGAGAAGGTGGAACGCCAGCAAGTGTATTGCGGAAGTCCTGTACCTTTCATAGAGGGTGAGACTTGGAATGAATTCATCTATCGTCTATCACAGCTCTTCTCGCTCCATGGTCAGAATAAGGATGCGTTGGCTAAGACAAAGTTGGGTGCCTGGGAGTATGATATCATTGGCCCTTGGTACAAGTGCAACATGACTGACATTATGGCTGCTCTGGGGCTTATCCAGTTCGAGCGTTATCCTGAGATGTTGGCTAAGCGTAAGAAGTACATTGAGCGTTATGACGAAGCTCTGGCTCCATATGGCATTGTAGGCTTGAAGCATTATGGTGCAGATTGGGCTGGTAGTGGTCATCTTTACATCACTCGTCTTCCTGGTAAAACACGTGAGCAATGCAACAGCATCATTGAGCAGATGGCAGAGCGTGGTATCGCAACCAACGTACACTATAAGCCACTCCCGATGATGACCGCATATAAAGCAAAGGGCCTTGATATCAAGGATTATCCTAATGCATACAAATTCTTTGAGAACGAGATTACACTTCCTCTGAACACAAAGATGACTGAGGAAGACGTTGAGTACATTATCGAGAACCTTCTATGTTGCCTTCCTAAATAATTGAAACAGTTTAACGTAGATTTAATTATGTAAGCAGTCAAAAATGGCTATTAATTGAAAGATATATCTTCGCTGCGAACAAAATTTATAGAATTGGGAATAAGATGATTACGACCAGTGGTGATGGTGCGTTGATTTGTCCGGATGAGGAGGCTAAGCGGGAGATCATGTTCTACGCTACGCAGGCTCGGGAGGCTTATCCGTATTACCAGCATGAGCGGATCGGGTATAATTACCGGATGTCGAATATTTGTGCGGGTATCGGGCGTGGTCAGATGACGGTGGCTGATGCTCATGTAGCTCATCATAAGCATACGTGTGATTTATACCGGGAACTGTTGAAGGATGTGAAAGGGATCACCTTGCATGAGAATCCTTCCGGTCGTTTTGATAGTAACTATTGGTTGAATACGATTGTCTTGGATCCTTTATTGAGGGTGAAAGGGCAGGAGAATGCTTATCAAGCAACGGTACAAGGTGCTGTTGGTGGTGCGGGCGGTGTGACTCATGCGGCGGTTAACGCACATACGGATTGCGAGCCTAATGCCAATGTCGAGGCGATGCGTGTGGGACTTGACGCGATGGGTATAGAATCCCGTCCTTTGTGGAAACCGATGCATAAGCAACCTGTTTATAAGGATTGCCCGGCTTATGTGAATGGGGTGAGCGAATCTTTGTTTAAGGTTGGGTTGTGCCTGCCTTCCGGCCCGTATGTGACGGATCGGGATATTGAGTATATCGTTGGAGGTATAAGGGGCTTGATTGAGCGTTGATTTTAACAGCTTTCATGAGCTAAATTCGTTTCAATGCGTAGGCCTAAGTAAAGGCTAATCATAAAGATTTTATTTTTGTTACGAGGAGGGTGTGTCATTTTGATGCACCTTTTTTTGTGTTCTTTAGCTGAACTTTTCCTTCGCCCCAAAGTCTTACTCTATTCGAGAGCGGAGTTTATGACCATGTGTGAGAGAGCTAGGATCGTGTTCCTACGCATTGGGTATTGGGAAAATATTGCAAATCGGCTCAAATATTGCGGTAAAGATACGACTATCGGCTCAATTTGAGCCGATAGTTGAAGGAAAATTAGTACTTTTGAGCCGATTTAGTGAAAGGAATGTTATGACTATCGAAACAGAAATCCTACAGGTATTGCACTATCATCCGCTATCAAATAGAGGAGCGATAGCTTCCATGCTGGTAAATGCACCAAGCGACAGCACCATGAAAAGACTCTTGGCTGATGCTGTCAGCAAAGGTCTTATAGAAGTGTATGGAAAAGGACCTGCTACCAAATACTCGCTTACTCCACAAGCTCAGGTAACGATGCCTTTGGATATTGATACCTATTTCAAGAATGAAATGGATGATCGTACTGTGCAGGAAAATTTCAATTTCGAACTCATAAAACAGATTCTGCCAAAGGTTTCACTTTTCACAGAAGAGGAATGTAAACGTTTGGATAAAGCTCAGTCCACTTTCAGAACCCACCTTGAAGAACTTTCTGAAACAGATTACAAAAAGGAGATGGAAAGACTGGGAGTTGACCTGTCGTGGAAATCTTCACAAATCGAGGGCAATACTTATTCCCTGCTAGAAACGGAGCGCCTGCTGAAAGAAAGACAGGAAGCTACTGGTAAGACAAGGGAAGAAGCTATCATGCTGCTCAATCACAAAGATGCGCTTGATTTTGTTCTCAATGTGCCCGACTATCTTAAGGAAATATCCGTCCACCGCATAGAGGACATCCATTCTTTACTGACCAAGGACTTAGGTGTGGAAAGAAACATACGATGCCGACGTGTGGGTATCACAGGTACGAACTATCGTCCCCTTGATAACGAGTTCCAGATTCGTGAGGCATTGGAAGATTCCTGTAAACTTATCAATGGCAAAGACAATATCTTTGAGAAGTCATTACTTGCACTGGTTCTCCTTTCTTATATTCAGGCATTTTCGGATGGAAACAAACGTACTGCCCGTATCACAAGCAATGCCATACTGATAGCCAATGGTTATTGCCCAATCTCATTCAGAACGGTTGATTCCATAGACTACAAAAAAGCCATGCTGATATTCTATGAACAGAATAACATTGCCGCTTTCAAGAAGATATTCATAGAACAATTTGAATTTGCTGTCAAAACTTATTTTTGATTTCTTTTGTGAAAACTAACGGACTATTGTATTTACGAAACAACTTCTACTACTGAACAATTATAATTATGCCCCCGTCTTTCTTTCCCTTAGGGTGGATGAGAGAGACGGGGGCTTTTTTATGCTTCTAAACATGGAATGATAATTGGTTGGGATTTGGATAATCGCTAACTTGTCGGCGCTGAATCCGTGAAATTCCTTGCAGATTGTAAGCACCTACTAAATCATTCACGTTATGGAAATACATCTTGATAACTATTTGCCGGAATATCCTTCCTTCGTTTCCGGTATTCGCCGTGCTCCCGATCGCGGCTATTCGCTTACGCCCGCTCAAACAGAAACGGCATTGATGAACGCGCTTCGTTACATCCCTGTTGAATTACATGAGAAGCTAGCTCCTGAGTTCATGGAGGAATTATTGACCCGGGGACGGATCTATGGTTATCGCTACCGTCCGCAGGGAGACCTGAAAGCGAAGCCTATCTCTGAATATAAAGGTAAATGTATCGAGGGAAAGGCCTTTCAAGTAATGATCGATAATAACCTCTGCTTTGATATCGCTTTGTACCCTTACGAGTTGGTTACGTATGGCGAGACTGGGCAGGTCTGCCAGAATTGGATGCAATATCGTTTGATTAAGAAGTATTTGGAGGAGCTGACCGAGGAGCAGACCTTGGTGATTGAATCTGGGCATCCTCTGGGATTGTTTCATTCTAAGCCGGATGCCCCACGGGTGATTATCACGAACTCCATGATGGTGGGAATGTTCGATAACCAAAAGGATTGGCATATCGCCGCCCAGATGGGAGTCGCTAATTATGGACAGATGACGGCCGGAGGTTGGATGTATATCGGCCCGCAAGGTATCGTACACGGTACGTTTAATACATTGTTGAATGCTGGACGTAAGAAATTAGGGATTCCACAAGATAAGGATTTGCGAGGCTATCTGTTTGTATCTTCCGGTTTAGGAGGAATGAGTGGCGCTCAACCTAAAGCCGCCGTGATTGCCGGTGCTGCCAGTATAATCGCCGAGGTAGACGCTTCCCGTATCGAGACACGCCGATGCCAAGGATGGGTCCAGTATGTGACGGATGATATGGGGAAAGCTTTCTCCTTAGCCGACGAGGCGATTCGTAAGAAAGAACCGATCTCTATCGCTTTTCATGGCAATATCGTGGATTTATTGGAATATGCCGATAAACAGGGGCTTTCCATCGACCTTTTGAGTGATCAGACCTCGTGTCATGCGGTCTATGAAGGTGGTTATTGCCCGGTAGGCGTGACGTTTGAGGAACGTACGGAATTATTGGCTCATCACCGGGAAGACTTTTGTGCTTTGGTCGATAAAACGTTGAAGCGACATTTCGAGGTGATCAAGCGTCTGGTTGCCCGGGGTACCTATTTCTTTGACTATGGGAACTCCTTCATGAAAGCGATCTATGATGCCGGTATACATGAGATTTCCCGTAACGGTGTGGACGAGAAAGATGGTTTTATATGGCCTTCTTATGTGGAAGATATCATGGGGCCGGAATTATTTGATTATGGGTATGGCCCTTTCCGCTGGGTATGTTTAAGCGGTAAGCCGGAAGATTTGATTCGCACGGATCATGCGGCTATGGCGTGTATCGATCCGACTCGAAGAGGGCAGGATATGGATAATTATAATTGGATACGTGACGCGGAGAAGAACCGTTTGGTGGTGGGTACGCAAGCCCGGATCTTATATCAAGACGCTGAGGGGCGCTTGAAGATCGCCCTTGAGTTTAACCGAATGGTACGTGATGGGGAGGTAGGCCCGATTATGTTGGGACGAGACCATCATGACGTGAGCGGTACGGATTCTCCATTCCGTGAGACCTCTAATATACGGGACGGAAGCAATGTGATGGCTGATATGGCGGTGCAGTGCTTCGCTGGAAATGCCGCCCGGGGTATGAGCTTGGTCGCTCTTCATAATGGTGGAGGAGTTGGTATCGGTAAGGCGATAAACGGAGGTTTCGGTATGGTTCTCGATGGTAGTGAGCGGGTGGACGAGATACTTCGCTCTGCTATGATATGGGACGTGATGGGGGGTGTCGCTCGTCGCTCATGGGCCCGTAACCCGAATGCGATGCGTACGAGCGCTACTTTCAATGAGAACCGTGGCGAACAGTATCATATTACCCTTCCGTATATCCCGGAGAGGGCGTTTATTCATGAAATCGTACAAACATCATTAAATAAAAAGGTATGAGTACTTGGAATAAGATTATGGAATGTGTCCCTAACTTCAGTGAAGGACGGGATCTGGAGAAGATAGATAAGATCGTAGCGCCTTTCCGGGCTAAGACGGGTGTTAAACTGTTGGACTATAGTAATGACGAGGATCATAATCGCTTGGTTGTTACCGTGGTAGGGGAGCCAGTCGCTTTAAAACAAGCCGTATTGGAGGCCATTGGAGTTGCCGTTGAGTTGATCGATTTAAACAAGCATAGCGGTCAACATCCTCGAATGGGGGCCGTAGATGTTGTTCCTTTTATACCGATTCGCGGATGTACGATGGAAGAGGCGATCGCCTTGTCTAAGGAAGTAGGGGAGGAAGTGGGCGCTCATTATGCCGTGCCGGTCTTCTTATATGAGAAATCGGCTTCCGTCCCTTACCGGGAGAATCTGGCTGCGATCCGTAAAGGAGAGTTTGAAGGGATGGCAGAGAAAATCCATCAACCGGAGTGGAAACCTGATTTTGGTCCGGCCGAAAGACATCCGACAGCCGGTACGGTCGCCATAGGAGCCCGCATGCCTTTGGTCGCCTATAATGTGAACTTAGGAACGAATCAATTGCAGATCGCTACGGATATAGCGAAGAAAATCCGTTTCATCGGCGGAGGTTTACGCTATTGTAAAGCGATGGGGGTTGAGTTGAAGGAACGTGGTATCGTACAGGTCTCTATTAATATGACCGATTATACCCGTACGGCCTTGTACCGGGCCTTCGAGTTAGTTCGTATCGAAGCTCGCAGATATGGTGTTCCGGTGGTGGGGAGCGAGATTATCGGCTTGGTTCCTATGGAGGCGTTGATCGATACGGCCTCTTACTATTTGGGATTAGAGGACTTCTCTATGAATCAAGTATTGGAAGCCCGTATTATGGAATAGCGTATGGAGAATAGCAAGATATTAATCAGGAATGCTGCCCAGATCGTCACTTGTCATGGGGATAAGGCACGACGGGGAGCGGAGATGTCTGATTTAGGCGTTATCGAGGATGGAGCCGTAGCGATGTCTGATGGGGTTATTACGCATGTAGGACCTACGGAGGAGGTACTTCGAAACATCCATGCGGAGGATTATTTGGAGATTCGGGCGGAGAACCAAGCGGTGTTACCCGGATTTGTAGATAGCCATACGCATTTTATCTTTGGCGGTTACCGGGAGGAGGAGTTCTCTTGGCGATTGCGGGGAGATAGTTATATGTCGATCATGGAGCGTGGTGGAGGTATCGTGAATACGATGAAAGCTACCCGTGAAAGTGATTTCGATACACTATGGGACAGAGGGGAAGAACGTTTGGATGAGTTATTCTCCATGGGTGTTACCACGGTGGAGGGGAAAAGTGGTTATGGTTTGGATTTGCAAACAGAATTAGTTCAGCTTCGTGTCATGTCGGACCTGAATGAGTCTCATCCGATGGATGTCGTATCGACCTTTTTGGGAGCTCATGCTGTTCCTCCTGAATTTGCCGGTCGTACGGACGATTATGTGGATTATATGATCGAGGAAGTTCTTCCTGCCATACGAGCCGAACATACGGTTACGTTTTGTGATGTGTTTTGTGAGAAAGGCGTTTTCTCGTTAGAACAGAGTGAGCGCTTGCTTCGTGCCGCCCGTCATCATCGTTTTAAATTGAAGATGCATGCGGATGAGATCGTTCCTTTCGGAGGGGCGGAACTGGCGGCCTCCTTGAAGTGTGTAAGTGCTGATCATTTATTACATATATCGGATACAGGCATCAAACGTCTGGCAAGAGCGGGTGTCGTAGCTACCTTACTTCCGCTGACTGCCTTTTCCTTGAATGAGCCGTATGCGCCTGCCCGGAAAATGATAGATGCCGGTTGCGCGGTGGCTTTAGCTTCCGATCTAAATCCGGGAAGTTGTTTTTCGGCCTCGATCCCGATGATGATAGCCTTGGCCTGTATCTATATGAAGATGAGCCCTGAAGAAGCGGTAACGGCATTGACCATTAATGGAGCCGCAGCTGTGGGACGTGCCTCCGAGATTGGAAGTATCAGCGTGGGAAAACGTGCGGACGTGATCTTGCTGAAATACCCGTCTTATAAGTTTCTACCTTATCATGTGGGAATGAATCTCGTGGATACCGTAATTAAGGACGGGGAACTTTATATGATGTAAGATAAGAATTGTTGAATCATTTAAATCAAAATACTATGTTAGCAGACTTGACAATTAAAGATTTTTTGGCGGAAACGGCGGGTAGTGCTCCCGTTCCCGGTGGTGGAAGTATATCTGCCTTGAATGGCGCTATAGCGGCAGCTTTGACAGAGATGGTGGCCCATCTGACTGTTGGCAAAAAGAAATATGCGGAAGTGGAAGGACAAATGAAAACGATCGCTATCGAGGCGGCTTTGATCCGTGAGCGTCTTACTGAATATATTGATAAGGACAGCGAGGCTTATGATCGTGTATTCTCAGCTTTTAAGTTGCCGAAAGAAACGCCTGACGAACAGGTGATCCGTACGAATGCGATACAGAGCGCTACTAAAGAGGCGGCTATTGTTCCGATGAGGGTGGCGGAGGAGATCGGTTCCGTAATGGAGACGATTATCTATGTGGCTCACAAAGGTAATCAGAATGCCGTCACGGATGCTTGCGTGGCGATGATGGCTGCCCGTACTTGTGTATTGGGGGCTTTATTGAATGTCCGAATTAACTTAACGTCCATCCAAGACGAGGTGTTCGTCGGAAAGATGCGGAAGAAAGCGGATGAACTGGAGGCGAACGCTATCCGTGTAGAGCAAAAGTTATTGGATTGGGTGAAGACTAAATTATAGCATATGAGCAATGTCTATTATGTGGGTTCCGAGCCTCTCTCTTTTGAGGGAGTCGAACGGATACTTACTCAAAATATGAAGTTGGAGCTTTCACTCGAGGTGAAGGAGCGCATCCAGCGTTGCCGGGATTACTTGGATCATAAAATCGAGCAGCAGGAGGGGCCTTTGTATGGGATTACTACCGGTTTCGGTTCCTTATGTAATAAGAATATCTCTCCGGACGAATTGAGCACCTTGCAAGAGAACTTGGTGAAAAGTCATGCCTGTAGCGTAGGGGATGAGGTAAGTCCGGTGATCGTCCGTTTGATGATGTTATTGAAAGCGCATGCCCTTTCGTTGGGGCATAGTGGCGTACAGGTGATCACCGTACAACGTATTCTGGATTTTTTCAATAATGACGTGCTTCCGATCGTGTATGATCGTGGCTCTTTAGGTGCTTCCGGTGATTTGGCGCCTCTGGCGAATTTGTTCCTGCCTCTGATCGGCGTGGGTGACGTTTATTATAAGGGCCGCAAACGGGAAGCGATCAGCGTATTGGACGAGTTCGCTTGGAAGCCTGTGAAGCTGAAAAGCAAGGAGGGGTTAGCTTTATTGAACGGTACGCAATTTATGAGCGCCAATGGCGTATTCGCCTTGATGCGTGCGTTTAGCCTGTCCAAGAAAGCGGATCTGATCGCCGCTTTATCTTTGGAGGCTTTCGATGGGCGTATCGATCCTTTCATGGATTGTATCCAGCAGATGCGTCCGCATCCCGGACAAATCGAGACCGGGGCCGCTTTTCGACGGCTATTGGAGGGAAGTGAGTTTATCGCCCGGAAAAAGGAACATGTTCAGGACCCGTATTCATTCCGTTGTATCCCTCAAGTGCATGGGGCTACGAAGGACGCTATCAATTATGTGGCGAATGTCCTGCTTACCGAAGTAAATTCCGTGACGGATAATCCGACGATCTTCCCGGAGGAGGATAAGATTATTTCCGGCGGTAATTTCCACGGTCAGCCCTTGGCGATTTCTTATGATTTCTTGGCGATTGCCTTGGCTGAGTTAGGAAATATATCGGAACGTCGTGTCGCTCAATTGATCATGGGTTTGCGGGGATTGCCTGAGTTCTTGGTCGCTAATCCCGGCTTGAACTCCGGTTTCATGATCCCTCAATATGCGGCCGCCAGTATGGTAAGCCAGAATAAGATGTATTGCTATGCGGCGAGCAGCGATTCTATCGTGTCTAGTAATGGACAAGAGGATCATGTGAGTATGGGGGCGAATGCGGCGACGAAATTGTTTAAGATCATGGACAACTTGGATCATATCTTGGCGATCGAGCTGATGAATGCGGCACAAGGAATCGAGTTCCGTCGTCCGGCTAGGACCTCCCCTGTGTTGGAGAAGTTCTTGAAGGATTACCGGAAAGAGGTGCCATTTATCGATGAGGATATTATTATGTACACGGAAATACATCGTACGGTGGCGTTTATTCGTAGGAAAGACTTTGTATATTAATTTTAGGAACACGGAGCACACGGAGCACACGGAATACACGGATTTGTTTTGCGATATGTAATATTGATCTGTGCGATGCCGTGTATCCTGTGTGCTCCGTGTTCTTTTTGTATATTCGCCAACTATTACGAATGAAACTAAATGAGCGGATTTAATAATTGAGCCCGAACTGCCACAAAGGGATTACATTCATGTATCCTTGTTCGATATTGTCCTTTACAACGAAGCCGTTCTCTATTCCTTGCAGTTGCTTTTGCTTTTTATTTTTCCCTCCAACTTCGAAAGTATAGTCGGCTATTTGAAAATCCGATATAGGGGAGGTGATGACTTCTTGCTCCACACGTGTTTGATTCAAGAAGAATGTTTCTCTGATGTTCCCGATGTTGGATATTTCCTTCCCCAAATTGTACATAAGAGTAGGATTATCCAGATAAACTTTATCTACTTTGCCTAGCCCTCTGATGCCACCGACTCCATCGCGTAGTTGGGAGATTAATCCGGATTCCTCGAGATAAAGAAAGTAATCGGATAAATTGTTGCGACTCACTCCTAGCATAATCGCTATGCTACTCATATTCGGTTTGAATGGTACGCTTTGGGCAATGATGGTGAGCAATTGCTTTAGTTTTCGTGCTGTTGATATGCTCATTTCTGAATACTGCGGTATATCAACTTCCAACGTCGTGTTTATTACTTGTTGTAAGCGTATATGAAATTGGTCTTCTTTCGAGAACGGATAATACCCTTTCTCTAGATAGGATTGGAAATAGGCATAAGGACGGAATTTCTCGGGGAGTTCTATGCGGTGCTCTACGATATCGGCTAGTGTATGGGTCTGGATCTCTATGTTGTGAAACATATTAAGATATTCGCGAAATGAAAGCCCTTGCATAGAATAGACGATAGCCCGTCGGCTCAGGTCTGCCGATCCCTTGTTGATATCAAGGATGGAGGAACCTGTGAAGAATATCTTTAGATCTGCGTGATAGTCATACATCAGTTTTAGCTCGCGGGCCCAGTCCTTGTATTTATGGATTTCGTCTATAAGAAGATGGGTCCCTCCTCGCTTGACGAAGTCATCAGCTAAATCCACTAAGTGGTGGCTGGAAAAGTACAAATCATCAGCGTTGACGAACAAGGTCGTATTTCTGTTCAGTTTTTCTTTGGCATATTGCAACATCAAAGTAGTTTTCCCAACGCCACGCGGACCTACTAAGCCCAATAGCCGGTTGTTCCAATTAATGCGGTCGAACATATATCGATGGAATGAGGTAGGTGTAGTACGTAACATCGCATCGAAACTTGTTTGTAACTTATCCATATATTATAATGTTTTCGCAAATATACTAATTTGCACTGTGAATAGTGCATTTTTCGTAAAGAATTGCACTACTTGCGGTGCAATTTATGTTATCTTTTCTTGATTCTTGGTTGCGATCACCCGTTCTGTCGGGTGAAGAGCGAGAGCCGGAGCTATATAGCCGTGGATACGATGTATGACTATTCCTTTTTTTGTATATTCGCCAACTATTACGAATGAAACAGTTATTTATATGGAACAAAAGCAAATCTCTACCGTGAAAACTCATGTCGTATGGTTGGACGTTGTTCGCCTGATCGCGATGTTTACTGTTGTTTGCTGTCATTGTACAGACCCGTTTAATTTCTATCCCGGAGATTCTCCGATTATTGGGAATATTAAGTTTTGGGGAGCTGCCTATGGGGCTTTTCTTCGTCCTTGTGTACCTCTGTTCGTTATGATTACGGGAGCCTTGTTGCTACCGGTCCGGGAAGAGACTTCTATTTTCTATAAGAAAAGGATATTGCGTGTATTCTGGCCTTTCTTGATTTGGTCTGTTATTTATAATTTATTTCCTTGGTTTACGGGGCTGCTTGGTTTGAGGCCGGAACTTATTCTTGATTTTTTCCCTTATTCGGGAGAAGAGGTGACTCGTCAATCGTTGAGTGTGTCTTTAGGCTATATCGCCCAGATACCGTTCAATTTCTCATTGTTGGATGTACATATGTGGTATATCTATTTACTGATAGGTTTATATCTTTATTTGCCGATCTTCTCCGCTTGGGTCGAGAAAGTTTCGGATAAGGCGAAATTATGGTTTCTGGCAGGTTGGGGAGTGACTTTGTTTATTCCTTACTATCGGGAATTCGTATCTCCTTACATTTGGGGTGGATGCTCATGGAATGAATTCAGTATGCTTTATTATTTCGCCGGGTTTAACGGTTACTTGCTATTGGGGCATTATCTGAGGAATCATGATTGGTCGTTAGGAAAGATCGTTGGGATAGGCATTCCTATGTTTGTCGTAGGCTATGCCATTACTTTCTTCGGTTTCCGCTATACGACCGCTTTGCCTGCTTACACGGAGGAACAGTTAGAGTTATTCTTTTATTATTGTTCTCCCAATGTGGTGATGATGACGATTCCTATCTTCTTACTGGCGAAGAAGGTAAATGTTAAGTCGGATACGATTAAGCGAATGTTGGCGAACTTAACCATATGCGGTTTCGGTATCTATATGGTACATTATTTCTTTACGGGACCCAGTGTGCTGTTGGCGAGAGCCTTGAATATCCCATTGGGTTTACAGATTCCTGCCGCTTCTGTGGTAGCATTCGCTGTATCTTGGTTGATCGTATTGGGTATCAGGAAGATTTGCGGTAAGAAAGCCAAGTATATTGTGGGCTGAATTTATACGTACGTTCGCATAGGCTGATACGTATATAGGCGTAGGCCCATGCGAGCGTACGTGTAGGACGATACGTATATACGTGCGAGACCACACGTATATACGTATAAATCATCTTTATTTCTTGGTTACAATCACTCGCTCTGTCGGAGCCAGATGCTCGTTGCGATAGTCTATTTGCTTGACTACATTCTCGGCCAATTCTTGGAATGCCTTTCCTGTGATCGAGTCCGGGTTCAACGCTACCGGCTTACCTTGATCTCCTCCTTCGCAGATACTTTGTACGATAGGAATCTGTCCCAGTAACGGCACGTTCAGTTCCTCAGCTAGGCGTTTACAACCTTCCTTTCCGAATATATAATATTTGTTTTCCGGTAATTCCGCAGGGGTAAACCAAGCCATATTCTCGATCAATCCTAAAACAGGGACATTAACCTTATCTCCAGTGAACATGCTGATACCCTTACGAGCGTCCGCTAAAGCAACCTCTTGCGGCGTACTTACCACCACGGCTCCGGTTATCGCTAGTGTTTGTACCATTGTCAAATGGATATCACTCGTTCCGGGAGGTAAATCGATTAAGAAATAATCAAGCTCACCCCAGTTGGCGTCGCCGATCAATTGCTTCAATGCGTTGCTAGCCATTGCTCCACGCCATAGGACTGCGTCGTTTTTATTTACGAAGAAGCCGATGGATAACATCTTGACACCATAATTTTCGGCCGGCTTGATCAGTTCCCTGCCCTCTACCTCTTCCATATAAGGGCGAGCCTCTTCTAGGTTGAACATCTTGGGTTGGGACGGCCCGAATATATCGGCATCCAGCAATCCTACCTTATATCCTTGTAAAGCCAATGCGACAGCTAGATTAGCGGCAACGGTACTTTTACCAACTCCTCCTTTACCGGAAGATACGGCGATAATATTTTTTACTTGCGGTAATAATTTATCCGGTTCCGGGCGAGCTAACTGACGGGCTTTTACCGTGATGTTTCCCTTGATATTCACCTCCGGGCTTACATAGGTTAAAATAGCTGTCTCCGCGGCTTTTACTACGGAGCGGATAAACGGATCATTCGGCTTCTCGAATAATAACGAGAAGGTGACATTCATACCATCGATACGAATGTTGTCTTCTACGAGGCCCATGGAAACGATGTCCTTTCCGGTACCCGGGTAACGAACGTTCTTCAACGCCTCAATAATCAGATTCGGATAGATTGTCATATCTGTTGATTTTTTTAAGTCATTCTTTTATTTACCAGAAGCCAAAGCGCTTCGTTTACTGCGATTAAAGCTACGATAAGGATCTAACTCTATTTCTACGTCAGGTTCCACCAATCGTTCCCTTTCCTCACAAACAAACTTGATGTATTTGATGTTTAATCCACGATCCAGCCATTGTTGCTCGTAATAGGTTTTGATGGATAAGATCTCATCCGCCAGATTGGAATGATATAGGTCGTCTGTACTGAACAATACGGGATAATGGTTCGCTTTTACCATCTCGCACGTATAGGTATACATAAAGTTACTATCCGTTTTTAAATGGATAATACCATCTCCGGAAAGGATTTCCCGATACATTTTCATGAAACGGGTTCCGGTCAGACGCTTATTGACCTTTTTCATTTGAGGGTCCGGAAATGTGATCCAGATCTCGGCTACTTCGCCCGGAGCGAAGAAATAGGAAATCAATTCGATACTGGTACGTAGGAAAGCCACGTTATTCATCCCGGCTTCCAGCGATTCTTTCGCTCCGGTCCACATACGTGCTCCCTTGATATCGACACCAATAAAATTCTTATTTGGGAAAAGCTTTCCCAAACCTACGGTATATTCCCCTTTTCCACATCCCAATTCCAAAACAATAGGATGGTCGTTCTTGAAAAAACGTTCATGCCACTGTCCTTTCATATCAAACCCTTTTTCTTGTAGGGCGGCGAAAGGGTATTGGAATACGTGCGGATAGCCCGCCATATCGTCAAACTTAGCTAATTTATTCTTTCCCATGTCGCGAAGATAATACTTAAAAAAATGCTTTTTACGTTTTTTCTACTGTTTTAGATAGGGGTTTTTATGCGTTGGCGA
This sequence comes from Parabacteroides sp. AM17-47, assembly GCF_003434625.1. Lineage (NCBI taxonomy): Bacteria > Pseudomonadati > Bacteroidota > Bacteroidia > Bacteroidales > Tannerellaceae > Parabacteroides > Parabacteroides sp. AM17-47. Next base: position 34,494 of record NZ_QTLI01000012.1, read on the forward strand.
GTCTTTTGAACATATAGGCTGTCAGAAGTTTTATTTGAAAGTGGAGTTGTAACGAATAAAAAAGGATATGTTGAGAGTATTTTTTAGACGCCCGATATTTAAGAATCCGAGGTTTGTCGGATTTGTTTGGTTTGCGACGGCCCTTGTCGCTTGCTTATTGAAATTACCTGTGGGAAGGACTTATAATAACTTTATGATTTATAGGGCTTCCTTTTTCCATGCGTTAGAGTTGAAAGACCTTTATATATATTATCCGAATGAATACCACGACCGGTTTTTATACGGGATTCCTTTTACGGCTATAATAGCGCCTTTCTCCCTCTTCTCTCCTTATATCGGGATGTTGCTATGGTGTCTCGCGAATAGCTTGCTGCTTTATATGGCTATCCGTAAACTCGGATTGGCGGATTGGAAACAGGCGTTTGTCATTTGGGTATGCTTGAATGAGTTATTTACGTGTGTTCTTATGCAGCAATTTAACATAGCCATAGCCGGCATGATTTTATTCTCGTTTATTTTTATTGAGCGGAAACAGGAGTTTTGGGCGGCGCTAATGATTGTCTTGGGTACGATGACTAAGATTTATGGCATTGTCGGTCTTGCTTTCCTGCTATTCTCAAAACGCCGGATCGCCTTTTTGAAAGGACTTATTTTCTGGGGCATAGTCTTGTATGTTCTTCCGATGTTATATACGTCTCCTCAATATGTGGCAAGTCAATACGTGAAATGGTATGAGGTACTTCTCGATAAGAATGTAGAGAATTTATTTACTCCTTATACAAATATCTCTTTGTTGGGGATGGTTCGTAAGATTTCGGGAGTCAATACGTATAGTGATCTCTGGTTGGTTATCCCCGGGCTACTTTTATTTATTGCTCCTTATTTTAGGATAAATCAATATGATAACCGGCGGTTCCGCATGCATTTTCTTTGCTCTACTCTTTTGTTCATGGTTCTTTTTAGCTCCGGAACAGAGAATAGCGGATATTTGGGAGCCATGATAGCCGTCTGCCTTTGGTATATAGGTACGCCTACCCGTAAGACGACTCCTGTCTTGAATACGGTACTATTCGTTTTCTGTTTTATTCTGACATCCCTTTCCCCTACAGATATATTTCCCTGTTATATCCGGAAAACGTATGTTATTCCTTATGCGTTGAAAGCACTACCTTGTGTGTTGATCTGGTTTAAGATCGTATGGGAGCAATTGACATTGGATTTTTCAGAGCCGCTTCATCGGCCGAAGACTCTCCCGGGTAAAGAGGAGGCGATCGACCTTATCTTGCCTTGTTATAACCCACAAGAAGGCTGGGAACGTTTGATGATCGAGAAACATGCGGAATTGGTAAAGATGCTTAAAGGTCGCTCACTTCGTTTTATCGTCGTGAATGACGCTTCGAAGAGAGGATTTACGAAGGATGCGGTGGGACGTCTTCTGGAGGCTCTCCCTGATACGATGATCGTAAGTTATGATACGAATAAGGGAAAAGGAGCCGCTGTTAGGGCTGGCTTGTCTCATTCCACCTCATCCATTACTTTATATACGGATTATGATTTTCCGTATGAGGCGGATTCTATCTGCCGGATGGTAGAATGGTTGGAATCGGGATATGATGTCGTTATCGCCGTGCGGAATCATACTTATTATACCCATTTAAGTACTCGAAGAAAGATTATGAGTTATGCTTCCCGTATATTGAATTTTACGCTTCTAGGATTAACGCATACGGATGCTCAAGGAGGTTTGAAAGGTTTTAACCAGCGGGGAAAATCGTTTTTGGCCTCAACTCAGGTGAATCGCTTTTTATTTGATACGGAGTTTATTTATAAGGCTTCGCAGGAGTCGGATGTACTTATTAAAGACATGCCCGCTGATTTGCGGGATAACGTTCATCTTCCCAATATGCGTCGTGGAGTCCTTGCGGAAGAATTAAAGAACTTATTTTTAATCGCTTGGAGAGGGTAGGAGGATTACAGGGTTGTTAATAACCCTGTTGAAAACCCTGTGAATAACGGAAAAAGAACAAAAGAAAAAAGAGATACCTATTAATAGGTATCTCTCTCTTTTTGCTCTTCCTCTTGGACTTGAACCAAGGACCCTCTGATTAACAGTCAGATGCTCTAACCAACTGAGCTAAGGAAGAATCAGTTTTTAACTTTTTAATCTCTATATGAAAACTCTTTTCGCTCTTCTTCTTGGACTTGAACCAAGGACCCTCTGATTAACAGTCAGATGCTCTAACCAACTGAGCTAAGGAAGAATTTTTCGCTCTTTCAAAGGTTATTCCGTAACCCCTTTCTGAAATTGCACTGCAAAAGTACGGGGTATTTTCGAAATATGCAATATCTTTGCGAAAAAAATTACGAAAAAATGAATACAATAGGTTTAGGAAACGCTTTGGTTGACGTTTTATTGAGGCTTGAAAATGATGATGTCCTATCGGAAATCGGGATACAGAAAGGAGCTATGGATATGATTAACAGGGAACAAATGATCGCTATCCGTACAACTTTAGCCGGCTTGCCACGTACGCAAACCCCGGGAGGATCTGTCTGCAACACGATGCGTTCGATGTCTTCTTTAGGGGCGAATTCCGGTTTTATCGGTAAGATCGGGGATGATTCGATCGGCGGATTTTATGAGGATGCGTTGGAAAAAGCGGGTGTCAGTTCCTATTTTATCAAGACGGACGGACTTACAGGTAGCTGTACGGTGATGATTTCTCCGGATGGGGAACGTACGATGGGGACTTTCCTTGGCCCGGCCCCGACAATAACCCCGGATGAGATCACCGAGGAGATGCTAAGTAAATATCAATGTATTTATATAGAAGGTTACTTGCTCGTAAACGAACCGTTGGTTCGTTCTACGATGGAGAAGGCTAAAAAGTTGGGCTTGAAAGTAGCGCTGGATTTGTCGAACTTCAATATCGTGAATGCTTTTAAAGGAATGCTGGAGGATATCATTCCTAAATATGTGGATATTTTGTTCTCTAATGAGAGTGAGGCTGAGGCTTTTACCGGGCAGAAGGCTGCTGAGGCCGTACATACCTTGTCTGAGTTGGTAGAGGTCTCATTGGTCACTTTGGGAAAGGAAGGTGCCTTGATCGGTAGTCATGGTCAATTTTATTCTGTCCCGGCTGAGGGGGGCAAGCCTGTTGATACGACTGGCGCCGGTGATAACTTCGCCGCCGGATTCTTGTACGGTCAATCCATAGGAGCGTCTTTGGTACAATCCGCACGCATCGGATCGATGTTGGCGGGCTATGTGATCGACGTGGTTGGCCCGGAGATTCCGTATGATAAATGGGAACAAATAAAGTTAAAAGTAAAAGGGATATTGGCTTAGGCGGCGTATTATTCCTTACATTTATGCCGTTAATTAACTAAATATTGTATGTACAGATTGGTTCAACGAAGAGGAATTATAGGTTTATTTTGCTTGCTGTTCGTCGCAAGTAGCGTAGTGCCGGGATGGGCGCAAAAAGATAACCGCTTTGAGGTGAGTAAGAACCTAGACATTTTCAATTCTTTATTGAAAGAAGTAGAGATGTTCTACGTGGATTCAGTGGATGTGGATAAAACCGTTCAGCGGGGAATCGAGGCAATGTTGGCTGGTTTAGATCCTTATACGGAATACTATCCTGAGCAAAAAACGGAGGAATTGAGTCTGATGACGACCGGCGAATACGGAGGTATCGGTTCCTTGATCCGTCAGCGTAACAATGAGGGAGGCGTGATGATTGCCGAGCCTACCGAGGGAATGCCGGCCGATTTAGCGGGTCTGAAGCCGGGCGATCTGATCTTGGCGATTGATACGATCGATGTTTCCAAGGCGACAAACTCCCGGGTCAGCGAGTTATTGAAAGGTGTTCCCAATACGAAGATGGTTTTGACGATCCAACGTCCGGGCGAGAAGAAACCCCGGAAGTTCGAGATTACCCGTAAGCAGATCACGACACCTCAAGTTACTTACTACGGGGTTAAGAATGACAGTATCGGTTATATTTATCTAAAGGCATTTACTATCAAAAGTGCTCAAGAGGTGAAAGAGGCATTCTTGGATTTAAAGAAAAATCATAATATTAAGTCTTTGGTACTGGATTTGCGCGGTAACGGCGGCGGCGTGCTGGAAGGTGCCGTACAAATCGTAGGTATGTTCGTACCGAAAGGCAGCGAGGTGCTTTCAACGAAAGGAAAGATCAAGCAATGGGATCGTACGTACCGAACCTCTACGGAGCCTTTGGATACGGTAATGCCGTTGGCTATATTGATCAATGGAGGTACGGCTTCCGCCGCTGAGATCGTATCGGGATCTTTGCAGGATATGGATCGTGCCGTGTTGGTGGGACAACGTTCGTTTGGTAAGGGGTTGGTGCAAGCTCCTCGTGACCTGCCTTATAATGGGAAAGTGAAAATCACGATGAGTAAATACTATATCCCGAGTGGTCGTTGCATCCAGCAAATCGATTATTCGCACCGGAAAGAGGATGGTAGCGTGGCTGCTATTCCGGATAGCTTGACTTCCGTATTCTATACGTCCAAGAAGCGTCCGGTTCGTGATGGGGGTGGCGTACGTCCGGAGTTTGAGGTGAAGGAGCCGAAAGTGCCTACCATGATGTATTATTTGGCGGCGGATACGGTCTTGTTCGACTTCGTTACGGATTGGGTACAAAAGCATAAGACGATCGCTCCCATCGAGGAATTTACGGTTTCCGATGAGGATTTCGAAGCTTTGAAGCAATACGCCAAGTCCAAGAATTTCACCTATGACCGCCAAAGCGAGAAAGTATTGAAGAACTTGAAAGAAGTGGCTGAGTTTGAGGGGTATCTGGAGGAGGATTCTACTGCGTTCAAGGAATTAGAGGCTAAGCTGACTCCGAATCTGGAAAAAGATTTCGATCGTTTCAAGGATGAGGTGAAACGAGTAATGGCCGCCGAGATCGTAAAACGTTATTATTACCAACGAGGAGAGTTGCAAGAAAGCTTGAAAGATGATCTTGTATTGGAGAAAGCGTTGGAGGTATTGGGCGATCCGGATTTATACAGGCGTACATTGAGCGTGCCGGTTGAGTTGGAAGCGGCCACCAAGGGTACCGAATAGGCGGGTTTCTGCCGATGCCCATTCAAAGGGCCTTACAATGCCCATTCAAGCGAGCTTACGATGCCCATTGTCAGCTCCCTTGAATGGGCATCGTGCTTTTCCCTCTTTCGCCAGTCTGTTTGGGGGCTTTGAAGCGGATATGCAATACGACCAATTCCGAGACGGTTCCCACCCGATAAGGAGGTCCTGCTATACCAATGCCGGAAGATACATAGAATTGCGTAGGTCCTTTCTTATAATATCCGTACGGGCATTCATACACAAGTTTCATCAGTAGGGGATAAGGCCATAACTGCCCGTTATGCGTATGTCCGTGCAGTCCCAAATCCACCCCATTCATATTCATCTCGGCGAACGACCAAGGTTGATGATCCAAAACGATAATCGGTTTGCCGGTATCCACCCCTTCCATTAACGAATGAAGCGATTTTCGTTTCTTATGGATGAAATCATCCCTCCCTATCAAATAAAAAGTTGAGTCCGGTTGGACCACCGAGTCTATTAGTAGCGTACCTCCGGTCTTTTGCAACCAACGATATTTCGCGTTCCGGTTTGCCCGGTATTCATGATTCCCGTAAATGATATATACTCCCAACGGAGCTTTTAATTGTTTTAAATCATCCTCGATGTGGGCGTTTTCCGCAAACCGGGATTCATAATCCATGATATCCCCCGCTAATACCACCATATCCGGATGCTGTGCGTTGCTGAGCGCCACATATTTTTGTACCAAGTCCTTCCCGATAACCTCTCCGATATGTAAGTCGCTCATCATGACAATAGTCAGGCTATCCCGATCCCCCGCGGCTTTGGGCAACGTGATATATACGTTCTTAACAATCGGATTCATTACCGTATGGTATGCGTGAATCATTAAACCGGTAACACCGAATACGATAAGAAAAAACAGGGTTACCTTGGTTTGCTGCCAATGCCCTTTCATCCATTTGGGGAACCATGGCTTGATACGTTGGGAGAGCCTGATCAACTCAAGTACCAAGAGAGATAAAGTGATATAAATGGACGCTATATACCAAGTGTTACAGATGTATTGGATCGTGATTATCACGTTATCAGGTAGTTCATTCCTAAAAATAAATCCGAAAAAATAAAGCGATAGTTCGAGTACGAAAAACAAGATAAAAGGAATCCGGCAACTTTTCTTAGGAGGAAGCGCTTGATATCCTCTCCAGAAAATATACGGATTTAGTAATAGCTGCGCTACGATCGATTGAATAAATACTTTCATCTTTACTCTTTGAATGTAATATTGAACACCACCATCTCGCTGTCCGTTCCGATACGGAAAGGCGGTCCCCACAAAGATAAGCCGGATGAGACATAAATCGTACTATTTCCGATTTTTTTAATCCCGTAACTTAATTCGAACAGATGATCCACGATCCAGTTCATCGGCCATACTTGTCCTCGATGTGTATGTCCGCTAAACTGTAAGTCTACGCCAGCCTCTTCCGTTTTCTCTAAATCGTAGGGTTGATGGTCTAGTAAGATAACAGGTTTGCTTTTATCAAGGTTCGCGGTAAGCTGACCTAAAGTTTTCCGTCCTTTGTTATGCCGGTCGTCCCGTCCTACGAGTTGGATCTGATTGGGCAAGATAGCCACGGAATCCCTTAAAAGTACGATGGGCGTCTGCGCTATGAATTTCTCGCTCTCCTCTATGCCACTGATATACTCATGGTTACCCGGTACCATATAAACGCCTAATGGAGCGTATATCTTGGACAGTTCCTCTTCCATATGCTCGTATCGCAGAGGTGCGACACTGTTGTCTATCAAGTCTCCACCGATAAGAACGATGTCCGGGCGTTGGGCGTTTATCATATCCACATATCCGGCAAGCATCGTCTTGTTGGTAGCGTATCCTAAGTGTATGTCGCTAATGGCTACGACCTTCAGCGACTGTCCATCGGTATCGGCCGGTTTGTTGATAACCATGTTGATAACTCGTGTATCAGGATGTTGGTAATTATAGTTTCCATATCCTAATAAGCTGAGTGTTAAGAATAAGGATAAATAGAATGAGTATTTGAAACGTAGGTGGAAAAGTCGTAAGATATCAAATACCAACAGGGCCAATACCATGTATAAAGTGAACACGAGCCATCCTGTTCCTACTTGAGAAACTGTTTGAGCGAAAGAAGCCGGCATATCTAGGTTCCTGAATAGAAAACTACTGAAGAATGACAAAGCTCCTCCCCAAAAAACAATGGATAACAATACTTTAACTCCGGTAGACTGGCTTTTCAAAGCCTGTTTTCCCTTTAGATAAATATAAATATTCCCTGCAAGATACAGGATTGGAAGTATGATAAAGAACGATAACATTTCTATTAATTTTCCGCGAAGATAATGAAAACTCTTTATGCGGCAAATGGTATGATTTGCGAAAGACTTTTTCTGCTCGATTTTCACCGCATTATGTCCTCTAATTGTAGTGACATAGCGTGCTGCGTCTCTACGTGGATGTAAATACAGGGCAAGTAAGGATGCGTTGTATTCCAAGACAAATTCCAGACAATAAGCAAGCTAATGACATAGGTGTGTAATGTATTGAGAATTAGTGTGTTTAAAACATGGCTATCTTTCTTTCAAAACACGTATGTGTTTCCGGGAAAAGTCGTACGTGTTTTTCAAAAAAGTCGTACGTGTTTTTCCCGAATCATGCGCTAGGGAACAAGAGCGTATAAAGAAATCTACAATAAGCCTCCCTTAATTGCGATGAGGGGAATAGGTCTTTTTTTGTAATATATAGCCAATTCCTTTTACGGCATCTATTGAAAGCGTGGTATCCCTTTCCAATAACTTACGTAAACGTGAGATACTATTATTCAAGCTATCATGAGCTTCTTGACCTTCCCAAATTTCTTGGAAAAGCTTTTCTCTGCTTACCGGTTGATTCAATGGTTCGGATAACTGATAGAGTAACTTGAAATCTTTGGGGCTTAATACCTTTAACAACTCTTGTTTATAGAATAATTGATGTGTGGAAAGTTCCAGCTGATAATCTCCAATAGATATGATATATGTCTTGAATACCGCTTAACGTGTTGGCGTAACAAACCTTGTATCCTTTGCTGGGAAACTCATTTATAGGCTCTACCGCTAAAAATGTTTTTTGGATATTTCTGCTGTCTCAAATCGAAGAGTCTATTTATAACAAGACTTTTTTTACGGTGAAAACAACCTTGATCAAGTTATTATTGGGTTACTATAATCCGGTAGAAGGCGATATCCGGGTGGGTGGAGATGATTTGTGATCTTTCAGCCTTTTATGGTGGCGTGACCAATGTGGCGCAGTGATGCAAGACGGTTATCTGTTCTCAGAGTCGATCGCACGCAATATCGCCGTGGATGACGGTGAGATTGATAAATCTCGCTTGTTATTGGCAGCCCGTATCGCTAATATAGAGGGATTTATCGAGCGTTTACCCTCTTTCCTGATTCGCTGGGGGAATACGATTTTGGTGGTGATCTTTGCGTTGCTGGCTTTGATCTTCGCTTGGAGCGTGTGTTTTTAATGTGACTACTGGCATGCCCCATAAGGAGTAGTGGCGTAAGCCTACGGCAGTAGTGGTGTTGGCTTATGGGACTACTGCCGTGAGGCGATGGGGGTACCCCTGTTATTTAGCGTAACCCACGGGATGATTAATCATTGGGATTTGGGAGTCGGATAGCTTCAACACTTTTTTCAAAGCATCTGCCTCCATGCTACCTCGGGGAACTGTTACCAAGCCGCATCCGGAACAGAACAAGGCGATATTCTGAGAGACCAGCCCGGCATCTAACGCTCCAAAACGCTCTCGTAATTGCGGTGTACCTACATTGCCGAATTTGGAAACATCAGAAACCATCAATAGACAAGCGGGAGCTGAGTTCACGGAGGTTTGCTTTCCTCCGATCAGTGGACGGTGGTCACCTTCCGCTACCGGGTTCAGTTGATGGGCTTTCGGATCATACAGATAAGCACCCTCTTCCATCAATACGTAAACATCCACGTCTTGTTTGTTCAAGGCAGAGGCGGCGGTACGTTTCCCGTCCTTGCGATTGATCCCAATGGCGGCCCACATCAAATCGGAAAGATCTTGTTGGCTGAGTTTCTTGTTGGCGAACTCACGCTCGGAGTGACGATTTGCCAGGGCTTCCATCACCGAAGCGCCTCGGGTCTTGTCGGGAGCGTTCAACTTAATGGCTTTTAAACTTTGGGCTTGCAGACTCGTCAAACCCAACATCAAAGTGGCTAATACACAAAAGATAGTTCTCATGACATTGTATTTTAAAGAATTACGAATGCAAAAATAACAATATATTCGTTTTCTCAAAGATTCCTAGAATTATTGTGCAACCTGTTTTACTTGATGTCCGTCTATATATGAAAAAATACTCTTTTTTCAGACTTCTTTAGAAGAAAAAGGAAATATGAACATTATTAATGACTTTATTTGTACGATGAAATCGTAAATAGTGTAATTTGCAGTAAAATGTATTATTTTTATAGTGATAGATGAACGTATGAAAGAGAAATTATTTACCTTATTTTGGGTACTGTTCCTTGCGCTTCCTCTGTATGCGCAGGCTGATAAAACCGGTTCCTATTCAATTAAGGGACAGGTGTTAGATTCGCTGAGTAACGAGTCCGTACCCTATGCGACGTTGAGAATTGCTTTTGCGAAGACCCCCGAGAAACCGGTCAAGCTTTTAGCGTGTGATGTGGATGGTAAGTTTCAGGCACCATTGAGTAGCGCCGGCAAATATATCATCTCTATGCAATCTATAGGAAAAGCTCCTGCCGAGAAAATATTTACGATCTCGGATAAACAGAGGAACTTGGATTTGGGTAAGTTATATATGCAGGAGGATAACCAGCGGCTGGGGGAAGTGACGGTTACGGCGCAGAAACCTTTGGTGAAGGCTGAGATTGATAAACTTACCTATAGCTTGGAAGATGACCCCGAGGCACAGACCAACAATACGTTGGATATGTTGCGCAAAGTGCCGATGGTAACCGTGGATGGAGATGACCAAATCCAATTGAAAGGTTCCACGAACTTCAAGATCTACATGAATGGTAAACCTTCTAACCTGTTGAGTAATAATCCTGCTGAGGTATTAAAGAGTATGCCGGCCAATTCCGTGAAAAACATAGAGGTGATCACAGACCCGGGCGCTAAGTATGACGCCGAGGGTATCGGTGGTATTATTAATATCATTACAACGAAAAATGCTCTACAAGGATATACTGGTACGGTTCGTGTGAACGGTAGTTCGTTGGGGCGTGTAGGCGGTGGTGGTTATGTATCTCTAAAAGCCGGAAAATTAGGACTTACCGCCAACTATAACTATAATCGGGAGCGGGACCCATGGAATGACGCTAACTCCGTACGGGAAGATTTGCAAAATGACGGGGAACACTTCTTGACACAAAATGGACGTAGAAAGAGCCGTGGACCGTTCCAATTCGGTTATTTGGAGGGAAGTTATGAGATCGACTCTTTGAATCTATTGACCGTTGGCGCGAACTTATTCCGTGGCGAGATGAAAAGTTTCTCGGAGTATAACGTGAATATGCAGGATATCAATCATAATCCGGTCTACAGTTATAACCGTAACTCGGAAACGACAGAGACATTTGGTTCTACGGACGTGAACGTGGATTACCAGCACTCTACCCATAAGAAAGATGAGTTGCTGACGGTCTCTTACCGTTTCAGCCATTCTCCGAATGATAGTAAGGATTATACGGAATTAGAGAATGTCGTGAATTACAATCCTTGGCTCGGCTATCCGCAAAATAATATCAATAAGGCTTCTACGAATGAGCACACCGGACAGGTGGATTATACGACTCCTACATGGAAGGACCAGACCTTGGAGGTTGGCGCGAAATACATATTCCGCCAGAGCCGGAGTAATACAGATCGTACCGCTTTCAACGATTCGCTGAATATATGGGAAGATGTTACTTCCAAGGATAGCCATTTCCGTCATACCCAACATATCTATTCCGCTTATCTGGGCTATTCGATGAAGTTTGATAAGTTTGGCGTGAAAGCGGGTGTCCGTGCGGAAGGAACTTCTTTGGATGTGAAATACGAGATGGCTCCCGATATGAATTTTGACACCCATTATTTCGACGTGGTGCCAAACGCTACGATCTCTTATCAACTGAGCATGGCGCAACAGCTTCGCTTGGGATATAATATGCGTATCCAGCGTCCGGGTATCTGGTATTTGAATCCTTATGTAAACAATGCGGATCCGCAGAATATATCCTTCGGTAACCCGAATCTGGACTCTGAGAAAAGTAATAATATTAACTTGAACTATAGTATGTTCGCCCAGAAATTCAGCATTAACGCGAGCGCTACTTATACGTTCGTGAATAATTCGATCGAGCAATATACCTTTATCGATCCGAAGAACCCGGGTATTTTCCAGACTACTTATGGTAATATAGGAAAGAAACAATCTACGGGCTTGTTCGTATACGCAAATTGGAACCCGGTTCCTTTGTTCCGTATTTATATGAATGGAGGTGTGGATTATACGGATTTGAAGAGCGATATGAATGATATGGCGAACAGTGGTTTCAGCGGACGTATATTCGCCGGTACGCAGTTTAATTTCCCGATGGATTTTCGCTTGAACTTGCATGGAGGATATTTCTCTCCTTGGATTCAGTTGCAGGGTAAACGTTCTCCATTCTATTTTACGGGAATCTCCGTAAATAAGGATTTCTTGAAGAAAAAGCTCTCGGTTCAGTTGTCTTTCCAGAACCCGTTCTGGAAACGAATGAAGATGGAAAACACTTCTTCAGACGATACGTTCTTCCGCCGTGAGACCAATTACCGAACGATGCGCATGTTACAAGTTAGCGTATCCTATCGTTTCGGTACCTTGAAAGATGCTATCAAGAAAGTAAAACGCGGTATCAATAACGATGATGTGAAGAGCGGCGGCTCTGGCGGCGGCGAGCAGCAGATGTAAGTACAGGATTGAACACGGAACACACGGAACACACAGCGATACACTGAGGTCTATAGTATCAGTCCGTGTGTTTCGTGTATTCCGTGTTCAATATAATAATTAAACTTTTTCTTTTGCCGTCTTCTATATACTTTCTATCTTTACGATCCGAAAAACAGTTGGAGAATGAAGAATAGACTATTTGTTAACAATAATACCATTATACTATTCCTTTTTATTATAGGTAGTTTCCTATTCATAGAGTTGAATTTTCGGTATTGGTATCGTTTTCTGGAGCAGTATATGATGTTTCAGACTACCGGTAGTTATTTCCAAGACCGATTGGCCGAACCGGGTGGATTGAATGAATATGTGACTGAGTTCTTATCGCTTGCGTTTATCCATCCTTATGGGGCTTCGGTAGTGATCGCTTTATTATTAGGACTGATCTCCGGCTGTTTTTTCCTTTACTTAAAAGCTTGTGGGGTGCGTGCCTCTATGTTGGCGGCTATTCTTCCCTCTTTTTTAATTTGGATCTATCCGCAGGAGTCAATCGCCTTGTTGACGATGCTCGCTTTCGTGCAGGTTCTTGCGTATTTGTATACTTCAATCAAGATTGATTGGCTTCGTTATCTCTTTGGCTTCTTGTTTTTGGGGGGCTCTTATTTTTTTGCGGCACCCGCTAATTTATTGTTGGCCTTATTGATCGCGGTTTATGAGTGTTGTGCTAAAGAGGATAAGGCTCGTTTTGGAGTAGCCATTATCGCTATCGCTTGGGGAGGTTTGCTACCGTTGATCGCCATGCGTACGGTTTATATTCTTCCGATGCGGGAAGCTTTTTTCAGCAAACATCTATGCCATCCCGAATATCCGATACCTAATTCTTTAGGATATATCATGCTTGCGTATCCTTTGATCGCTTTCATTCTTTATTATGTAAGGAGCCGGGTTTTCATCCGTAAGGAATCTTGGAAACGAATCGTTTCTTACGTTTTTCTTTTGATAGCGATGGTCGCCGGGATTCTCTATAAGAAAGATCCGATGGAGCAGGCCTATCGGTATGATTACTATGCACGGCTGGGAGAATGGCAGAAGATTGTCTCGCACGCTCGTGCGCATTCTGTGCGGGATATGGATGCCTTGATTTATCTGAATTTGGCTTTGTCGAAAACCGGACGTTTTACTTCCGATTTGATGCGTTTCCCCCAGATCGGTGAGGGTGGTTTTATTCCGCACGATCCGAAAAGCCGGATGGGATTGATCGAGGCGAGTGAGGTGGCTTGGCAAGTCGGGCAAGTGAACGCCGCCCAACGTTTCGCCTTTGTGGGGGTATTAAGTTCACAACGTTGCGTGCAACCTCGTTTGATGAAGCGTTTGGTGGAGACTTATCTGGTAACCGGCGAATATCGTGCGGCGGAGAAATATATCAAGATACTGGAATCGAACCCGCATTACCGGGATTGGGCAACCGCTCAACGTCCATTATTGGACTCCGTGGCTTGTGCGTCGGAAGATTGGATAGCGGCAAAACGGGCGATGCTTCCGATTACCGATAATCCTTTGGACCTGACCTTGATCTTTCCGAACGCATTGGCTTTTTTGATCGACGATCATGCCGATAACCGTCCGGCTTTCGAATATGGGATGGGATATCTTTTGGTTTATAAGGATTTGATGACTTTTATGCATTATATGGAATTGATGAAAGAACGGGGTGAGGCATTCCCGGTGCTTTATCAAGAAGCTATTTGCTTGTTCTTCGCGGCCGTACAGAAAGATCCGGAGGCGTTCCGGAGCTTCCCGATCAGTCAGGAGGTGCAGAATCGCTTCCTGCAATTCATGAAAGTGGCACGCTCTATGCCGCCGGCAGCCTTGAAGCAACAGTTTGGTGATACCTATTATTATTACGCTCAATTTATCCTGACTCCTAAACGACAATAATACATGGATAATACAAAGAAAAGAAAGATCGTCCGAAATTTTGTGATCGGATATCTAATAATACAAGTTCTCACTATAGTCGTATATTTAGGCTTTTGGTCCTTGCATCCGGAAGGCATTACGAATGTCACGAACGAACGTATGTCCCCGCCTCCTATTTTTCCGGATTATAAAGGGACGACTATACCTTATAATATAGCTCCGTTGAATTTCCGGATAAATGTACCAGCGGATGAATGCTATGCGAAAATAGAAGGTAGTGAGTCGGAAGTGTTTGAATATCATGGGACAAATACGATCCGTTTTAAGATGAAGGATTGGATTCGCTTGACACGTGCGAACCGTGGAAAAGCCTTTTTTGTTACGATCGCCACGAAGATAGGTGATGAGTGGACTAAATGGGCACCATTCTCTGTCTATATCAGTGATCAAGCGATCGACTCTCATTTAGTATACCGTTTGATAGAGCCGGGATACGAGAAATGGCATATTGTGGGTATTTATCAGCGGAATTTGGAGTCGTTTGACGAACAGCCGATTATCCGTAACGATATGACCGGCTATAATTGTATGAACTGCCATTCGTTCTGTATGGGAGATCCGGGGCAGATGATGTTCCATATGCGTGCGGCGAATGGGGGAACTTATATTGTCCAAGACAAGAAAATCAGTAAATTGAATACGAAAACGAATGGGACGATCAGTAATATGACGTATCCTTTCTGGCATCCTTCCGGGCGCTATATCACCACATCGGTAAATGATATCAAACAGTTTTTCCATTCCGTGAAAGAGAAAAAGATGGAAGTGTTCGACTTGGAGTCCGATGTGGTGGTGTATGACGTGAAAAACAAAGAAATCCTTTCGAAAGCCTCATTGATCACAAAAGATGCATTCGAGACTTTCCCCGCGTTCTCTCCGGATGGTAAATGGCTTTATTTCTGTACGGCCCGGCCCAGAAGATGCCGGAGAATTATGATAAGGTACGTTATAATCTCTGCCGTGTCGCGTTCGATCCGGATCGTGGCGAGATCAGCTTCCCGATCGATACGTTGGTACATGCGGATAGCTTGAGCTATACATTTCCCCGTATCTCTCCCGATGGGCGTTTCCTGATGTACACGGAAACCGCTTATGGGCAGTTCCCTATTTGGCACCCGGATGCGGAGATCCGGATGATGGATTTGGAGAATCGGACAGCGATGGATATGTCTGCGTTGAATAGCCCGGATACGGATAGCTATCATTCTTGGAGTAGTAATAGTGATTGGGTCGTATTTAGTAGCCGCCGGGATAACGGTTTATATACTTTACCTTATATTTGTTATATAGGGAAAGACGGTAAGCCTTCGAAACCGTTCTTATTGCCTCAAGAAGATCCGGATAAGTATGACTATCAGTTGTATTCCTACAATATTCCGGAATTGACGAAAGGCGCCGTAGAGGTCAGCCCCTATGAGATCCAGCAAGTAGCCGAGAAAAATAAACCGGAGCAGGTTCGGTTTAAATGACCGGATCTATTTATATTCGCGTATAAATAAGAGATAAGATGACAAAAGATATTATAGCCGAATCTGTACAAAATGATTTACGGTATTTGCAATTGTTGGCACGGAGTTTCCCGACGATCGCGGATGCCAGTACGGAGATCATTAATCTGGAAGCGATCTTGAACCTACCGAAGGGTACGGAGCACTTCTTGAGTGATTTACATGGCGAGGATCAAGCCTTTAGCCATGTGCTGAGAAACGCTTCCGGTGCCGTAAAGCGCAAGGTGAACGAGATTTTCAGTAATACGCTCCGGGAATCCGAGAAGAAGGAGCTTTGTTCCTTGATTTATTATCCAGAGGATAAGCTGGAACTGATCAAGAGTCAAGAGCAAGATCTGGAAGATTGGTACCAAGTGACCTTGAATCAATTGGTACGTGTTTGCCGGAACGTGTCCTCCAAATACACCCGTTCGAAAGTACGTAAGGCTTTACCCAAGGAGTTCTCCTATATTATTCAGGAGTTATTGCACGAGTCTTCCGTAGAGCCGAATAAATCCGCTTATGTGGATCAGATTATTTGTACGATCATCTCCACGGGACGTGCGGACGATTTCATTATCGCTATGTGTAACTTGATCCAACGGTTGACAATCGACCTGTTACATATCATCGGCGATATTTACGATCGGGGTCCGGGCGCTCATCTGATCATGGATATCCTTTGCGATTACCATAATTTCGATGTTCAATGGGGTAATCATGATATCTTATGGATGGGAGCCGCTTCCGGTAATTTGGTAAGTATCGCCAACGTGATTCGTATGTGTTTACGCTTTGGTAATATGGCTACCTTAGAAGATGGATATGGCATCAATCTTTTGCCGTTGGCCACTTTCGCGATGGAGGCGTACGGGGATGATCCTTGTGCGTTATTCATGCCGAAAACAAAGTTCGCCGATAATGCAATGGATGAGAAGACCACCCGTTTGATCGCCCAGATGCACAAGGCGATCACCATCATCCAGTTCAAGCTGGAGGGTGAGATCATCCGCCGTCGTCCGGAGTTTGAGATGGATGACCGGATGTTGTTGCACCATATCGATCTGAAGCGGGGAGTGGTTCATATCGATGGAAAGGATTATATGCTTAAAGATACTAACTGGCCTACTTTAGACCCGAAAGATCCGTATCGTCTTTCTATTGAGGAGGAGGATTTGATCCGAAAGATCTTGCATTCTTTTGAGAGCAGCGAGAAGATGAAAAAGCATATGCGTTGTTTCTTCCGGCATGGGGGAATGTATCAGGTTTGTAATTCCAATTTACTGTTTCATGCCTCTATCCCGATGAATCCGGATGGGACGTTTAAGTCAGTACGTATCTTGGGGCAGGATTATAAGGGCCGTGCTTTGTTGGACCGTGTAGACCAACTGATCCGTACGGCTTATTTCAAGACCGGGGAGCAGGAAGAAGTGGAATATGCGCATGATTATATCTGGTATCTTTGGGGCGGCAAGGACTCTCCGTTATTCGATAAAAGCAAGATGGCTACTTTCGAGCGTGCCTTTATCGAAGAGGCCGAGACTCATAAGGAGGAAAAAGGCGCTTATTATACGTTACGAGAGCAAGAGGAAATTTGTGATAGGATATTGGATGAGTTTGGGGTGACCGGTATGCATCGGCATATCATCAACGGACATGTCCCTGTCCGTTCCAATCAAGGTGAGAATCCCATCAAGGCGAATGGCAAGATGTTAGTAATCGATGGCGGTTTCTCCCGTCCGTATCATTTGGAAACCGGTATTGCGGGCTATACATTAGTATATCACTCCCGTGGTTTCCAGCTTGTGCAACACGAACCCTTCGAATCCCGGGCGAAAGCGATCGAGGAAGGCTTGGATATCAAATCCACCACGATCGTGGTAGAATTAAGCTCCCATCGCCAGATGGTGAAAGATACGGATAAGGGTGCGGATCTTCAAAGCCAGATCAAGGACTTGGAGAAACTGCTTTATGCGTATCGGAATGGGTTGATAAAGGAGAAGGAGAGGATGGAGCGGTAGTTCCTGACAGATAGGGTATCGGACATACTGTAACGCTCCCCTAATGCCCATAAGCATTTGGGCACACGTTCATTCTTTCAAACGCCTAGTAGGTAAGAGCGCAATATTCAAGATCGGGGGACAAGAAGAGGCAAAGAATCTACTACATTGATCCTCATATAAAAAAGGTCTATGGTATTGACAAATATCCAATAGAATAATAGAAGATACAAAACAAGCAACGCCCCGTCACAGACTTACGAATAAGTTGGTGACGGGGCATTACTTTCTAAGAATGTCTTCACTTTCAACATCAATAGAATCCGAAAACCTTTGTCACCTGTTGACCGGTAGACGCAAGAGGACCTGATAGAGTAACCGTACAGCCACGTGATCCTCCTGTCTTGAAGAATATTTCACATAAATGGCTATCAGAGATATAAGATGATATACCATTACCGGAGACAGACCAATTATAGGAAGATAATACGGGATTACTTACGACAATTGTAAGCCTTGTGGGTGTATTGTATCCGGGAATCTGGTTTGCGGTCATCAACTCAATCTGCCCGGAGAAAGTATCACCTGTAAAATATCCTTCTAGCATCAGAGGGTCAGAAGCTCTATACGCTTCTTGGGAGGCTTCCACATAATTAGCGGGCTTTTCCGCATAGTTCGCAACGGCGACGAGTAACATCGCAAGTAAAATCAAATACTTCTTCATGTTCGTATTATTTTAAGATTATACAAAAAGGGCTAGACGAAACCTAAAAAGTCTCATCTAGCCCATAGAATATTTTAGAATGCGGGATAACCCGGGTTCTGTTTTAAGTTCTGGTTCGTTTGCCATGCGTCTTGAGAGATCGGGAAGATATTCATGTAGTCTTTCCCTTTCGTTTCAGATTTCAGCCAACGAGCGTTTTGGAAAGTTCCAAAGCGAATATTGTCTTGACGTGCGTGGCATTCCCATGCCAACTCGAACTTACGTTCTAAGGCGATCTTTTCTAGATCTACGGATGCGTAATTGTGGTTAGAGTTACCGTAAGCACGTTCGCGGACCGCATTGACCAAACGTGTAGCCTCCGCATTGTTGCCTCCTGTGCGTATCAAACACTCTGCTTTCATCAAATATACATCAGCCAGACGGAAAATATGGAAATCATTCTCCATCGCATTAGTTAAGGACTTATCGAAAGTCCATTTGTTACAACGAGCGCCGTCTTCTTGGTTCACGTCACCCCAAATCGTACCATCACGTTCCGTTCCGGGGATAACTGTAACTTCCGGAGTGTGTATCAAAGGACGGTCGTGTGCCGTGATCAACACTTTCCCAGTAGCAGGGTCGATACTTGGACCTACTAAGAAAGAGCCTTCATAGCGAGGATCTTCCTTGTCGAATAGCAATACATAATCCGGCTGTGCGCAAATACCGTTCCATGCGCTGAAAGTAGCTCCAAGAGGTATATTATCTTTATAGTGCAAAGTACGGTAATGTAATTGATTTTGCCATTCCGTATCGTTCGCACTAAAGCAGCAAGCCAAGATAGCTTCTCTTGATTGTTGGTTATTTACTTGGAAATTTGTTTTCCAGTTAGCCTCTAATATATAAGGAAGCCCCATCACGACATCACAAGCGTCAGCGGCCTCTTTATATCGAGGAGAGTCTACGCCCCAAGCCTCTGCGTTTAGGTACAACTTTGCCAATAAGGTATAAGCGGCACCTTTCGTGAATTTTCCATAACTAGCGTCAGAAACATCTTCACGAAGCAAGTCCTTGATCTCGTTTACCTCTTTAACCAACCAATCATAAACTTCCTTCCTTGTTTTGCAAGTGGGCAGTTCTGTGTCATTGTAATCTATACTCAATGGAACATTTCCCCAATTATCCATCAGGTAATAAATCCAGAACGCACGTACACCGCGGATTTCCGCTAACGCTCTAGCTTTTGCGGATTCTTCCAATGCGGAAGTACTAATAGTCTCGTAAATTAAGTTACAAGCAGAGATCGCTTCCGTAGATCTTGACCATGCGTTTTTCACGGCTGAGGTATTCGCAGTCCATGCGTGCATGTGTAACTCACGATACTGACCACCATCATACCAGTCACCACCTTTACGGGTAGGTACGACCGCCATATCTCCTGAGCATTCCGATAAAGCAATACATGCGTCAGAGAAATATCTTTTAAATGTATTGTATGCAGGGCCAATGATCGAATTGATTTCACCATCGGTTTTACCGAAGTTTTCTGCTGGAATCTTATCATACACCGTTTCATCCAAATCCGTACAGGAGGGCATGGAAAACATTAGTGCAGCACCAGTAAATAATGATATAATTGATTTTTTATTCATAATTAATAACGATTTAATTTAGAAAGTTAAATTAACACCCAATGTGAAGGTACGTGCCTTCGGGAAGAATTGACGAGGCTCAATACCCGGAGACAAACCAGCATCCGTATCGGAAGATTCACCACGGAACAATTCAACCTCTGGGTCTAAACCTTTGTATCCAGTAATTACGAATAAGTTCTGAGCGGCGAAATAAAGACGAGCTTTATCCAACCAATTAATCTTCTTCGTATCGAAGGTGTAACCTAAGGCCAAGTTATCCAAACGGATGAACGAACCATTCTCCAAATAATAAGAACATACGCGAGAAGATTCTTTCATCGTATAAGTCAATTCATCATCTAATGCGTTTGTACCGATCAAGTACGTATTATTCGCATAAGCCGCACGCGGGTTGTTCAATACCTTGTTGCCGATCGTTCCACGGAAGAAGAAGCTGAAATCCCAGTTCTTCCAAGTGAAATTATTTTGCCATCCAAATGTCAAGTCTGGTTGTGCGTCTCCTACGTATGTGCGGTCATCGTCCGAGATCTCACCATCACCGTTCAAATCCGTAATGATATATTTTCCGTCCTTGATACCCGTACATTCCAGCATGAAGAATTGTCCTACGGGACGGCCTTCCTCTACTACGTGAGAAGTTACGCCGGAAGCACCACGGATCCATGGATCGCCTGTATAAATACGGTCTGTCGTATAAAGATCGCTTGACAACTTCGTGATTTCATTCTTATTGTGGGACAAGTTCAATGACATATTCCAGTTGAATGTCTTGTTACGGATCACATCTAAGTTTAACAAAACCTCGATACCTGTATTTTTCATATCACCTACATTGGCTTGCATACGGTCGTAAACATACGGAGGAGTCGGAACCTTGTAAGTATAAAGCATGTCTGATGTACGTTTGTCATACCATTCGATTGTACCACCTAAACGGCCATTGAACAAAGAGAAATCTAAACCGATGTTTAACATAGCCGTAGACTCCCATTTCAAATCCGGGTTGGCATTCTGGGAAATCTTATAAGATGTAGCCCAATTACCATTGTCATAATAGATACCGGACATGCCATAAAGCTCCATGCTCTTATACGGCTGTAAACCATCTTGGTTACCGGTAACACCGTAGCCCGCACGTAACTTCAAGTCATTGATCCAGTTTACGTCTTGCATGAATGCCTCTTGTGAGATACCCCAAGCTGCGGAAACAGAGGGGAACGTACCCCATTTATGATTCGCACCGAACTTAGAGGAACCATCTCGACGGACGGTAGCCGTAATCATATAACGCTCGTCATAGCTATAGTGAGCGCGGGCGAACATAGAGATCAATTTGTAGTAGTTCTTACCAGACTCAACGTCGCCTGTCTTTAATCCGGCTCCGGATTGCAAAGCGTTATATGACAAATCGTTGATCAAAAAGTTGCGGTTTTGAGCGAAGAAATAAGAATATGTGTTATCCTCCCAAGAGTAACCGAGAATCGCATTCAATTTATGTTTTTCGTCCGCACCAAAAGACTTATTGTAGTCCAAAGTCCACTCCATCAAGTTACGATCCCATGCCCGATTACGTTTTTGCGCAAAGCCATTATTACCCTGTCCGACCGTCGTACGAGAGTCGTCATAGCGGCTATACTCATTAGAGAAACGGCTCTTATATAAATTTGCCTTGATGTTCAATCCGTTGATAATCTCAAATTGGATATCACCGGCACCATAAAAATAAACGTTGCTGTTTTTTCGCTCGTTCAGATTTTGGTTTTGAACAGGATTACCTTGGTCATACTCCGCATTAACTTTCGTGAAGTAAGAACCATCAGCGTTATAAACTGGGTAAACAGGCAACATGCTGTATGCCAACACGAAGTTGTCACCATTCGGAACATGTGAGTCTGTCAAGGTAGCAGATCCAGCCAAACCAATACGCAAACGGTCATTGATCGCACGCTGCTGGAACTGGAAGCGGAAGCTATGGCGTTGCATATCGTTATCGCGCATGATACCATTTCGATCCAAATAGGTATAGGACGCACGATAGTTGTTCTTAGAACCACCACCAGACAAAGAGATTGAATGGTTCTGAGAAACTCCGGTACGAGTCAGTTCATCAAACCAATCTGTGTCGGCACCATATTGGTCGTATACGCTATAGTCTAGACCTTTGCTATTTGCGTAACCTCTCCATTCGTCCGCATTCATTAAATCGGGCTTATTGGCCATCAGATCAAAGGCAACATAACCATCATAGCTGATTTGTGTCTTGGAGCCAGAACCTCTCTTGGTCGTAATCAATACTACACCACCAGCGGCACGAGAGCCGTAGATAGCGGCGGAGGAGGCATCTTTCAAGACGGAGATAGACTCGATATCGGAAGGAGCTACCGTCGACATATCACCACCGGGAATACCATCGATAACGATTAACGGACCTTGGTCGTTCTGCAACGTGGATGTACCACGCAAACGCATCGTAGATCCACGCGTCACATCACCGGAGCCGGAAGTGATCGTCAAACCAGCTACCTTGCCTTGCAACAAGTCGGAAGCGTCACGTGTGATACCTTTGTTAAAACTTTCTTCGGATACGTTCGCCACGGATCCTGTGATCTCCCTACGGGTCTGCGTACCGTAACCGATCGCCACGACCTCTCCTAAGTTTACTACGGATGGAGATAACTTAATCTCTACCGTGCTACGTCCTTTAACACTCTCTTCGATCGTGTTATAACCAATAAAGGATGCTTGAAGAACAGCCTTTTTTAAATCATTTACGGTAAGGCTGTAGTTACCGTCCATGTCAGTGATAGTACCATTGGTAGTTCCCTTTTCTACGATGTTCGCACCGATGATGGGTTCACCAAGTTCATCTAGAACTTTTCCTTTAACAGCGCCAGATTGGGCAAAAGCCGCTGTCATGCAAAAAGACATCAACACTGAAAGTATCACTACCTTACAGCGTCTGAAAGAATCAAATGTTTTCTTTCGTTGCATAATTACTTAATTTTTAGGTTAACAATCATTGAATTCACAAACACAATTGAGAATTTTCGAGGCAAATATAATAACTTTTTTAAAATTAAACCATGATAATGTAAAAAAACATTACATAAAACCATCCATACTTTGTTTTGATGATTGATTTATTTCACTCTATTGTGTAATACTCATATGGTACCTGATATACCTAGATGCTACCATGCTTGATTTTTTATTACGGAAAAATATTGAATATGTTTGATATTAACAAAGTATACGTAGCATGATTCTAAACCATGGTACTAGATGAACAAGGTGAGCCCATCATCGGTGCGAACATTGTAGAAAAGGGTACTACCAATGGTAC
The DNA here is from genome assembly GCF_003434625.1 of Parabacteroides sp. AM17-47. Lineage (NCBI taxonomy): Bacteria > Pseudomonadati > Bacteroidota > Bacteroidia > Bacteroidales > Tannerellaceae > Parabacteroides > Parabacteroides sp. AM17-47. The sequence continues at coordinate 57,753 of NZ_QTLI01000012.1, forward strand.
GATTACCGATATTGACGGTAATTACACTCTAACGCTTAACGACTTGAAAAAAGCCGTTCTTCAATTTTCTTTTATTGGTTATAACACTTTGGAAGAAGGTGTTAAAGGACGTAACAAAGTGGACGTTAAATTAGCTCCATCCGTAGTAAATTTGGGTGAGGTTGTTGCGATCGGTTATGGTACGCAGACTCGTAAGGAGATTACCGGATCTGTAGCCAATGTCTCCGAGGAAAACTTCAACAAGGGTGTTAATCGTGATGCTTCAGATTTGCTACAAGGTAAAGTGGCTGGTTTGCAGATTACTTCTGGCTCTGGTGATGTGACTCGTAGCTCTCAGATTCGTTTGCGTGGTACTTCTACCTTGCAAAACGATCAAGGTCCTATGATCGTTATCGATGGTGTTCCCGGTGGTGATATGTCTACGGTTTCTCCTTCAGATATCGAGTCTATTTCCGTATTGAAGGATGCCTCCTCCGCCGCTATCTATGGTTCTCGTGCCGCAGGTGGTGTTATCTTGATTACGACCAAGAGAGGTTCGGGAGCTAAGACTCAGATTAATTATGATGGTTATGTGACAATGGATAAGGTTGCTAACAAACCGGATATGCTGAATGCTTCCGAATGGCGTGATGTGAACAAACAATTGGGTAGTGACATCTCGCAATATGACAAATATAACGCTGATACTGATTGGTTCGGTGCTTTATTACGTACGGGTATTTCTCAGAATCATGCCTTGTCATTGTCTGGAGGTTCTTCCAAAAGTAACTATCGTGCGTCTTATACTTACTTAGACCGTAAGGGTATCGCTCGCGATAACTGGATGAAGCGTCACAGTTTCCGCTTCCAATTCCAGCAACGAGCTATCAATGATCGTTTGCGTATTGGTTTGACGGGAGCTGCTACCTTGACAGATATGCAAGCTACGTTTGCCGACTATTTCATCGCTGCTTACAATAATGTTCCGGTCGTTCCGATTTACAATGAGGATGGCTCTTATTTTACGGGTAACGACAACGCTTATAACCAAGGTAACATGGTGAAAGCCCAAGATGAAAACTACAAATTATTCAAAAATAATTATTTCTATGGACAAGGCGATGTGCAGTTTGAAGTAATTGAGGGCCTGAACGTAAAGGCGAACTTATATAAGAGTCGTTATACTAGCGATTATAGCCAATGGGAAAGCCCCGACAATGCGTTAGGTGGTGGTGCTGGAAACTCTTTGGGTGATAGCTCGAATGGCTATGCCAAGAGACGCAACTTCGTATGGGATCGTGAGTTGATGGAATGGACGGCCGACTATAACAAGTCTTTCGGTGCGGAGGAAAAACATAAACTGAACGCTTTGCTGGGTTATTCTTGGGAAACCAACGGTTATCAGTCGCAAGAATCTTTGGCAACACAGTTCTCTGTAGCATCTATGGGTGCCAACTCTATCCAAGCTGGTAACGATTTGAAGATCGGTAATGTGACTTCCAGCAAGAATGACTATAAATTGATCTCTTTCTTTGCTCGTGCGCACTATAGCTACGATGAGCGATATATGATCACCGCTACGATGCGTCGTGATGGTTCTTCTAAGTTCGGTGCTAATCATAAATGGGGATGGTTCCCGTCTGTATCTGCTGCTTGGGGTATTTCTCAAGAGGCCTTTATGCAGGATATCAGTTGGTTGAACGACTTGAAGTTGCGTGCTGGTTATGGTGTGACGGGTAATCAAGATGGTTTGAAGCCTTATAAGAGCTTGGAGTTGTATCAGCCGTATGGTACTTATTATAACGGTGGTGGTACATCTACCTCTTTCCGTATCACGCAGAACCCGAACCCGGATTTGAAGTGGGAATCAACTGCTATGTTTAATATCGGTGTAGACTTCCAGTTATTTAACGGTCGCTTGGGCGGTACGGTAGAATATTATAGTAAGAAGACTTCCGATATGCTTTATGACTATGCTGTACCGACTCCAACGTATGTGTATAAAAAGATCGCTGCCAACGTTGGTGATATGAGCAATAAGGGTATCGAGGTCATGTTGAACTTAGACGTGATCCGAAACAAGAGCTTTAACTGGAATACTTCTATTAATTTGTCTCACAATAAGAATGAGATCACGAAGTTGTCTAACGACCTGTTTTCAACAAGCCGTGTTTATGTAGGTGATCCGTGGATCCGCGGCGCTTCCGGCGTGACTTCTCATGTGGTAGAGGAAGGCTATCCGGTCGGTCAGTTCTTTATGTTGAAATGTAACGGCATTGATGAAAACGGTAAGTTTATTATGGAAGATGTCAATAAGGATGGACAAATCTCGGACGATGACCGTACATACGTAGGTGATTCCCAGCCGGATTTGACATTTGGATGGAACAATACCTTCACTTGGAAGAATTGGGATGCCAGCTTCTTCTTACGTGGGCAGATCGGTGGCAAGTTGTTGAACAACCCGCGTGCCGCTTATGGTAATAATACCTATGTAGCCGGAGCTAACGCTATGAAAGGTGATGACTTGATGTTACTGAGAGAGAATTCACGTGTAAGCTCATATTATTTGGAGAATGCCTCTTTCGCCCGTTTGGATAATATGTCTATTGGTTATACATTCAATACGAAGAAGATTGATTGGCTAGATAAAGCCCGTATTTATGTAGCTGCTCAGAACTTGTTCGTAATCACAAGCTATTCCGGTTTGGATCCGGAAGTGGAGCTCTTCCGTGGCGAGGCTAGCGATACGGATGCCGGTCTGTCACCGGGTATCGAACCGCGTAACTATATGCCGAAGGCTCGTTCATTTACATTTGGTGTTAACTTATCATTCTAATTTTAAATGCATTCGTTATGAAAAAAAGAAATATAATATCGTTCTTGACTGGCACGGCTCTCCTTTTTTCTATGCCAGCGTGTACGAACTTGGATGAAACGGTATACGATAATGTCCCTGCGGATTCATTCGGTTATACTGATTCGGAGATCAGTGTGTTGGTAGGGACCGTGTATAAGACATTGAAGAATTATCCTGCGGATGGAAATTTTATTGCGCTGGATGTGATGTCGGGATCTGATGCTGTTACTCCTACCCGTAAGGGTGGCGACTGGTATGATGGTGGTCAGTATCGTGAGATCTACATGCACACATGGACTTCGCAGACTTCTGTGATCAAGGGAGCGTGGTCTACGGCTTCTGAGGCTATCGGTACTTGTAATGCCAACTTGAAGGTAGTGGAATCTTCTGATTTCTTATCGGACGAACAGATGTCTCTATATACATCTGAAATCCGAGGTATCCGTGCTTTTTGGATTTACAAGATGATGGACGATTGGGGCAATATTCCATTGGTTACTGATTATGCGGACAAGGAACTTCCGGTTTGCCAACCTCGCCAGGCCGTGTTTGATTGGTTGATTAAAGAAGTGACAGAGATTGCGGAAACTTGTCCGGGTCGTGAAAATGGTTATGCTAAGTTTACGAAAGGTGCAGCTTATACGTTGTTGTCTAAATTATATTTGAATGCGGAAGCTTGGGGTGTAAGTTGTAACAATGCTTACCAGATGGCCGCAGAGTGTTGCGACAAAGTGATGGCGATGGGTTATATATTAGAGCCGGACTTTAAGGCAAACTTCTCCTTGACGAACGAGAGTTCTCGTGAGGCGATCTTGGCCGCTCCGTTCTCAGAGACGGATACGGATAAGGATAATCGTTGGCAATTGATGAACCGTACGTTGCACTACAAAGATCAGTTGGCTCTTTCTAACGGTGTTTCTGCTTGGAATGGTGTTTGTGCGCAGCCGGAATATGTTAAATTGTTCTCTGATGACGATCCTCGTAAGGAAGCTACATTCTTGATCGGCCAGATGTATAATGCCTCGACCGGTGAGCCTATTGAGACAGACCATGGTTTCTTGTTAAACCATACGATCGATGTTACTATGTTGGCTGGTACGGAATATGATGGAACAACTTGGGGAGCGGTAAATCAGCATGATGGCGCACGTTGCCAGAAATGGCCGTACTCAACGACTTTGACAGACGCTATGGGTAATGATTTCCATGTGTTCCGTTATGCGGATGTTCTTTTAATGAAAGCAGAGGCATTGCTTCGTAGTGGTGGTAGTGCGTCTGAGGCCACAAGCTTGGTTAATCAAGTCCGTGAACGTGCGTTTGGTGATTCCAATCACAATTACGCTACTGTTACGCTGGATGATATCCTTCTTGAGCGTCGCCTCGAATTGTCTTGGGAGATGCACAACCGCCAGGATGATATCCGTTTCGGGGCCTATGACAAAGGTATGTGGGCTGCTTCAAATTGTGTGAGAAAGACAGATGATTATTTGAAATTGTTCCCTATATCTCAAGATGCTTATCAATCTAACGATAAATTGACTCAGAATCCGGGTTATCCTGCATTCAAATAAAGACTTTCAGAGCTAGATGAGGTACGGTAGTACTTTGTCTAGCTCACTAAAGTAAGGAAGAATCGTTTATTTCGAGCCAATGTATGTCTTGTCATCAAATTTGAAAGAAAATTTTAGCAATCCATTGCCTTATAGTGATTTCTTGAAAAACGCCCTTTTGATCCTTTTTTGATGTTTCCTTGACACACCTTATTTCCGTGCAGAAACATATCTCCTCTTTATTCTTATTTCCCATCTCAAAATCATGCCCATAGTATAACCGTGACAATCTAACTGGTATAATATAACTTGCTTTTTGGGCTTTAGCCACAGTGTGTCTTTTCTTGAAATAGCTGGTTCTTCTTTAATTTAGTTGAAGAGCTAGTTGAGTAGTAAAATGCGTTCGCGAAATATATCTGGTATACAGTTGATTAAGTCACTCGTAAAAGGCTTTCCAAGTGATTAGTTATTCACTTCCCAAGCCGTAAGCTAACGACTAGGTATAGCCGTTAGTTATTCACTCGACAAGCCGTTAGTTATTCACTTCAACAGCCAAAAATAGTGTGCTTCTCAACGACCAAAGCATCTCCTTTTGAGAGAATGGAACTGTAAGCAAAATATTGAAATGAATGACTTGATCGAGTTTTATCGAACCAAAACAACAGACAGATGCATTCGTTTGTGAACTAAACTTGAATAAATGCATTTGCAAACATTGTGGTTGCTCTTTTTTCTAAATATTAGTGCTTATTGCAAGGAATAGACTAACTTTGCCTACAACAAGTATAAAAGTTATCCAGTATATGAGTCAAGTAAAAGGAATCCCTTACGGATTATCAGATTTCAATCGAATAAGGAATGGTAATTTCTATTTCGTGGATAAAACGATGTACCTTCCGCTTATCGAGAAGATGCCTAGCTATCTTTTCTTGATCCGTCCGAGACGGTTTGGCAAGAGCGTATTCCTAAGCATGATGCGTACGTATTAACGTATTATGATATATTGCGTCAGGATGATTTTGATGCATATTTTGGAGATCTCTGGATTGGTACGCATCCAACCGGTGAAAGGAGTAAGTATCAGGTACTTTATTTCGATTTCTCTAAAGCGGGCTGTTCGATGCCGGGAGCGGACCTGATGACAAGTTTCAATGATTATTGCGGCTTAATCATTAATCAGTTCGCGCATGTGTACGCAGCTTATTATGACGCTGATTTTAAGGAGACCGTCGAGCATATAGAAAGCGCGAAGTCTAAGCTGGCTTACATAGAGGTAAAAGCGAAGGAAAAGGGATATCCCCTGTATCTCATTATAGATGAGTACGACAACTTTACCAATGTGATATTGAGTGAGCATGGGCAGCGAATGTTTCATGACTTGACTCACGCCAGTGGTTTCTACCGGGAGTATTTCAAACAATTCAAGGGAATGTTTGACCGTATATTCATGATGGGGGTAAGCCCTGTGACGCTGGATGATTTGTCGAGTGGATATAATATAGACTGGAATATCTCGGTAGATCCTCGTTTTAATGCCATGATGGGTTTTGATGAAACGGATGTTCGTGAGATGTTCCGTTATTATCAGCAAAACGATATGCTCAAAGGGGATGCTGAGGCTATGATTACGGAAATGAAGCCTTGGTATGATAATTACTGTTTCGCAAGAGAGAGCTTGGGTGACGATCGGATTTTTAACTGTGATATGACTTTGTATTATTTACGTTGGCAAGTTGATTTTCATTGTTCCCCGGGAGAAATGGCCGATAAGAATATCCGAACGGACTATAGTAAGCTGAAGATGCTGGCACGTATTGATCGTGACTCTGTACAGGAGGAAAATCGTATGGGTACCATCGAGGAAATCGCGGCAAAAGGAGAGATCTTGGTGGACTTACATACATCCTTTCCTGCCGAATGGGTAACGGATATAGATAATTTCCGTAGTCTACTTTATTATTACGGTTTGCTTACGATGTGTGGTACTCGAGGCGATCGTTTAAGAATGTGTATTCCTAATAATTGCGTACGTGAGTAATATTTTGGTTTTCTTCGTGAGGTAGGGAGAAGTATAACATAACTCCGCTTTTTTGTATACCTTCGCGCCATGAACAAACAAGCACTGCTTTTTTATCCGTTGTTGGGGGTGGTTCTTTTGGTGCTCTTTGTGGGAGGGCTGGCGTATGGGGCCGTACCGATTCCTTTGGATCACGTGATGGATATTTTGCTGGGGAAGGGATCTGATAAGATCGCATGGCAGAATATCGTGTTGCAATCTCGTTTGCCTCAGGCTATAACCGCATTATTGGCGGGGGCTTCCTTGGCTACCAGCGGGTTGCTATTACAGACATTGTTCCGGAATCCGTTGGCGGGACCTTCCATATTGGGCATTAGTGATGGCGCTAATCTTGGAGTAGCCGCTATCATGCTCTATTTCGGTGGTACGTTGGAGCAGTTCACGGATTGGCCGATCAGCGGATATATGGCGGTAATCCTCGCGGCCTTTGTGGGGGCTTGCGTGATACTGGGACTGATTATCTATTTTTCGGCAAAAGTGAAGAATAATGTCATGCTTCTGATTATCGGAATCATGATTGGCTATCTAGCTTCTTCGGTTATTTCTATCTTGAATTATTATTCATCTACAGACCGGGTACATGCGTTCGTGATGTGGGGGCTTGGTAATTTTTCCGGTGTATCCTTGGAACAATTACCATTCTTTGGAACTTGTGCGTTAATCGGGCTGTTATTAGCGATCTTGCTGATCAAGCCTTTGAATGCCTTATTATTGGGAGAAATGTATGCCGCTAATTTAGGTATCCGGATCAAACGAACACGGATCGCGATTCTTTTGTGTACGGGAGTATTAACGGCTACAACTACTGCTTTTTGCGGCCCCATTTCCTTTGTCGGATTAGCAGTTCCACATATCGCCCGGTTGATGTTAGGCTCTTCCAATCATAAGATGTTGGTGCCAGTTACAATGCTGACAGGTTCCTGCGTTGCTCTTCTATGTAATATGCTGATGGTGGTACCGGGCAGTAATACGATCCTGCCATTGAATGCCGTTACCCCTATGCTTGGGGCGCCTGTTATTATTTACGTAATCGTGAACCGGAAGAATATTCAATATTTTAATTAGTGGTTATGGAAAGGATTCCAGTTATAAGGACAAGAAATCTGAGTATTGGATATGTTTTGAAAGGTGGACACCTAAAGTTGGTGCATGATGCCCTCGACTTGAATTTATATCCGGGCGAGGTGACTTGCCTTCTCGGGTTGAATGGTGCGGGAAAGTCTACCTTATTGCGTACGCTGTGCGGCTTCCAGCCCTCTCTGGGGGGCGAGATCGAATTGAAAGGAAAGCCGTTGGCCTCTTACTCGCAAGGTGATTTTTCCCGGATGGTAGGTGTTGTTCTCACGGAGAAGACAAATGCCGGTGGAATAACGGTTTACGAGTTGGTCTCTTTAGGAAGACATCCCTATACCGGCTTTTTCGGACAATTAAGGCAGGAAGATCGTAGGATTATCGAGGAATCGCTTGCTGCCGCCGGTATCGCTCATAAGGCTTATAATTATGTGTCGGAACTTAGTGATGGCGAGCGTCAGAAAGCCATGATCGCCAAAGCGCTGGCACAGCAATGCCCCATCATATTGTTGGATGAGCCGACGGCCTTTTTAGATGTGACAAGTCGGATAGAGACTATGGTCTTGTTACATACTTTAGCGGTAGAGCAACAAAAAGCGATTCTGCTATCGACGCATGATCTTGATTTGGCGATCCAGCTGGGAGACTGTCTATGGTTACAGGAGAAAAGTCGCCCAATGGCATGTGGAACGCCGGAGGACTTGATTATGGGAGGAGCTTTCGAGACTTTCTTTAGCAAGGAAGGAATCGTGTTTGATCCGAATACCGGGAAATTGAATACGGCAGCTCCAACAAAGCTTATTGGGGTTGAGGGGGATTTTATGACTTCTTATTGGGTTGGGAATGCCTTGATCCGGAATGGCTTTAAGCCCTCGTCGGTTAGCGAGGATTATATAAGTGTTTATTGTAATGCTCCGGATAGCCTGCGTATTCAGTTCCCTGCGGAAGAGGGCACGAGAATCGTAGGAAGTGTGGCGGAGATGATCTCAATCATAATTCATAAATCATAAGTTATATATGTCAAATGAGATTACATGGCGGCTGGAAAATGAGAATATAGGCCGTTTGTTGGTACATTACGCGATTCCCGCCGTTATCGGGACCATGGTTAATGCTCTTTATAATATCGTAGATCGTATATTTATCGGACAAGGAGTGGGTGCGCTAGCTATCTCCGGATTGACTTTGACTTTCCCGATACTACTCTTTATGCAGGCATTTGGAATGTTGATCGGTGCGGGAGCCGCTACAAGGGTCTCCATTCATCTAGGCCGTAAGGCGAATGATCTGGCAGATAACGTATTAGGAAACGCTTTCACTTTGACATTCATTATCGGAGCCTTGACGATTATCCCCAGTATGATTTTCTTGGATGATTTGTTAACGTGGTTCGGAGGAAGCGAGCAGACGATACCTTATGCGAAAGACTATTTATATATCGCTATCCCGGGTAATTTGCTGGCTACATTAAGCTTTAGCTTTAATGCCGTGATGCGTGCTTCCGGATATCCGAAAAAGGCGATGTTCACGATGATGATCGGTGCCGTATTGAACGTGATCCTAGACCCGATCTTTATCTTCTGGCTGGATATGGGGATACAGGGTGCCGCTATCGCTACGGTGATCTCCATGGCCGCCGGTGCCGCTTTCGTGATGAGTCATTTTATCAGCAAGGATAGTATTGTACGTTTCCATACGAAATATTTCCGGTTGAAAGGTTCCATTATTTGGAATATATTTACGATCGGCATGTCTCCATTTTCCATGCAGCTGGCGGGCAGTGTGGTTGTGGTGATCATGAACCATGCGTTGAAAGAGAATGGAGGCGATTTGGCGATTGGTGCCAGCGGTATTATTTCCAGTATCGCCATGCTGCTGGTTATGTTGATTATCGGTATCGCCCAAGGGATGCAACCGATTGTCGGGTTTAATCATGGCGCTGGGCATCATGACCGGGTATTGGCTACCTTGCGGTTGTCTATTATAGTATCGACCTTGATTACAGGGGTAGGATGTATCGTCAGTTTATTATTCCCGAGACTGATCGTTAGCGTATTCTCGACGGATGCCGAATTGGTGTCGATTACGGACAATGGATTACGTCTGACGATGCTGGTCTTTTTCGTTGTCGGTTCCCAGATTACGATCAGCCAGTTTTTTCAAAGTATCGGTGTCGCATGGAAAGCGATGTTTCTGAGTCTAAGTCGGCAGGTTTTATTCTTGATACCGGCTATTCTGCTATTTCCTCCGATCTGGGGATTGGATGGCGTTTGGCTAGCGCAACCTTTTTCCGATTTCATCGCGGCGGTAACCGCATGGGGCTTTTTATGGTATCATGTTAAAAACGTGAAAAATAAGGGTTAAAGATGAACTTATGTCGATGTTAATTGTATTTTTATTGTACATATAAAAGTACTTTTATAGACAAACCTTTAAAAATGAGTTAATATGAAGAAGATTGTATTATTGCTCGCCGTTTTATTATTTGGTGCAGGGTCGATGATGGCACAGCAGGACAAGTCAGCAGAGAAAGCTGCGAAGCAGGCCGAGAAAGAAGCAAAGAAAGCAGAGAAGGCAGCGAAGAAAGCTGCGGAGGAAGCCGAGGCTAACGCATTGTTTGAACAAGCGGTGCAAGCTTTGAAGAATAAGGATTTCGTATTGGAAGCGGATCGTATAGAGTTTAAGCGCGGTAGTTTTGTTTATGTTACTCCGAACACGAACTTCGTTTCGGTGAAGGGTGAGAAGGCTACCATTCAGTTAGCGTTTAATACTCCGGCGGCCGGTCCTAACGGAATAGGAGGTATAACGGTTGATGGAACAACTTCCGGTGTACAGATGAAGACTGACAAAAAAGGAAACGTTATGTACGAGATGAATGTGCAGGGTGTAGCGGTATCCGCTAGGGTTACGTTCCGTATGGCAAAAGGTACGAATAAATGTACTGCCACGGTATCGCCTAACTTTAATAGCAACCGTATATCCTTTACGGGAAATCTCTATCCTTCAAGCGAGTCGAATGTGTTCAAGGGACGTTCTATTTAATGTAGATACAAAGAATCGTGAAGGCGGACTTTCTTTCGGGAAGCCCGCCTTTCTGTTTATAAGAAGGATGAGATTGGACTATTTCCAAGCATCATTTTGTACCAGATAAGCTTGGCCGTTCTCATCGTTTCCTGCGGTCTGGATCTCTGTCTCGGGAAGCGGGAACATCGTCTTAGAAGCGGTTGGAGCGGATACACCATAGAATTTAGTTAGGTATTGCTTCTCATAATTTATATATGCCGTCAATTCCTTGTTCATATAATCACCTCCCCAACGAACCAGATCGAAAAATCGTTGTCCTTCCATCGCAAGTTCCAGCTTACGTTCCATATGAATCGCCTTGATACAAGTTTCCTTGTTGCTGAATGCGGCGTGACTGGATGGATAAGGTTTCACTAAATAATTGGCGGCAGGCGTTCCGTCTTCCAGATAAATGATATTGTCCGGTTTGGCTGCACGTTCACGGATATCGTTTACTTGCTGCATGGCGGCACTTAATTCTCCGTCGTTCGCTAGGCATTCCGCGTATAACAATTTACAATCACGTAAGCATAGATATTGTAAATTCATGGCAGAACCGGGAGCCCAGCCGGATGAATAGGTGGAGCCAGCTAATCCGGCATCCTGTTCCGCTTTGCTATAGACATGCTTTTTCGGTAGGAATACACCACCGCTACTTACATTTCGTATCCAATCATTAGCAGGCAATCCCCAATCTTTATAGGGAATCTCCATACGTCCTACGGCGAAATCTAAACGAGGGTCCACGGCGATTGTTTTATCATTCTTAGAGATGTAATCATAATCGGTAACACGTTCTGTTACGGATTTTTTATTTCTGTACTCTCCATCAAGATAAGGAAGTCCGTTTTCGTCTACTTGGAATGAGTTTACCAGTTCGTAAGAGGGTTGATAAAATCCGCAACATCCACCGGGGCCTGTGTTATGAGGATAATTCAGTAAAAATCCGTAATTCCCGTTATTATTGGCTCCGACAGAGAATTGTACCTCAAAAATAGACTCTTTCCCATTTTCGGTAGTTGCGTTAAAATTTGCGTCCAGATCATCTTGTAAGGCTAATCTCTCTCCTTTAGGGCTTAATCCGTTTGCGATAATATCGGCCAAGATCGGTTTGGCGGCTGTCATATCACCTTGTTGCATTAGTATTTTAGCCTTTAACGCTTTTGCCGCTGTTTTCGTAGGGCGTGCCACTTCGGTCTGTTTTTCGGGTAATCCTTCGATGGCCGCTTCTACATCTGCTAAAATATTAGGATAAATGTCCGTACCGTTATGAACTTTCGGGTCATTTTCTTCAGCGGCGATCGTCTCGTCGATATAGGGCATGCCGGTCGGTCCGAAAATCTTTACCCCTTCGAACATGAATAGGGCACGTAAGAATTTTAGCTCCGCGGTCCGGTAGGCCTTGGTTGTCTCATCCATGTCTGCCGCTTCTTTCATCACATTGAGTGCTAAGTTGCAACGTTGTGCTCCATAATATGCGTCTTTCCACTTATTCTGTAAATAGTCGTTTGTGGCCGTGACGGCATACGTCTCTACGGAATTCAATACAGATTGGTCATTGGATTCGGAGCCTTTATTAGCGTCACCTCCGTATACACCACCGAATACCCAATTGAACATATTGTCATATCCGGTCGGCCGGGTCAAACCGGCATAAGCGTTGACCACCAATAACTCAACCCCTTCAGCATTTGTTAATGCTTCTTGGTCAATACTGCCTTGAGGAGCTTTATATAGAAAATCCTCACCGCAAGAACTCAAGGTAAATAAAGCAACTGCGCTTACTATTAATATTTTATGTCTCATAATAGTCGTTTTTATAGTAAAATGGATTTAGAAAGTAAAATTCACGCCCAATAAGAATCGCATAGTTGTAGGCCAGCCTCCCATATCGACTCCTCTTTTTAAGTCTACACGTCCGGCTCCGTCGGTGTCAGAATCGCTTTGCCGTAAATAGGCGTTGGTAAACTCTGGGTCCAAGCCTGTATATCCGGTGACCGTAAGGATATTCTCGGCTTGTAAATACAGGCGGAGATTCTGGATACCAGCCTTCTTGAGTAATTCCTTAGGCAAGGAATATCCCAATACGAGATTTTTCAGGCGTAAGAAGGAGGCGTCTTCTACGTAATAAGAGCTAGAATAAGCTCCGGAATAGTTATCTTCCGTATTCAGCATAGGAAGGATAGCATTACTGTTATCGCCATTCAATGTCCATGATTGATCTCTGAGGCGTGAGGATTTATTACCGTTGAAAGTCCAGAAATCGGTAAAATATTTTGTGTTATTATATAAGTCATTGCCGATAGAGAAGTTCCAGAACATAGTAAAGTCCCAGTTTTTCCATGTTAACGTGGCGTTGAGGCCTCCGGTTAAGTCCGGATGAGGAGAGCCGATAAAGGTCCGGTCGCTATCATCCAATTTGCCGTCTCCGTTCAAGTCCTCGAAACGGAAGCGGCCGACATAAGCGGCAGCGTCTGCCTCTGTGATATCACTTTGTCCGAATGGCTTGGTTGCCATAACATCGGCTACGGACTCATAAAAACCATTTTGCTTCAACCCCCAGAATTCAGACACGGCATGTCCTTTTGTCGTACGGGTTACGTATCCTTCGATGCGCGTACCGCTAGCCCATAGAGAATAATCGTCAGCTTCCGCGAGTTTCAAGACCTCATTTTTATAATGGGATAAATTCAAGGATAGATCCCATGCCCAGTCTCCTTTTCGGTCACGGTAATTAAACATGAAGTCGAAACCGGTGTTCTTTATATCTCCGAAGTTGATATAAGGGCTTCCGGATTCTCCGGCCATCGAGGTGTAGGCCGCTTGTATCAACATATTGGATGTCTTCTTCGTATACCATTCGAATGAACCGCTGAATTTACCATTCAGGAAGGTTGCGTCCAGACCCAAGTTGACCATCTTGGTCATTTCCCATTTCGTATCAGTGTTACCGTAGGTACTGAGGCGGAATCCGGTTGTCTCGCTATTGTTCGCTCCGGTCATGTCGTAATTTGTATAGGAGGTGCTGGTCGTGAACAAATTGGCGAAATTAGTTGCGACAGGAATCTCTGAGTTACCTGTGACGCCGTAACCGGCTCGTATCTTTAAGTCGTCCAGCCAATCTCGGCTTGGTTCCATAAATGCCTCCTCTGACATACGCCAACCGGCGGAGATAGATGGAAAGACTCCGTAACGATTATTTTCCGAGAAACGGGAAACACCGTCCCGGCGGATAATACCGGTTAATAGATACTTATCCTTATATCCATAGTCTGCACGGGCAAACATACCAAATAGCGCGAATTCTCCATTGTAAGTGGAAGAGTTGGTACGTTGGCTATTGTTCTCGCCCATATCCAAGGTGTATGTATTGGTATTGTCTTCGAATAAATAGTTATATCTACGTGCGTTGAGGGATCTGCCTAAACCGTCCCGAATAGCCTCTGTTCCCAATAAGATGTTCAAGGAATGGATCTCATTGAATGTCCGGCTGAAAGATAACGTGTTGGTCCAAACCCAACGATAATTAAAGTAATTACTTTCGTAAAAGTTATTTTGACCGCCGGACTCGGAGAACTCCGGGTTGTTTTTAGTCATCGAGTAAGAATAGTCATTACGATAATCGATACCGAAGTTTGTTTTGAAAGTCAGTCCAGTCCATAGGTCTGCTTCTCCATATACGTTGCCAAATATACGTTGGGTAGTGGCATAATTATCCTTATTCCTTTCACGAATAGCTACAGGATTCTGGAAATTGCCGGTCCCGGCGAATAAGGAGCCTGCATAATTGCCCGCATAGTCATAAACCGGTACATAAGGAGAGGCCCGATAAGTCCATGAGTAGATGTTGGACTCTGTACCTGAGAAGCTAAGTCCGTTGTTTTTGCTAAAACTATAAGTTAGGTTCTCTCCGAATCGCAACCATGGGCGGACGTTATACGACGAATTAGCACGTGCTTGATAGCGTGTGAAATAAGATTCGATAGCGGTACCTTGCTGGTCGAAATAGTTCATGCTCATGGTGTATTGCCCTTTATCGGTACCTCCAGACAAGGACAGCTGATGATTCTGCATCCAACCGAGTTGACTGATCTCATCCCACCAGTTCGTATCGCCTACGGGCGCATAGACTACGTTGTTCGCTTGATCGTAATCGCTAGGATCGATGGAGGTGCTACCACCGGCGCCGGTTACGGTCATGTAATTGGGTAGATGATTAACCCAAGAGTCGGAAGTACTTCCGAATTGCTGGTGGTAAGGTAATTCTCCATTGGCGCTGGCTCCCGTTAGGTCCAGATTGTTTTTCGAGGCTTGCCATTCAACATCAATACGGTCATAAGCGTTTAAGACGTCATAGCGTTTACCTGTTTTAGAGAAACCGTAATATCCGTCATAGGTTAATCTCGGTTGTCCCGTTTTTGTCCCTTTCTTGGTCGTGATCAAAATGACGCCATTCGCTGCTTGCGCTCCGTAGATCGCAGCGGAAGAGGCGTCTTTCAATACTTGCATACTCTCGATGTCATTGGGATTGATAGAGCTTAGGTCTTGGTCACGAGTGGATACGCCATCGATAACATACAAAGGTCCGTTGTCATTGATGGAATTAATACCTCGGATGCGTACCATCGTGGCTGAACCGGGAGCACCGGAGGTACCGATGTTTACGCCCGCCGCTTTACCTTGCAACTGTTGTGTGGCGGAAGAACCGGAAGACGCCAATAGCTCTTCAGTATCGATAACCGCTACGGAACCTGTGATGTCCTTTTTCTGTTGGGTACCGTAACCGACAACGACTACCTCGTCTAGATTTTGGGTGTCTTCCTTTAAGGTAATGTTCATGACGTTCCCGCTTGCAGGTGTTTGTTGAGTTACGTACCCGATGTAAGAGATGACCAGAATGGCATTCGGCTCTACTTCTAATACGTATTTACCATCCAGATCGGTGATCGTTCCGTTCGTGGTACCCTTTACGACTACGTTAACACCTAATAGGGGCTCTCCTTTAGCGTCGGTGATCGTACCCGTTATTTTCCGGGATTGTTGCGTAACGGAGGTTTCCGCTTTTAATACGGAACTTTGCGGTATGATAGCACCGCCTGCCAATAAAAAGCATAAGGCCAATCCTAGCCTGCTTTTAAAGATCGCATGTCTGTGTTTCATAATAAATAGGTTAATAAAGTCTAGTAAACTGAGGCAATATTAAGGTTTGTTTAGACGAAGACCAATAAAAATCAATGAATGCCTTTATCTATTCGGTGAAAAAGCCTTTTTAATCGGCGAACAACTTTTGGTGGAATTCTTTTGTTTTTTATCCGTCTGGGCAAAGAAAAAGGACACCGGCAGGTGTCCTTTTCTTTAATGTTTACCTATTCTGCCGGTCTGTATGATGAACCGGTTTGTTAGGGCTTTCACAAGTCCTAACGGTGCAAATGTAAATTAAGGAGAGAAGTATAAAAAATAGAATCAGTGAACTGGCGGAATTATTCGATGAACAGGGTTTTTTGTTCGGTAAACTTTCCGTAAGTTCGCGAAATAAAAATTTAACATCTTATAATCATGCAACTATCCATAGATCAAAAAGACATCGATAAATTCCTGATGATAGGCGATAAAGTATTGATTAAGCCTAAGAATCCACAGAGCCAGACGAAGACCGGATTGTATCTGCCTCCCTCGGTTCAACAAGGGGAGAAGATACAAGCGGGTTATATCATAAAGACGGGGCCCGGATATCCGTTGCCTTCTCAATCTGAGGAGCATGAGGTCTGGGAGAAAAAGAAAGGGGAGGAGGTGCAATACTTGCCGCTTCAAGCCCGTGAAGGTGATTTGGCTGTCTATTTGCAGAATGCCGCTTACGAGATCAATTTTAATGACGAGAAGTTCTTGATTGTCCCTCATTCCGCTATTTTGATGTTAGTGCGTGATGAAGGTTTGTTTGAATAAAGCCTTTTGTTAAGGAAAATAGGGCTATATTCACTTTTTTATCTTATTTTTGCCAGCAAAACAAGACAAACTATCAACAGTAGCGATTATAATGAATAAGATTGTAAGTAAAGAACATTTCTCAGCCAACGTGGTGAAGCTGGAAGTCGAGGCTCCTTTGATCGCCCGCTCCCGCAAGGCCGGTCACTTCGTGATCGTGAAGGTTGGCGAAAAAGGCGAACGTATACCTCTTACCATTGCCGGGGCGGATACCGAGAAAGGTACCATCACCTTGGTGATCCAAGCGGTAGGCGGCTCATCCCGTAAAATCTGTGAATTGAATGAGGGTGACTATATCACGGATGTGGTGGGTCCGTTAGGGCAGGCTACCCATATCGAGAAGGTTGGAACGGTTGTTTGTGCCGGTGGTGGCGTAGGTGTCGCTCCGTTGTTGCCGATCGTGGAGGCTTTCCATAAGGCAGGAAATCGTGTGATCGTCGTATTGGCGGCCCGTACCAAGGACTTGGTGATCCTTGAGGAGCAGATGCGCCAAAACTCGGATGAGGTAATTATCATGACCGATGACGGATCGTATGGTATGAAAGGCTTGGTGACGAATGGCGTGGAGAGCGTGATCAACCGGGAGAGGGTGGATTTATGCGTTACGATCGGTCCGGCTATTATGATGAAATTCGTTTCCGCTCTTACAAAGAAATACGAGATTCCTACCGTAGCTTCCTTGAATACGATCATGGTGGACGGAACGGGTATGTGTGGTGCTTGCCGTATTACGGTAGGCGGGAAGACCAAGTTCGTTTGTGTGGACGGACCGGAGTTCGATGCTCATCAAGTGGATTTTGATGAGATGATCATGCGCCTCGGCGCTTATAAGGATATAGAGAAGAAATAACGAAACCACGTAATTGAATCATGACAACAGAAGAATTAATCGCTGCTCGTCGTGCCGAACCTTGGCGGGAGGCGCTTCGCAAAAGCAAGAAAAATAAAGAACGTGCGGATATCCCCCGTGTGAAGATGAACGAGTTGGACCCGGAATACCGGAGTCGTACCCGTTTGGAGGAAGTTAACTTAGGCTTGACAAAAGAACAGGCTATGCAAGAGGCCGAGCGCTGTCTGGATTGTCCGAATCCTACTTGTATGCAGGGATGTCCGGTAAATATCAATATACCTACTTTTATCAAGAATATCGAGCGTGGGGAATTCTTGGAGGCCGCTAAGACCTTGAAAGAGACAAGTGCCCTGCCCGCTGTTTGCGGTCGTGTCTGTCCGCAGGAGAAACAATGTGAGAGCAAGTGTATCCATTTGAAAATGGGTAAGGAAGCGGTTGCCATTGGCTACTTGGAACGTTTCGCCGCTGATTACGAACGTGAGAGCGGTAATATCTCGGTTCCGGAGATTGCGGAGAAGAACGGTATCAAGATTGCCGTGGTAGGTTCCGGTCCTGCCGGATTGTCTTTTGCCGGAGATATGGCGAAGCGTGGATATGATGTGACTGTGTTCGAGGCATTGCATGAGATCGGTGGTGTATTGAAATATGGTATCCCGGAGTTCCGCCTACCGAATAAGATCGTGGACGTGGAGATTGATGGCCTTCGTAAGATGGGCGTACAGTTTGAGAAAGATTGTATCGTGGGTAAGACGATCAGTTATGATGATTTGCATGCGGATGGCTTTAAGGGCGTGTTCGTGGCAAGTGGCGCCGGTCTGCCTAACTTTATGAACATTCCGGGTGAGAACTTTGTGGGCGTGATGTCGTCCAACGAGTATTTGACCCGTGTAAACTTAATGGATGCGGCGAATCCGGAAAGTGATACGCCGGTGCTACAAGGGAAGAAGGTGGCCGTGATCGGAGGTGGCAATACAGCTATGGACTCTGTCCGTACTGCTCGCCGTCTGGGCGCTGAGCGTGCTATGATTGTCTACCGTCGTAGCGAGGAGGAGATGCCCGCTCGTTTGGAAGAGGTGAAACATGCGAAGGAAGAAGGTGTAGAGTTCTTGACGCTTCATAATCCGATTGAATATATAGGAGATGAAAGAGGTCGTGTTAAGCAGATGCGCTTGCAGAAGATGGAGCTAGGTGAGGCGGATGCCTCTGGTCGCCGTCGTCCGGTACCTATCGAGGGAGCTATCGAAACAATCGATGTGGATGAGGTGATCGTTAGCGTCGGTGTATCTCCGAATCCATTAATACCCCGTGCCTTTGGAGGCTTGGAGGTGAGCAAGAAGGGTACGATCGTAGTGGAGGAAGACAGTATGCGCTCCGCTTTAGGCGATGTGTATGCCGGTGGTGACATCGTTCGTGGTGGAGCTACCGTGATTCTGGCGATGGGAGACGGTCGTAAGGCTGCCGCCGCTATGGATGCGGACTTAAGAGGATAAGTATAATATCTATTAGTTCTATAAGGAAAGACGGGTTGTTTGGACGATCCGTCTTTTTTCTTTTATCGTGATACGGAGATTTATGTTTATTATCTATAAGACTAATTCTTGAAATAATCTCTCAAATGTCTGTTCTAGATCGTTGGAAAAACCGGGATGTGGACGCGAGGTTTGGATAGAGGCACTTCTTATGGCGGTAAGCCAACGAAAGCGCTCCGGAATATCTAGGCTGGCTATAGGACCTCCATCCTTTGCGCCGGAACATATCTTATCGAAAACGTGGAGATTCGTACACAAAGATTCCTTATCTATATCTGATGTGAACAGACGAAGTTTCTCCTCGTTTACATGATAGCGAGCCTTGATGAATTTAGGCCGTTTACAGAACATGATAAGGCCTACATTGATAAACTCCTCCCGTTCGATTTTCGGTACGATACGGATTACGGCATATTCATATAAGTGTTTGTCTTGCATGTCGAGCTTCATTTATAAACGTGTCAGAATGGGCGATTCGGTCAATTAAGAACCGGATATATACATCACGTATCTCTTGAGGCGTACCGGGACTATCGTTCCAATGCAACCAATCGTCGGGTACTAGACCTACGATCTCACGAATTTTCTCTTCCGTTAAGATACGTTTGAAATCTTTGTTTACTTCCTCCAGCAGCGTCGCTTGTGGCAATAATACATGATCCTTGATATGGATGAAAGGGCCGATCGCATGTTTTTGCCAATTTACCCATGAGAAATGGAAAAATAAGGAAGCTCCATGATCGATGAGCCAAAGTTCCTTATTCCATATCAACATATTCGTATTCCGGACCGTGCGGTCTATATTTGTCAAAAGAGCATCGAGCCATACGACTTGTGAGGCGAGTTTGGGATCTACACGATTGACTACCGGATCGAAAGTCAAGGCTCCCGATAAAAAATGTAATCCCAGATTGAGCCCTTGACTTGCTTGTAGTAAGTCTTGTATCTCCTCGTCACCTTCCGACCGCCCGAAAGCCTCGTCAAGATTCAGGAAGACCAATTCCGGTACATGGAAACCCAAGCAACGAGCGATCTCACCTCCGATCAACTCGGCTATCAAGGCTTTTGTCCCATGTCCGGCTCCCCGGAACTTAACGACATATTTAAACTCATCGTCTGCCTCCGCTAAAGCAGGCAATGATCCGCCTTCCCGCAGAGGCATGATATATCGGGTAACATTCGCAGTACGTAATTCCATAACCCTCACTTTAATTGAAGATAAAGATACGATTATATTTTAGAAATAAAAAGCCCCGCTATTCTTTCGAACAGCGAGGCCTTTTGGAAGCGAGCGGAAGACGGGACTCGAACCCGCGACCCTAACCTTGGCAAGGTTATGCTCTACCAACTGAGCTACTTCCGCAATTGAATTAGATCGTACTCGAAGCGGGACTTGAACCCGCACAGCCGCAATGGCCAAAGGATTTTAAGTCCTTCGTGTCTACCGATTCCACCATTCGAGCATCCACCTCTTCTCTAAGAGTTGAGCGGAAGACGGGACTCGAACCCGCGACCCTAACCTTGGCAAGGTTATGCTCTACCAACTGAGCTACTTCCGCATTGTTTGTTTCTCTTTTGCGAGTGCAAAGGTAGTACAAATATTTATACTACCAAACATTTCCGGTGAAAAATTTAATTATGGATGTAAATTTTATTACCGTTTGTATCGACGACATATTGTTTGAGGGCTTGTTTCTCCTCAGCGCAAGGTCCTTCCACCGGATTGCCGATACCGTTTAAAAGTTCAAATTTACTACCGCATTTCGGACAAATGGCGTATACGGCAGATTCGTCCACATCTACGATGACATTAGCGGATGCCTCATGAGGACAAGCGGCATCGAACGCAAAGAATGCACCGGTTCCGTTACTGGACAATCCATGATAAACCAATACGCCTCCAAACCCTGTTTGCTCGCCAGCTTGGTCTACATCTTTAGAGGTGTAGATCTTATAAGCCTGTATTGCATTCAACGCTTTATCTTGATAAGTCAGATCTAGTTCCAGATAGACCGCACGATAGGGAATGCGAGTCTCTATCGTATCTGCGCAAGATAATAGCGTAAACAAGATCAAAAGTGGAAATATCCGTCTTATCTTATCCATGGATCAATTTCTTTTCAGCCTCGTTCATCCGTTCGAAAGAGAAAGAACCTATCACGCTACGCATCATGGTGGCGATTGGTTCGTTACATAGATTACCGATACTGCCTTCGTGTGTATGGTTAACGCTCTTCGAAGGAACGAATTTACCGGCCTCGATATCCAAACCTACTTGCTTATAAGCGTCACGGAAAGGCATTCCGGCCAAGACACGGCGGTTCACTTCTTCCACGCTAAACAATAGAGAATATTTATCATCGTCCAATATATGCTCGTTCACTTTCACCTCACGCATCATATGAGTTACCATGCGTAAGCAATCCTTCAGCTCGTCGAAAGCCGGTAGGAAGACTTCCTTGATGATCTGGAGATCCCGGAAGTAACCGGAAGGAAGATTATTGCTGATCAAGATGATTTGCTGAGGCAAGCCTTGAAGCTTATTGCATTTGGCACGTGTCAACTCAAATACATCCGGATTCTTCTTATGCGGCATGATACTGGAGCCGGTCGTGAACTGATCCGGCAGTTTGATGAAGCCAAAGTTCTGGCTATTGAACATACAAGCGTCGAACGCTAACTTGGAGAGCGTAGCGGCGATACCCGCCATAGCGAAAGCCACGGTGCGTTCCATCTTGCCACGTCCCATCTGGGCGTATACCACATTGTAGTCCAGCGAGTCGAAACCTAATAAATCCGTAGTCATCTGGCGGTTTAGCGGGAAGGATGAACCATATCCGGCGGCGGAACCCAGCGGGTTACGGTTGCAAATACGGTATGCGGCTTGCATAAGTTGCAAATCATCTACCAAGCTCTCCGCGTAAGCGCCGAACCAAAGTCCGAACGAAGAGGGCATAGCTACCTGTAGATGCGTATATCCGGGAAGCAGTACATCCTTGTACCGGTTACTCTGGGAGATCAAAACGTCGAACAAGCCGGAAACCAACTCAACCAATTCTTGTATTTGCGAACGGGTGAAAAGTTTCAGATCCAATAGAACCTGATCATTGCGGGAACGCCCGCTATGGATCTTCTTGCCCATATCGCCCAAACGGCGTGTAAGCATGAGTTCCACCTGCGAGTGCACATCCTCGATGCCTTCCTCGATGATGAATTCTCCACGATCCGCTACGGCGTATATATTCCGTAATTCTGCTAATAAGACGTTTAGTTCCTCTTTGGTCAATAAACCGATACTTTCCAGCATCGTGATATGCGCCATAGAGCCTAATACGTCATATTTAGCGAGGTAAAGATCCATCTCACGGTCCTTACCTACCGTGAAGATATCTACTTCATGATCTACCTGTACATTTTTTTCCCAAAGTTTCTGAGCCATAATGAAAAAGGAATTAATAAGGCAAGGAGGCGATAACGGTCGAGATTTTATCCACAGCCTCTTGCAAAGGTTTCGATACCATTGGTTTCAAGAACGGATTCAGATCGGCACGAACCGTGATTTTTAACCGTGTGTCGTCCTCGGCCACCTGTTTCAATTGTATCCACAAGAAAAGGGGAACAGGAGAGTTGGTCGTCGTGAACTTGATTAATTTATTCGGCTCTCTTTCTACGATCTGGAAGGTAATCTTACCAACGGGATCGACAGCGAAACTACAGGTATCGCTGTCGAACTCAAAATTTTTTATTTTATCTTGCGGGATGCGATCCTTGATACGTTCCAAGTTGGAAAGATCGGACAACATCGTGAAGATACGTTCATCATTGTGTGGGATCTGTTTGACCTCACTCACAAATTCTTCAGTCATTGAGTGTCTTTTTGTTTATTACTTATTTCGGGTCCCAGTTAGCCGGATCTTTACGCCATTCCTGAAGAACCGCGATCTCAGACTCATCGATGTAATGCGTACGGACAGCTTCTTCCAAGACTGCGTCGTAGTTACTCAATGTAGTCAATGTTACTTTAGCGTCTTTGAAAGCGGCTTCCGCTACAGGGAATCCATAGGTAAAGATAGCTACCATACCCGCGACATCGCAACCAAAGTTACGTACGGCCTGTACGGCTTTCAAGCTACTACCTCCGGTAGATACCAAATCCTCGATGATCACTACTTTAGAACCCGGTTTCAATTCTCCTTCGATAAGGTTTTCCAATCCATGATCTTTTGGCGTAGAGCGGATGTATACGAATGGCAATCCTAATAAATCGGCTACTAAAGCACCTTGAGCGATCGCGCCTGTAGCAACACCGGCAATGGCATCTACGTTCTCGAATTTTTCACTAATCACACGAGCCAACTCCAATTTAATGAAGCTACGAACGACCGGATAAGAAAGAGTCTTTCGGTTGTCATTGTAGATCGGAGATTTCCAGCCGGATGCCCAAGTAAACGGATTGGCCGGTTGCAACTTTACGGCTTTAATCTTTAATAATTTTTCTGCTACTAAACTTTCCAGTGTTTTCATACAATCCTATATTTATATCAGTCTGCAAAAATAGATAAACTGAATGACATTACCTTGAATATCGTACGTTAATTTTTTATTAATATTTATGCGACAGACAGGGCTAAAATGCTGATGCGTATGCCCGGAATCCCTGATAAAGCCTTTGCGCAAGCGGAAATCGTGGCTCCGGTTGTGATCACGTCGTCTATGAGCAGGATATGTTTGTTTTTTAAGCTTTCCGGATGAATGACATTAAAAATAGAACATACATTTAACCAACGGTCGTAAATGGCCTTACGAGTTTGGGTACTTGTGTGGGTGGTGCGGGCTAGACTTCGCGTATCGATGGGGATATCCCATATGGAACGGATGCCGGAGGCGATCCATTCGGACTGGTTGTAACCTCTTTGCCGTTTTTTGCGGGGATGCAGGGGAACGGGGATAAGGAGGTCTACGGTACATATCGGGCTGTGATCCGCTTGGAGCTCTCTCGCTATCTGTCATCCGAGTAGATAGCCCAGCTCTTTATTATCATGGTATTTGAGCGAGTGTATCAGGCTTTGTACTTTTCCGCCTTTCTCGTATCGTAGATAAGCGGTGGCGTATTCGATCCGGTTCTTTCCGATAAAAAGTTGCTCGACGGGGTTGTTCACCAGTTGATGATATCCCGTGTGCGGCAGGTCGCATAGGCATTTCAGGCAAATTTGTTCTTCTCCCTCGACGAGTGGTCGTTTACATATTTTACATAAGTTTGGGAAAAACAGGTTGAGCAGATTATTCCATGTCGTCGGCATAATCCTCGCAGTCTGTTCCTTTGAATAATTGGCTTAGGCAATCCAACGTGATCCGGCTTTCGAAACCTCGTCCGGAGGCGAAACGGAGTAACTTGTTGAATAGGTCCCGCTCGTCTTTTCCTTTGGTCGATTTCTTTTTGCTTTTTAGTAAATCGAGTAAGATGGAGCGGTATTCTCCCTCGTCAATGGCGGCGAGCGATTCTTCCCGGATCGGGGAGGGGATGTTTTTCTTATAAAGCTCGTAGCCTATTTTTACCCGTCCCCATTTATTGAACCGTAGCTTATCGTTCACGAAGAAACGGGTGTAACGGGATTCGTCGATAAACCGCTCTTTCAGCAAGCGGGCGATGATACGCTCGGAGGCGTCGGGAGGAAGTCCGGCGGCATCGATCTTTTTCTGTACGTCTTGTATGCAGCGTTCGGCGGTGGAGCAATAGGCGGCTGCCCGGTGCAACATCTCGGGTTCGGTTATCTCTTTCATATTTTTGCTTTTACGATCCGGTCTTTTCCGTATAAATCTTGTATTAATTCGACTTCGGTGTAATTCTCTTGACGTAGCATCGCTACGGTCTCTTTTCCGCAAAGGGCGTTGATCTCGAAGTAAAGATGCCCGCCTTCCACCAAATGCCTTTGTCCGAAGCGGGCGATGGCCCGGTAAAAGAGAAGCGGATCGTCATCGGGAACGAACAAGGCCAGGTGAGGCTCGTTCTCCAAAACGTTCGCTTCCATGGTCGCTTTCTCCTTATTCATTATATAAGGAGGGTTGCTGACGATGCAATTGAAGTTGCCTATAGGAGAAACAGCGGTTTCTTCCGTATGGGATTTTGGTTTCATGTACGTGAAACTTTTGTTTTCCTTACGTGAAACTTTTGTTTCTTCTACGTGAAACTTTAGTTTTCCTTGCATGAAACTGGGATAACCTTCGGAAAGGATATCCAATTCGAGGAAAGATACGGAAACTTGATTCAGTCGGGCGTTCTCCTCGGCCACGGCGAGCGCTTCGGGTGATATATCCACCGCCGCTACCTCAGCCTTCGGAAGATGTTTCGCCAAGGAAATAGCGATACAGCCGCTTCCCGTACCAATATCTAATATACGAGGGGCTTGGCCTCGGTAGTCCGTGATGATCCGCTCGACCAACTCGGCGGTTTCCGGGCGGGGAATCAATACGTCCGGCGTCACCTTAAACTCTATCCCGTAAAAATCCGCTATGCCTAATAAGTATTGTATGGGCTTGTATAAACGCAGTCCTTCTACAATCTCCTTGATTTTAAATTTCTCCGTATCAGATAATTCTTTACCTTTGCCTAACAGGAGTTGATGGGTAGAAAGACCGCAAACACGTTCCATGATGAGCCGGACGAGCGCTTGGGCTTCGCCGGGAGGATAAATATCTTTGAGGGAATTTCGGATGTAGGCGATGGTCTCAGTCATATCTTACTCTTGTTTTATCGCGAAAGTAGTGTAAAAACCGTTTATATGCAAAGATTATGGTAGAGGTTGAAGAGAAATACATGGCTCGTTGCATCGAGTTGGCTAAAGGAGGGAGGGGAAATGTCAGTCCGAATCCGATGGTTGGTGCGGTGGTTGTGCATAAGGGCCGTATTATCGGTGAGGGATTTCACAGGAAATGTGGGGAGGCGCATGCCGAGGTGAATGCTATCGCTTCCGTGAAAGACGAGTCTTTGTTGAAAGACAGTACGATTTATGTGAGTCTGGAGCCTTGCTCTCATTATGGGAAGACGCCTCCTTGCGCCGAGTTGATTATCCGGAAAGGGATTCCACGGGTGGTGGTCGGTTGCTTGGATCCTTTTCCCGAGGTGTCGGGGCGAGGCGTGCGGATGTTGCGTGAGGCTGGTGTCGAGGTCGTCACAGGCGTGATGGAGGAAGAAGCCCGTGCGTTGAACAAGGCGTTTATGACGCTACAAACGAAAGGCCGTCCTTATATTATCTTGAAATGGGCGCAGAGCGAGGATGGGTTTATCGATCGTTTGCGTACGGACGTGTCGGAGCCGGTCACGGTTTTGTCTTCTCCGGA
Organism: Parabacteroides sp. AM17-47; assembly: GCF_003434625.1. NCBI lineage: Bacteria > Pseudomonadati > Bacteroidota > Bacteroidia > Bacteroidales > Tannerellaceae > Parabacteroides > Parabacteroides sp. AM17-47. Next base: position 84,052 of record NZ_QTLI01000012.1, read on the forward strand.
GACTTCACGCTTGGTGCATAAACTTCGCTCGGAGGTGGCGGCTATCATGGTCGGTACACGGACCGCTTTATTGGATAATCCTTCATTGAACGTGCGCCATTGGTCCGGTAATTCTCCGGTTAGGGTCGTATTGGATCGCCGGCTCGTTATTCCCGATTCTTATCGGTTGCTGAATGGTTTCTCACGTACATTAATATTTACGGAGAAGGAAGTGGAAAACCGAGAGAACATGGAGTATATCCGGATAGATTTCGAGGGCCCGGTGATCCGGCAAGTGCTAGATCATCTTGCTGCCCGGAAGTTGGATTCCTTATTGGTGGAAGGTGGGGCCCAGTTGATTAATTCTTTCGTGGAAGCGGATGTGTGGGACGAGGCGAGGGTGGAAACAGCTCCGGTTCGCCTGTATCAAGGGGTGCATGCGCCGATGCTTGGAAAGGAGGCTGTTAGCGGCATCTCTAGACGTTCTGTTATGAGCATTAAAAATCATAACTATGAAATTTTAAATCATAACGATGAGTTCGAAAAATCATAACTATGAATTTTAAGGCTCATATAATCAACTAAAATATTATAAATATTAGCAGGTATTAGGGTGAAAGCAAAAAATGTTTCTACTTTTGTGCCTTTATATGCGACAAACTTATGTTTTTGATGAAAAATAAATTAGTACTATTTATAACAGGTTGTTTTGCGTTAGTGCTGTCTTCTTGTTTGAAGTCAGATGAAATCGTTGGTGTAGAAGCTATTAAGAATTGCCAGATACATACTTTTTCATTAAGTCATGATTCTGTGTCGGGGTTGGATACTGTGAAGTTTACGATAGACCAGCTAACGGGACGGATTTTTAATATAGACTCTTTACCTTTTGGTACGAAGATCGAGAAAGTGGTTTGTAAGATTGGGTTCGCTAATTCTTCAGTGATAGGTGGCGTGGAGGCTAGTCCCGAGGCTTATCCCGATTCCACTTATTATTTAAGTAGTTTGTCGGATTCCATCGATTTCTCCGCTCCGGTAAAGTTCGTGGTTCATGCGTATGACCAAGTCACGACAAAAGTCTATATGGCGCAGGTGAATATCCATCAAGTGGTTCCGGACTCTATGGTTTGGAGTATGTACGCGAATCCTATGATTGGCATTACCGTGAAGGATCAGAAGGTGGTAACCTACGATTATAATGGATCGGAGAATTACTTTATGTATGTGAAACCCGCCGAGTCCGGTAAACCTTACCAATTATATTACGCTTCGGTAAGTGCGCCTAAGGGCTGGCAGTCATTATCCTTGGCCGGTCTGCCTTCCGATGGGCTTTTGATCTCCCAGATTACTGAGTATAACAATGCTTTATATGTGCCGGCTACAAATGGCACATTATATAGATCCGAGGATGGCTTGACTTGGAGCGCTGTAGAGAACGCCCCTTCCGTGAAATACGTTTTGGGTAGCGTGAAGCAGGGCACGAAACAGCCTTCCGCCTTAGCTACGATCGTGGATCAGGAAGGAAAGCTAGCGTTCTATGCGATGAACGAATCCATGGAGTGGATCGCCGGAGATGCGGTGGCTAGCGGATTCCCTGTTACCGGATTTAGCAATCTCCAATATGCCGCAATGTATCATGAGTACTTGATGACCGCCGGCGGACGTACCGCGGACAACCAAGTGGTTAATACGACTTGGGCGACCATGGATGGTATCTCTTGGGCGTTGATGGCTTCCGGTGACGCAAACTTCACGAAGCGTGAGGGAGCGATGATCACGAATTATGACGATAAGTTTTTCTTGATCGGAGGTATCGACGCTTCGAACAAGGCATTGAAAGATATGTATCAATCGATAGATTATGGTATTTCTTGGTCGTTGATCGACTCGATGGTGGTGTTACCGACCGACTATGCGGCGAGAGGCTTTTCCTCAATTATTGTGGATAAAGAGAATTTCGTGAACATTTTCGGAGGAAAGACCAGCACTGGTTCCAATGACTTGAACCAACTTTGGAGAGGCCGTATCAATCGTTTGATCCCGAAGGAATAGAAAAGTTCGATAGGAGATGTATAATTTTATGAGGCTTTTAGCGTTAGAAAAAGAAGTGTGGTATATATAACAGCAAGGCTTATGACTTCAACTTTTTTTCAGCGGCTTCTCATAATCATCCTATTAGCGGGTACGGTCCCTACGCTTTGGGCGCAGGAATATAAGTACGAGATCGGTGGTATGGCTGGTGGCGCCTTTTATATGGGCGACGCCAACAAGAATACGATATTTAAAGGAATGAATCCGGCGGTGGGAGCCGTGTTCCGGTATAACATCAACTTTCGTTGGGCCTTGAAAGCCAACTTGATGTGGGGACAGGTTTCCGGTAAGACCGAAGGTATGGAGAACGTTTTTCCGAATAATGCCCCAACCTCTTTCAACCGTAGTATCATGGAGTTGGGGGGACAGGCAGAGTTCAATTTTTTCCCGTATAGCGATAAGTTCGACTATGCGGGGGCGAAGCGTTTCTCTCCTTATGTCTTGGTGGGCATAGGGCTGACGGTGGCTCCGGGTGGCGGGAAGACTTTCGCCAGCCCGAATATTCCTTTAGGCGTGGGCATGAAATATAAGATCAAGAACCGCCTTAATTTAGGGTGCGAGTTCTCGTTTCGTAAGTTATTTGGCGATGGCCTAGAGGGAAAGGACATGTTGGACGATCCGTATGGTGTTAAGGGTAGCGCTCTTAAGAATAAAGATTGGTACTCTTTCTTGTTGTTGTCTGTTACATGGGATTTCGGCCCGAGGTGTCGTACTTGTAACAATGCGAAAAATATAAGTGAATATTAGTAAGATAAAAAATGTCGTTGATTGAGAAAATAGACAAGAATCGCTTGCCACGGCACGTGGCAATTATTATGGACGGGAACGGACGTTGGGCCAAGGCGAAGGGGAAAGACCGTAGCTTCGGGCATCAGGAAGGCGTTGTTTCGGTCCGTAAGATTATGGATGCGGTCACTCAACTCGGATTGAAATATCTGACGTTGTACACTTTCTCTACCGAGAACTGGAATCGTCCGGAAGAAGAGGTCCAAGCGCTGATGAGCTTGCTGGTCTCTGCCATTCACCGGGAGACTCCGGACATGATGAAGAAAAACGTTCGCCTTACCGCCATAGGCGATCTTTCCCGTTTGCGTGAGGATGCTTATAATACATTGCAAGAATGTATCGATACGACTTCGGCGAATACGGGAACCACACTTGTTCTGGCGCTTAGTTATTCTTCCCGGTGGGAGATCACCAGAGCGGCTAGGCAACTCGCCCAAGAGGTCTTGGAACAGAAAATAAACCCCAATGATATAACCGAGGCTATGGTCTCGGACCACTTGACGACCAAAAATATCCCCGATCCCGATCTTTTGATACGGACCGGAGGAGAGAAACGCATCAGTAACTTCTTGCTATGGCAGTTGTCATATGCTGAATTCTTCTTTACGGATGTGTTTTGGCCGGATTTCAGAGAAGAAGAGTTGTATGAGGCTATATTGTATTACCAGCAACGTGAGCGTCGTTTCGGTAAGACAAGTGAGCAATTAATCTTATAAACAATAGCTGTTATATGTACAAAAGAATAGTGCTGTTTTTTATTTGCTTGGGTTTCGCTTGCGGTGCGTTTGCCCAAGAAATAGACACTACCCAAGTTGAGGCGCCGGCAGAAGTGCCGGTCATTTCGTACTCGTTAGCTCCGAAGAAATACAAGATTGCGGATATAAAGATTACGGGTATCAAGAATTATGATGATTTTGTGTTGATCGGCTTCTCGGGCTTGTCGGTAGGCGATGAGATTACCGTACCGGGAGAGGAGATCACTACAGCAGTGAAGCGTTTTTGGAAACATGGCTTGTTTTCGGATGTGAAGATTTTGGCAACGAAGATCGAGGGCGACCAGATTTGGCTGGAGATCCAGCTGAAGCAGCGTCCGCGTATCTCGCAAGTCAATTACCACGGGATCAAGAAAGGCGAGCGTGAGGACTTGGAGGCGAAGCTGGGTTTGAAGAAAGGTTTTCAGGTGACACCGAACGTCATGGACCGTGCCAAGATCGTGATCCAGAAGTTCTTCGATGGCAAAGGCTTTAAGAACGTGGATGTCGAGATCGAGCAAAAGGACGATCCCGCGAATGAAGGCGAGGTGATCGTGGATATCAATATCGATAAGAATGAAAAGACCAAGATCCATCGTATCTATTTTGAGGGTAACGAAAAACTGACTGCCCGGGAGTTGAAGAAGGCGATGAAGAAGACGAACGAGAAGTTCAGCTTGCCGAACGACTGGAAAACCAGTATCATGGAGATGTTCAGCACGAAGAAGTTCACGACTGAGGAATATGAGAACGATAAGAAAAATATAATCGCTAAATATAACGAGCATGGTTATCGCGACGCCGTATTATTGTCCGATAGCGTGGCGAACTTTAACGAGAAGAAGGTAGATATCTTCTTGAAAGTGGATGAAGGTGAGAAATACTATTTGAAAGATATTCGCTTCGTGGGTAATACGCAATATTCTACGGACTATTTGATGGCCGTGTTGGGTATGAAACCGGGCGAGGTGTATAATCAAAAGAAATTGAACGAACGTTTGAGTACGGATGATGATGCCGTTTCGAATGTCTATTTTAATAACGGTTATTTGTTCTTCAACGCCGATCCGGTAGAGGTGGATGTAGCGAATGACTCTATCTCGTTAGAGATCCGTATCCAAGAGGGTCCGCAGGCGACGATCAACCGTATTATCATTAATGGTAATGACCGTTTGTATGAGGATATCGTTCGCCGTGAGTTGCGTACCAAGCCGGGTATGTTGTTCAGCCGTGATGACTTGATGCGTTCCGTTCGTGAGTTGGCCCAGATGGGACACTTTGACCCAGAAAACATGAATCCGGTGCCGCTGCCTGATCCTGAGAATGGAACCGTGGATATTGAGTATAACTTGGTTTCCAAGGCGAATGACCAGATCGAGTTCTCCGCAGGTTGGGGACAGACGGGTGTGATCGGTAAGTTAAGTTTGAAGTTTACGAACTTCTCTATGAAGAACTTCTTGAACCCGAAAACCTATAAGGGCATCATCCCGCAAGGTGAGGGACAGACATTGACTTTGAGCGGCCAGACGAATGGGCGTTATTATCAGGCTTACAGCATCTCCTTCATGGATCCTTGGTTCGGCGGTAAACGACCGAATACATTGTCTGTCAGCGCTTATTTCTCAAAGCAAACCGATATCAGTAGCAATTACTTGACCAATTCCGGTTATGGTTATGGCTATCCGGGCTATGGCTATGGTTATCCCGGTTATTATGGGGGCGGTTATGGCTATGGTAGCAACTATTACGGCAACTATGGTTACAATAATAGTTATGAGTATGCTTACGACCCGGATAAGTCTATCATGATGTTCGGTTTAGCGGCCGGTTATGGTAAACGCTTGAATTGGCCGGATGACTACTTCCAGTTCATGGCGACGTTGAACTATCAGCTGTATATGATGCATGATTGGGACTATTTCTTGGTTAATAACGGAAATTGCCATAATATCAACTTGGAGTTGATGTTGCAACGTAATTCTATCGATAACCCGTTGTATACTCGTAAGGGTTCACAATTCATGTTGTCTGTAGCTGCTACGCCTCCTTACTCTTTATTCGATGGTAAGGATTATGCGTCGATGTCAAGCTCAGACCCGGATAAGTATAAATTCATCGAGTATCATAAATGGAAGTTCAAAGCGAAGATCTTCTCTCCGTTGGCTCCGTTGACCGTGAAACGTACGCCGGTATTGATGACCCGTGTTGAGTATGGCTTCTTAGGTACTTATAATAAAAATAAGAAGTCTCCGTTCGAGACCTTCTATATGGGTGGTGACGGTATGAGTGGTTACTCCAGTACCTATGCTCAGGAAACGATCGGTTTGAGAGGTTATGAGAATGGTAGTATCGCCGGTAATGGTGGTTACAACTCTTATGGATACGCTTATTCTCGTTTGGCTATGGAGTTGAGATATCCGTTCTTGCTGGAGCCTTCCTCTACGATCTACGGATTGGTATTTGTGGAGGCTGGTAACGCTTGGACTGATTTGAAGAATTTTAATCCGTTTAACTTGAAACGCTCCGCCGGTGTCGGTGTCCGTATATTCTTGCCGATGATCGGTTTGATGGGACTCGACTGGGCTTATGGTTTCGACGAGCCGAATTATGGATCTAATGGTAAACGTAGCGGTAGTAACCTGCACTTTATCATCGGACAGGAATTCTAAAATATAGATCGGGTATAGCTTCGTATGTAGAGACGGGGCGTGTTCCGTATGTGGAGACGGGGCACGCCCCGTCTCTACATTTAAATAAATACTTTTAACGAATATTGGTAGGCTGTAAGTAAACCCTCTGTTATATTTGCAGTCATAAAGTAGAACTATAAATAAAGAGAGTATGAAAAAGATTATCACATTGAGCTGTCTGATGTTGCTTTGTTCTTTTGCCGGCATGGCACAGAAGTTCGCTTTAATCGACATGGAATATATATTGAAGAATATTCCGGCTTACGAAATGACCAATGAGCAGTTGAGCCAAGTTTCCAAGAAATGGCAAAATGAGGTGGAAGCGATTCAGCAAGAAGCTCAGAATATGTATAAGAATTATCAGAGCGATCTGGTATTCCTCTCCGCCGAGATGAAAACGAAACGTGAGGAAGAGATCGTGAAGAAAGAGCAAGAGGCGCAAGATCTGAAACGTAAATATTTCGGTCCTGAGGGTGAGTTATATAAGAAACGCGAGAGTTTGATGAAACCGATTCAAGACGAGGTGTATAATGCGGTGAAAGAAATCTCGGAAGACAAGGGATATCAAATTGTTTGGGATCGAGCTTCAGCTATGAGCATTATTTTCGCTTCTCCGAAGATCGATATCAGTAATGAAGTGCTGATTAAGTTAGGATATTCAAAATAAATGCTTACATTTGTGCGCTTTATGCATGAAAAGTGTGAAAGCTTGATTAATAACAAAGTAATTATATAGTAAAAATGAAGAAACTTATTGTTTTATTGTTGATGATTCTCCCGTTGGGAGCTATCGCTCAGGAAGTTAAAATTGCGTTTGTAAAAACTCAAGAGGTGTTTATGGCTATGCCGGAGGTATCTGGTATGGAAAAACAAATGGCAGACTTGAATGAGAAATATAGAGTTGAATTGAAGCAAATGCAAGATGAATACCAAAAGAAATATTCAGACTTCGTAGCGCAGCAAGATTCATTGACAGAAAATATCAAGTTGAGAAGAATGCAAGAGATTCAAGATATCCAAGAACGTATGGATAACTTCGTTCAGGTAGCTCAGCAAGACGTACAAAAGAAACAACAAGAATTGTTGCAACCGATCCAACAGAAGTTGCACGAGGCTATCCAGAAGGTAGGCGAGGAGAAGGGATATACGTATATCATCGATCCGGCAGCTTTGCTTTATACGGGTACTAACGCGGTAGACGCAACTCCGTTTGTTCGTACGAAACTCGGTTTGTAATTAGCAAGAAAATTTATTCTATAGAATAAAAGAGGGGGTGTTTTCCGAAAGGATTGCACCCTTTGTACTTTATAAAAGAAGGTTTCTGATATGTTTCCACAAACTCCCGGTCCGATCGGTCTTTTTGATTCAGGTTATGGCGGACTTACGATTTTCGATAAGATTCATCAGTTGATGCCCGGTTATGATTACGTTTATCTGGGCGATAACGCACGTTCTCCTTATGGAACCCGTTCGTTCGAGGTTGTTTATCAATTTACCCGTCAGGCGGTATCACGCTTGTTTGAGTCGGGTTGCCAATTGGTGATCTTGGCTTGTAATACGGCATCCGCGAAAGCGCTTCGTACGATCCAACAAAAAGACTTGCCTACATGGGATCCCAATCGTCGTGTATTAGGAGTCATCCGTCCTACAGTTGAGTTAGTGGATACGATCAGCCGTACCAAACATATCGGTATCGTAGGTACGAGCGGTACGATTACGTCCAATTCTTATACGATAGAGATCGGCAGGATGTACCCACATATCCAAGTGACAGGCGAGGCTTGCCCCATGTGGGTCCCTTTGGTGGAGAATAATGAGTTTAATTCCCCGGGAGCGGATTATTTCGTGAAAAAGCATATCGACCATCTATTATCCGTAGATCCGCAAATCGATACGCTTATCTTGGGATGTACTCACTATCCCCTTTTGATGGATAAGATCCGTGCTTTTCTTCCTTCCGGCATCACTCTATTCTCGCAAGGCGAGCATGTAGCGGAGAGTTTGCGAGATTATTTAGGGCGTCACCCGGAAATGGATCGTAAACTCACGAAGGGAGGAAGTTGCCGTTTTCTTACCACGGAGTCGGCAGAGAAGTTTTCTGAGGCGGCCTCTATCTTCATGAATACTCCGGTCTCGGTTTCCCAGATCGAGCTATAACGCCCCTAGGCCCTATGAGGGAGATGTATATGAACGCTATTTATACTTCCCTCCTTCCTTATGAATACTTGAAAGATATCGGATGAATTCATTTGAATATCTAGTATAATTCTACAGATCACGCCGTGGTCTGTAGAGTTCACGGCGTGGTTTGTATAGTTCACGTTGTGGTCTGTACAGACCATGACGTGAATTAGAAAATAAAACAAGGAGCGAGAATGTATAGGTATAGAAAGAAATAGGTATAATACCTTATCCTTGCCTAAATTCTTGCCGGATGTCTGCCTTCTACAGAAAAGTCAGACCTTCCCTTATTGGATGCTCTTTCCAAAAGGAGCCAAGGCTAAAGCTGCCATCTTAAAATGTTGCATGCCGAAAGGGATGCCGATGATCGTGATACATAGCAAAAGGCCGAATCCTAGATGCGTAAGGCAAATCCAAAAGCCTCCGACGAATATCCAGATAATGTTCATGATAAGTGACAGGCATCCTCCGGAATTCCCCTCGTCTACGACACGGCTGCCAAAAGGCCATAAAGCCAGTATCGCTAATTTTAAGGTCTGGAGGCCAAAAGGTATACCAATGATCGTTATCATTAGTATTAGGCTGGATATCAGATATTCTACACTTGTTATAATCCCTCCGAAGAGTAACCATATTATATTCCCCAAGAATTTCATACGCTAGTTATTTAAATGGTTGATACTATCTTTCTCATATATAACAGATGCTTTACTAACTGTGGCTACATGAAAGCTATCTATTTCCGCCAAGATTTGCCGCTTAACGAGAGCGAAACTATCCCTGTAGGCCGGTTTCACCGGTTCAGAAGGGGGAGCTTCCATTTTTAGCGGATCGATAGGTTGCCCGTTCTTATGGACACGGAAGTCTAGGTGCGGCCCGGTAGAGAGTCCGGTGGAGCCTACATAAGCGATCTCTTGGCCTTGTTGCACATGGCTGCCTACTTGGATTCCTTTGGCGAAGCGGCTTAAGTGCATATAACTCGTGGTGTATACGGAGTTATGTTTCACTTTCAGGAAATTGCCCCCGCCGTTTTGATATCCCTTGGCGATAACCGTACCAGCTCCGATGCTGCGTACCGGTGTACCGGCCGGTGCCGCATAATCAACCCCATGATGCGCCCGGTATCGTTTGAGGATCGGGTGAAAACGGGCGTTCGTAAAACGGGATGTGATCCGGAAAAAGTCTAATGGCGCTTTCAAGAACGCTTTGCGAAGGCTGTTCCCTTCCTCATCGAAGTATTCGAAGATACTGTCTTGGGTGAAAGGAATCGCTACAAACTCTTTGCCTTGATGCGTAAAGATCGCCCCCTCGATAGAGGCGATGCTCAAGGCGGTGGTATCGTCGATGTAAGCCTCATTGTATAGAACCTTGAAAGAGTCTCCATCCTTGATGTCAAAGAAATCGATTTGCCAAGCGTACACGTCCGATATCTTGATCGCCAGATACGGATCACCTCCGTTGGCCTTGATCACGTTCCATAGGGAAGAGTTTAATACTCCTTCCGTATATTTTTTCTTGAGGGTGATCGGCTTATTAAATTCATAGGCGTTGATCGTATCTCCGGTCAAGTCGATTACGGCATAATCGGTCAGCGACTTGGCGAAGGCGATATATCGGATCGTCTCTAAGGAATCTACCGTGGAAAATGTGTAATAATGCATGCCGGCTCGCAGTTTCGTCGGATCGAGGACATGGGTGGATGCCCTGCTGATACTGTCTGCTTTCAAGGCCGTGAAGCCCAGCCCGGAGAAGATGGAGGCGGGATTATCCCCGTTTTTCATCAAATACTCTTTTACGTCCAAGGAATCGATACAGATGCCGTATTGATACAGATGTTGTGAGCTATCCACCCACTGCGTATCCATGTCCGCGTCTTCCGTGGGCTGTTGGGGCTGTTTGCAGGAGAAACAACTCATCAACATGGCTAATACGATACATATAGGTAGTTTCTTGTCCATTTGTCTTCGTTTGTTCATCAAAAATTATTCAACCGGATACAAACTTACGGAAAATAATAGAAATAGCGAAACCTATTTAGCGTAAAGCTTTGTACCTTCGCGGACTCGTAAAAAGGTGTTTAGGTAGAAAGCAGATCAATGGACATGTATAGACTATTCCGTGCCCCGAGAGGGCTGAGAGGCAAATTATTTAAATTAACAGGGCCTATCTTTCTGGAAACCTTGCTGATGTTGACTTTAGGCGTGGTGGATACGCTTATGTTGAGCCATCATTCCGATAATGCGGTGGCAGCGGTAGGTGTGGTTAATCAATTGCTGAACATGGTATTTCTGCTGTTCAATATTACCACGACCGGAACGTCTGTCATGTGCGCCCTTTATTTCGGGGCGAAGGATCATAAAAGTTTTATTCAGGTATTAGGGACGTCTTTGCTGTTTAACGCGGGAATCGGTTGCTTGATCAGCTTGATGCTTTTCTTGTTCGGTAGAGAGATGTTGGTCCTGATGGATATCCGTCCGGATCTGATGCCGGACGCTGAGACTTATATGCACATTGTCGGAGGGTTCGGCTTCTTCCAAGCGGTTAGTTTCACGATATCGGCGGTGCTCCGTGCGGCGAACAAGCCGAATTATGCGATGCAGGTGACCTTGCTGATCAATGTATTGAATGTGTTTGGAAATTATGCGTTGATATTTGGCCATTTCGGTTTCCCTGCCCTCGGTGTACAAGGAGCGGCTATCTCTACCTCTGTTTGCCGGGGAGTGGCGATGACACTTTTGTTTATCATGCTGTTCAAGCGGTTGGTGCCTCGTATCCCTTTGGCTTATTTCCGTCCGTTCCCGTTTCAGAAGTTGAAAGATGTGTTGAAGATCGGTTTACCTTCGGCAGCGGAACAAATCTCGTATGATGCCTCGCAGGTGACGATTGTCTACTTTATCAATATGCTGGGTAATGAGTACTTGACAGCTCGTGTTTATGTGATGAATATCGTGATAATCGGCTATATCTTTTCTTTGTCGATCGCGCAAGCTACTTCTATTTGTACCGGCAATTTGGTGGGCGCGAGGAAGAAGCAAGCCGCTTATTTATTGAGTTGGTATGCTTGGAGGAGGTCGTTGCTGATTACGTTAGTCGCTAGTACCGGGGTTTATCTGCTGGGACGTCCTTTATTGGGGATATTTACTGAGAATCAAGCAATCATAACGATCGCGATGGGAGCCTTGCTGGTAGATGTACTCTTGGAGCAAGGGCGGGCCACGGTACTGCTGTTCTTATTCTGCTTGCGTTCGGTAGGCGACGTCGTGGTCCCGGTAATTATCGAGTTATTCTGTATGTGGTTCTTTGCCGTGTTCTGCGGGTATATGTTCGGTATCGTGTTCGGATTAGGCTTAGCGGGGATGTGGTTCGCTTTTGCTTTGGACGAGTGTTCCCGGGGTGCGGTACTCTGTTTGCGGTGGCGAACGCAGAAGTGGAAAAAGAGGATGTTAATCAAGAGTCCTGTTAATATAAGCTAAAACAGGGTGCTCTTGGGAACATTTCGCCTTCTATTTGCGTCTTACTAATTACAATAGATATTTTATAAAAGATTATGATGAAGATGAAAAAGGTATTGTTTTATGCGTTTTTGCTTCCCGCTTTCGTTGGGATGATGTTTTCTTGTTCAGACGTCAAGACAGATGTGAAGAAGTTGGAAGGTAAATGGAATGTGGTAGAAGTGAAAGGCGAGAAAGTCTTGGAAGAAGGCCTGCCGCAGATGGACTTCAATATGGCTGAGAAGAAATTACATGGAAATACAGGCTGTAATTTATTCAATACGACGATCACGTTAGATCCGGAAGATGTATCTTCTATTACGATCGCTCCGGGCGCTACGACGATGATGGCTTGTCCGAATATGGATTTGGAGACGAGCGTGCTTCAATCGATGGATCAGGTTCGTTCCGTGAAGGCCGGAAAAGATGAGAATGAGATGTTGTTGGTAGACCAAGATGGTAATGTATTATTAGTATTGGAGAGAAATTAATGAGAAAAGGTCTTTTTTATATTTGCCTGCTTTTGGTAGGCGTCGGTTTGTTCGCCGGCTGTAAATCCAAGAAAGCTGTGGTAGCTTCTTTCTCGGATCTGGATGGTGAATGGGGTGTCGTGGAGATGAACGGTAAGACGTTGAATCCCGAGGAGACTCATCAGGTTTTGGTGTTCGACGTGGCTCGTCAAGGGCTTTCGGGAAATGCCGGTTGCAATCGGTTGATGGGGAAGATCGAATATAATGATGCTTATAAAAATATCATTAAGTTCCCACAGGTAGCGACTACCCGAATGGCTTGCCCGGATATGAGCGGCGAACGTGAGTTGCTGGAAGCGCTTAATAAGGTGGTGCGCTTTGAGGCACAGGGTGAGGCGGCTCCTGTTTCGGAAATCGCTTTGTTCGGGACCAATAATGATAAGTTGTTGGTGATCAAAAAGCAAAAATAAAATCACCCAGTTGTAGAGACTGGGGCGTGCCCCGTCTCTACAACTGGGTATTAATATTTGAAACTATAACGGAATCCTGCTTTAAACCAAATACCCGGTTGGGGGATATTTCCCAGATCATAATAAGTGGAATTGAGCAGATTATTTAACTCCGCATATAGATTTAACCGCTGATATTCCCAATTTACTTTCATATCTACTAAGCAATAAGGAGCGTAAGGTTCCTCATAAGCCGGCTTAAGATTCTCGTATTTAGTATAACTACCTGCCCGGTCTTGCCAACGGACATACCAAGTGGCCGAAAAACCTTTCCAGATAGAATGGCTTAATTGAGCCGTGAACTTGTGCTTCAGATAATCTAACGCATAATTCGATATATACCCCTCACTATCCTTGTCTTGATGGATAAACGCATATCCCAGTTCTATTTTCCGGATAAAGAACCGTTCGTTGCCCAGTTCCCTCGGTAATAAACTCAGGTTAGTCTCGAAACCAAGGTTATCGACTTTTGTCAGATTTTGGCTTTCCCAGATATCTTCCGGTTTCTCTTTCACCCAATCGATCATGTTCTTGCCTTTTCGGTAAAAGCCGGCTATATGAGCCCGGAGGAAGTAAGTGTTGTATTTCAGTCCGACCTCGAATGCCTCGCTTTCCTCCGGTTTTAGGTCCGGATTTCCTTTATTCGTCTTACCCTCATAATAAAGATCGGTGAAAGTCGGCATACGCAATGCCCGGTTCCAGCTCCCATACAGACGGAAATTGTCCCCGATACGGTAACTGGCATCTATTCCCGGATAGAAATGAATCCCTTCGTTTAAGGCCGAATTATAGTTTGCCAAGACCCCGACTGACAACGTGAAGCGGCGTAATAATACGTTATGCTCAAGAAAGTAGCTGATGTTACTTCGGTTATCGCTTTTTAGATATTGCCCCTCTTTCTCGAAAGGAACATCCTGCGGTTCCTTCATCGGCTTGCCTAATACGTTACTCCTTACTCCCTCGTTTCGGAATTCCACGCCCATACTGGTTCTTCCTAGTTTCCACTGTGTCGTGGCGTTGAGGTTGGCTCCGAATACTTCCGTCTCATGGTAATTATGCCCGGTATACCAATCGGCGGGATCGCTACGGAACAACTCGTACCGGTCGAAATGTCGGGTCCAGTATACCTTGGGGGTGAACTTGATTTTGCCATGTGTTTCTCCTCCGGCGGAGAGGAAGAAGCGGCGAGTCTTGTCGTATTGGTTGGGATAGGAAGCGGAGTAGAAGCTATTCGCTCCATAACCTTTGTCGTTGTATCCGGCTTGGAATTGGAAATCGGCCTCCTCGCTTTTAAGTTCCGATTGCCAAAAAAGATTTAATTGTTTGAAGTCTGTATTGTCTATATACCCTCCGGACGAGGCATACCCTGTGGAAAGGCGCTGTCCGAAATGAGTGGTCGCGTGATTGATGGCAGCTTCCAGTTTCCAGAGCTTATGCATTCCAGCGTAATTGTCGGTCGAGATCCTGTTCTCTTTTCCTGTTTTCGTGATGATATTGATCGCTCCGGCGAAAGCGCTGGCCCCGAATATACGGGAAGAAGGGCCGGATACCACCTCGATGCGCTCTATGTCCGAGAGATTCACCGGGAGGTCAAAACTATAATGGCCGGTTTGTGGGTTGGAGAGGTTGACCCCGTTTAAGAGAACCGCTATTTGGTCGAACGTCCCTCCCCGGATGGAGATATCGGCTTGGGTGCCTCCTTCTCCTCGTTGCCGGACGTCTATTCCCGCGGCATATTCTAAAAGATCTTGGATACTGGTGACAGGTGCCGCCGCGATCTCACGGGCGGGAATGACTGTCACGATCTTGGTCGCTTGATTCCGTGCGATAGGCGCACGGGAGGCGGTAACTTCTACCTCTTCCAGCTCTACGGAAGCTTCCTCGCCGGTCCGGTTAGGCTCGATTACCTTTTGGGCTTGCGCCGTGTCGGGCAGGGCGAATAGTAGCGTACTTGCTGTTACGACTCCAATGTTAATGACTTTGTGCATACTCCGGAACGCGGCGTAACGTTTCCGGTCGAATCGGCGGAAACGTACGGCGACTTGGGTATGCGATTCCCAATAATTCATTCGTTCTTATTTTTTATTTTGAGTAGGATAGTCGGGATAAAGTAAATACTTTTTACGCATGGCCTTGTATTGATCTAGCTCGGGTTTCCAACTTTCCCGGATCTCTTTCTCGGATAAGCCCCTTACGATCTGGTAGCGGAGCTGCTTCGTGCCTGCCAATAAATCGAACCAGTTCGGACGGGAGAAGAAAAAGGCTTGATCCTTTCCCGCTTTATTGTAGAAGTCGAGGAAGAATCGCAAGGTTAATCCTCCTTCGAACGGATATTCCCGCAGATCGATGCCGTAACATACTTTATCCTTTTGCAAGGGATTGGTATCGAATCCGGGCAAGGAGGTCGGGGTAAAAGTGAAATTCCCGTATTTAGGATCCGGGAAACCTAGTACTTGAAACGGATAATAGGTTCCTCTTCCCACGCTAACGTTCGTAGCCTCAAAAAAGCAAAGCGACGGATACAGGCGGATAGACTGGTCATTCGGGAGGTTCGGAGAGGGCTTGACCGGCAACCAATAGGGATCTCCGTGTTTCCAATTCTCCATCTTTACGATCTTTAACCGACAGGTATCGGGCGTACTTTTCAGCCAGCCTTCCTTATTGATCATCCATGCCAATTCTCCTACGGTCAAGCCGTGCAAGATCGGGAGCGGATCGACACCGACGAAAGACTCGAATCCTTTCTGGCGGATCGGTCCGTCTACGAAGTCATTCGGGTTCGGGCGGTCCAACACGATAAACTCTTTGTTGTTTTCGGCGCAGGCTTCCATCACGTAATGCATCGTGCTGATATAGGTATAGAAACGGGCACCTACATCTTGTATATCGAAAACAATCACGTCGAGGTCATCCAGTTGCTCGGCGGACGGTTTCTTGTTTTTCCCATAAATAGAGATGATGGGGATGCCTGTTTTCAAGTCCCGGCTGTCTTTTATCTCCTCTCCGGCATCACCGGTTCCCCGGAATCCATGTTCCGGAGCGAACACCTTCTTAACGTCTACGCCTTCCGCTACTAGCGCATCTAATAAATGAATCTGCCGCTTTTCCAAAATGGAAGTCTGGTTGACCACTAATCCTACCCGCTTGCCCTTCAGTAAACGAGTGACGACATCCATCCGCTCGGCACCTAGCTTTAACGGGGCGTTTTGTGAATAGACCGTTGGCGTCAGGCTAAAAAGTATGACTAGAAATATAAAGATCTGTTTCATTACATATATAATAACTGTATACTAACCGCAAAAGTACGAAATGTTTTTCACAGAAAGTTTATACTTTTGAGGCGAATAACAGACAATACTAAGAATATGAATGTAAAAACACTTTTTTATGCGGTAGCCTTCTTGAGTTTATCATGGGCGTCTTTAACCTATGCGCAAGATGTCCTACCGGAATATACGCAAGCACGCCGTTTCGCCCCGTCGAATGCGGAACAGTTACTTTTCTCTTATACCCTTACCCCCAATTATTTTAATAATAGTGACAAATTCTGGTACGAGTATAAGACGAGTGAGGGGACAAACTGGTATCTGGTGGACCCCGATTCGAGAAATAAACGATTATTATTCGATCGGGATGAGTTGGCGGCACAGATAAGCGAGATCGTGAGAGAGCCTTTTACCGGACAACAACTTCCTATCGAAGATTTACGCTTAAAGGAAGATGATCGCACGTTTACTTTCTCGATAAAGGGTACGAACGGGAACTATTTTTTCTCGTATGATTATCCGTCCTCCCGGTTGACTCGGATTACGAAAGACGAGATTCCTGCTAAAATCCGTTGGGCGAATATATCGCCGGATAAAAAGCGGGTCGTCTTCGCGAAAGATTTGAACCTGTATGTCATGAGTTATGAGGATTATGAGAAGGCCGTGAAGAATCCGGAGGATAAGACGATATCTGAGATCGCCTTGACTACGGATGGCGAAAAAGATTTTGGCTTTGGTATGCCCCGGACCTTCTTGAATACCGATACTTTATGTGACCATAAGCGGAAATATGTAATGGGGAACTGGTCTCCCGATGGTCGTTATTTCGCCGCAACTTTGTCGGATCAACGTGCAGTGCAAGATTTATGGGTGATTAACTCGATCGCCAAACCTCGTCCTACACTTGAGACCTATAAATATCAGATGCCGGGAGAGGCGGGTTCTCCAATCGTTCATTTATATCTCTTTGATTTGGAAAATGCCGGAAAGCGGAAAGAAATCCGGGTGGATTGTTTTAAAGATCAAATAATCAATCTAGCCTCCAAGCCGGATAAGGAGCGTATGGGACTCACTCGGAACTCGATCTGGTTGGGAGATAACCAGACCTTCTATTTGACCCGTGTCAGCCGGGATATGAAACGGGTGGATATCTGTTCGTATACGATCGGGGAGGATTCGGTAAAAGCGATCATTGAGGAACGTCTAAATACTTCTATGGAAACCCGCCCGCTAGCGATGACCGATAATGGTAAGGAATTGATCCATTGGAGCGAACGGGATGGTTGGGCGCATCTGTATCTATATGATGCGCAAGGAAATTTGAAAAACCGTATCACCAAAGGACCTTGGCATGTGGACGCAATCGTAGACGTGGACAGTAAGAATCGAGTCGTTTACTTCAAGGCGAATGCCCGGGAAAAGGGAGATACGACTCCTTATTACGAGCATTTGTACCGGGTGAATCTGGATGGTTCGGGCTTAAAGCTGATTACTCCGGGCGATTATTTCCACCTGGTCTCTATGGATAAATCCATGCGATATATCGTGGATAACTATTCTCGTGTCAATACGATCCCGGCTACGGCATTGTATGATAACCAAGGTAACCGATTGATGACCTTGGAGGAGAGTGACTTCTCCCAATTATTCATGGCAGGTTATAAATTCCCTGAGCCTTTTTCGGTAAAGGCGGCCGACGGGGTGACCGATTTGTATGGTGTCATGTATAAGCCTTTTGATTTTGATTCCACGAAAGTATATCCGGTCATTAACTATGTATACCCCGGACCGCAACAGGAGGGAACTTTCTTTCGCTACATCCCGATGAATCCTCGTACGGATCGTTTGGCGCAAGCCGGATTTGTCGTGGTGTGCATGGGACATAGGGGAGGGCATCCCAGTCGCTCCAAGTGGTATCATAATTATGGATATGGAAATTTGCGTGATTATCCGATGGCGGATCATAAAGTAGCTATCGAGCAGTTGTGCGCTCGTTATAAATTCATGGATATCAACCGGGTCGGCATACACGGACACTCCGGTGGCGGTTTCATGTCTACAGCGGCTATGCTCCTTTATCCGGATTTCTTTAAGGTGGCGGTATCTTGTGCCGGCAATCATGACAATAACATTTATAACCGGTGGTGGGGAGAGAAACATCATGGGGTAAAGGAGATCACGGATGATATGGGAAATATCTCGTTCGATATTCGCATCCCGACCAATCAGGAATTGGCGAGGAATTTGAAAGGCCATCTGTTATTGATCCATGGCGATATCGATAATAATGTGCATCCGGCGAATACCATTGTTGTCGTGGACGAGTTGATCAAGGCAGGCAAACGCTTTGATATGTTGATCGTACCGGGAAAACGCCATCATTTTGATGACTATAATGAATATTATTATTGGCGGATGGTCGATTACTTCTCTGAGTATTTGAGAGGCGAACGGGAAACAGGTGCGGATATAAAAGATTTGAAACTGGGCAATTGGTTTCAGGGGTATCAGTGATGAGAAGTAGTATATGTGAGAGAGATTGTTTATTTTTGTCTCGCAAAAAAATAAATAGGATGAAACCTCTTGATATAATAAAGAAATATTATCCGGAAAGTTCGGATGCCTACCGGATTTTGGTGACTCATAGCCGCAGCGTGGCGGATAAGGCATTAGCATTGGCCCGTTTGCATCCGGAGATGAATCTGGATCTGACTTTTATTGAGGAAGCGGCGATGTTGCATGACATAGGGATCTTTTTGTGTAACGCTCCAGATATCGATTGCCATGGGGAGGCCGATTATATCTGTCATGGCTATCTGGGAGCCGATTTAATGCGGAAAGAGGGGTATCCTCGCCACGCCTTAGTTTGCGAGAGGCATACGGGAACGGGGCTTTCGCTTGCCATGATCGAGGAGCGGAACCTGCCTGTTCCACATCGGGATATGCGTCCCGTGTCATTGGAAGAACAATTGATCTGTTTCGCTGATAAATTCTTTAGCAAGACTAAATTGACGAAAGAGAAACCGGCTGATAAGATAAAACAGAGCTTATCCAAGTATGGAAATGAGACAGTTGAGCAGTTTGAACACTGGTGTAAACTCTTTTTAGGGGAATAAAAGCATAAGGGCTCGTTTATTTATTATACATTTGTACGCTGTAACACACTGCAAAGAACGAAGTAATGTTTTTGATATATAGAGTCCTAATCATTCTATTCGTTTTCCTCTTGGGAGGCTTGGGCGTGCAGGCGCAGGAGATTGTCGCTCCTGCCGATAGCTTGGCGCAGACTGATTCTCTCTTGGTGGCTCCTACGGATAGTACAACGTTAGCGGGAGATTCGATTCCAGAAAAGCAGACCGGGCTAGATGCTCCGGTCAGTTATCAAGCGACCGATTCTATCGTGATGACGGCTGGCAACTGGGCATATCTTTACGGGGAAGGCGATGTCAAATACCAGAATATCGAGCTGCAGTCCGAATTGATTGAGATGAATATGGATAGTAGCATCGTGTTCGCTAAGTTTGGACTCGACTCTATCGGGCAGGAGTTTGGCTATCCGTTGTTTAAGGAGGGCGATCAGCAGTATGAGTCGAAGACGATGCGGTATAATTTTGGTACCAAGAAAGGATATATCACGGACGTGATTACCCAGCAGGGCGAAGGGTATGTTACCGCCGGGCGAACGAAAAAGATGGAAGGGGATATCTTGAACATGGTGGGTGGTAAGTATACGACCTGCGACGAGCATGAGCATCCTCACTTTTACATCCAGATGACGAAAGCGAAGGTGCGCCCGAAAAAGAATATCGTAACGGGTCCGGTCTATCTGGTCTTGGAGGACGTGCCGTTGTATCCGATCGGGTTACCTTTCTGTTTCTTCCCGTTCTCGAGTACGTATTCATCCGGTATTATTATGCCGACTTTCGGAGACGAGTCTACCAGAGGTTTCTTCTTGCGTGACGGTGGATATTATTTCGCCTTGAGCGATTATATGGACTTGGCTTTGTTGGGAGAGATTTATACCAAGGGATCTTGGGGATTGTCGGCCAAGTCGGCTTACCGCAAACGTTATAAATTCTCGGGCAGTTTTAATGCTTCTTATTTGGTGACGAAATTGGGAGATAAGGGCTTGCCAGACTATAATTTATCCAAGGACTTCAAGGTTAACTGGACGCATACGCAAGACCCTAAGGCGAATCCTTATCTGTCTTTCTCGGCGAGCGTAAACTTCTCGACCTCTTCGTATGACCGTAATAATCAGAACAGTTTATACCCGAATGCGAATGGATATGCCGATGTGAACCAGAATACGAAGAGTTCATCCATCAACGTAACGAAACGTTTCCCGAATAACCCGTTCACGATCTCCGGTACGATGAGTATAAACCAGACGACCCGTGATTCTTCTATCGCCGTGACCTTGCCTAGCATGACGGTTACGATGAGTCGTATCTTCCCTTTCAAGCGGAAACATCCGGTCGGGAAGGAGCGTTGGTACGAGAAGATCTCCATGAGTTATTCCGGTACGTTTAGTAATAGTATAACGACAAAAGAAAACTTATTATTCAAATCGAATTTGATCAAAGATTGGCAGAATGCTATGCAGCACTCGATTCCGGTAAGCGCTACATTCTCCGTGCTCAAGTACTTGAATATTTCTCCCTCTTTCAATTATAAGGAACGTTGGTACACCAGCAAGATCGAACAGGAATATGATACGCAGAAACAGGCTTTGGTAGCCCGCGACACTACGTATGGTTTTTATCGTATTTACGATTTTAACGCTTCTATCTCTGCGTCTACTACCTTGTATGGTTTTTATAAACCGTTGCCATTCTTGGGTAATAAGGTTGAGATGATCCGTCACCGCTTCGAGCCGTCTATTACGGTAAGCGCCCAGCCGGACTTCGCTTCTTCTCGTTTTGGTTTTTATGAGACTTATGTATATCAAGACGCGAATGGTGAGGATCGTGAATATACGTATTCTCCGTTCGCTCATAATATGTATGGCGTTCCGGGAACGGGAAAACAAGGAAATATCAGTTTTGACGTAAATAACAATATCGAGATGAAGGTGCGTTCGGATAAGGACTCTACTGGATTCAAGAAAATTAGTCTGATCGATAAGCTGTCGTTAGGCATGAGTTATAATATGGCGGCGGATTCATTTAAGTGGAGTGACTTGAGTGTCGGTTTACGTTTGAAATTATCCAAGAGTTATACGTTGAACTTGAATGGTCAGTTCGATACCTATACGTACGATGAGAATGGGCATCGTGTCGATATTCCCCGTTGGAAAGCAGGCAAGGGTATTGGCCGTTTGAGAGGGACTAGCACCAGTTTTTCTTATACATTTAATAATGATACGTTCAAGAAGTTGTTTGGAGGAGGTGATAGCTCATCGGATAAATCCGGGAATCAATCGGCTTCCACGGATCCGAATGCAGATCCGGATGGATTGAACCCGGATGGAGAAGGAGAGGGCGAGAATAAGGAAAGTGGTGGCCGTCTGTTGGGCAAAAAGAAAGAGACCGGTGAGACAGATGCCGATGGCTATTTAATTTCCAAGATTCCTTGGAGCCTCTCGTTTAGTTATGGTTTGAGCTTGCGGTATGGTGATTTTAATCGTTCTAAACTGGAGTATGATTACGCCTTGACTCACTCTTTGAGCTTTAACGGAAATATCCAGCCGACAAAGAACTGGCGTTTTAACTTTAACGCTACTTATGATTTTGACGCTAAGAAGATCTCTTATATGACTTGTAACGTAACTCGTAACTTGCACTGCTGGCAAATGACGGCTAGTTTCGTTCCGGTCGGTCCTTATAAATCCTATACATTCAGTATCGCTGTAAGCTCTGCTTTATTGAAAGATTTGAAGTATGATAAGAGAAGTAATTATAGGGATGGACAGCAGTGGTATTAATAATTGAAAATTGAGAATTGAGAATTGAAAATTAAAGTTACACAATCCAATAATTCTCAATTCTCAATTTTTAATTCTCGCCCCATTTGATGGGGGTTTGCCCAGTTGCGATTAAATAATCATTGGCTTTGCTGAAATGCTTGTTTCCGAAGAATCCCCGGTAAGCGGAAAGTGGGGACGGATGAGCTGATTTAAGAACCAGATTACGGGATGAATCGATGAAAGCACCTTTCCTTTGTGCGTAGGAACCCCATAATATGTAAACGATATGGCTTCTTTCAGCCGCCAGACGATGAATAACAGCATCAGTAAAGGTCTCCCAACCTCTATTTTGATGGGAACCGGCTTGATGCGCTCGTACTGTGAGAGTGGCATTTAGCAATAATACGCCTTGATCTGCCCAACGAATCAAATTGCCAGTTGTTGGAACCGGATGCCCTAGATCATCTTGTATTTCTTTGAATATATTGATGAGGGAAGGGGGGAAAGGTACCCCATCCTGCACGGAGAAACAAAGTCCGTGCGCCTGTCCCGGCTCGTGATAAGGATCTTGGCCGAGGATAACGACCTTCACTTTATCGAACGGGCAGTGCTCAAAAGCGTTGAACATATAAGGACCGGGAGGATAAACAGTACCTTGGCGGTATTCTTGTTTAACGAAATCGGTCAATTGCTTGAAATAATCTTTTTCAAACTCGTCGGCTAACCGTTTTTTCCAGCTTTCTTCAATCTTTACATCCATAATATAATAGTTGGCTGTTAACTAAATAAGCATCATTCCAGCCGCACGTGCTTCCTTGCGCATCTCCTCCGGCCAGATACTTGCCTGTATCTCTCCGATATGGGCCTTACGAAGATAGAACATACACAACCGGCTTTGTCCGATACCACCGCCGATACTTTGCGGAAGTTCACCGCTCAAGAGGCGTTTGTGGAAATATAGTTCCTTTTTCTCCCCGGCTTTGCAAATATCCAACTGGCGTAGCAAGGCTTCCTTATTGACGCGGATACCCATAGAGGATAGTTCCATAGAACGGTTTAGTACATCATCCCAAACCAATAAATCCCCGTTCAATCCGGTTTGTCCGTTCTCGGCGATCGTAGACCAATCATCGTAGTCCGGAGCACGTCCGTCATGCTTCTCCCCATTGCTTAGCGAGCATCCGATACCGATAATGAATACGGCCCCGTATTCCTTGGTGATAGCGTCTTCCCGCTCTTTCGGTGTAAAGGTAGGATATTTTTGTAACAAATCCTCGGAATGGATGAAATGAATCTGTTGGGGGAGCGTCGGGCGGATTTGAGGAAACATCTCGTAAACTAAATATTCGGTACGGACCATAGCGGCATATATGCGACGGACGATTTCCTTGAGGAAATCGATATTATGTTCGCTTTCGCTCATTACACGTTCCCAGTCCCATTGGTCCACGTATAAAGAGTGTAAATTACCTAGCTCCTCGTCTGAGCGGATGGCGTTCATGTCGGTGTAAATACCGTAACCTTCTTCAATGTGATAATCGGCGAGTGTCAGTCGTTTCCATTTGGCGAGTGAGTGTACGATCTCTGCTTTAGAGTCGTTTAAATCCTTGATAGGAAAAGTGACGGCTCGCTCGGTCCCGTTAAGATCATCATTGATACCCATGCCCTTAAGTACGAATAAAGGTGCGGTTACGCGCCTTAGGCGTAGCTCGGATGAGAGGTTTTGCTGGAAAAAGTCCTTGATCTTCTTGATTCCCATTTCAGTCTGGGATAAGTTAAGTAAGGCTTTATACCCTGCGGGTTTAATAAGATAGCTCATATACTTGTTGTACTTTGTGTTTGTGAAATATGTGCGGCAAAGATAATGATTAATGGCAAAATAACAAGAATATGATCGTTTTTATTTGCAAAATGGCAGAATATACAAAAGACTTATATGCAAAATATCAGAAGTGAAATATTTCTATCCTGTACTTGTTTAAATAAGATATTATATGTACTTTTGCGCAGTCTTTGGCTCGGTAGCTTAGTTGAATAGAGCGTCAGATTCCGGTTCTGAAGGTCGTGGGTTTGAGTCCCACCCGGGTCACGAAGGAAAGGAAGTCTCTTTGATTGAAAAATCAAGGGGGCTTTTTTAGTTTAGCCCCGATTATAAACGGATATTTACTGAACTAACCTTAACTTGATTTTGTTTTATAATCAGAAAGACAGAATGATAAGATTAAAAACAGAAGAGTATGTCAGTAATTTACAAATTTCTTTTTCCAATGAAGCCGGATGGAACGGCTATTTCATTACTATTGTTGGCGCTTCGTTTGCTTTTCGGTGGATTACTATTATCTCATGGGATGCAAAAGTGGACAAATTTCGATAGTATGTCGGCCTCATTTCCTGATCCGTTAGGTGTAGGGCATTCAATATCTTTGGGCCTTGCGATATTTGGGGAGCTTGCTTGCTCCATCGGTTTTATATTCGGGGCCCTTTATCGGCTTGCGATGATCCCCATGATTTTTACCATGGGAATGGCTTTTTTCGTCATCCATGGGAATGACCCATTTTCTTTGAAAGAGTTAGCATTCATTTATTTGGTGGTTTTTATCCTGATGTATATAACGGGACCCGGAAAATTCTCGTTAGATCGTCTGATAGCTGTTCCTCTGTCTCGAAAGCAGAAGTAAGCGTGAATGTGCGGTTGAGAATAAATAAAAAAGTCTGTTAATCATTAGATTAACAGATTCTATTTTCTGTGGGCGTTGACGGATTCGAACCGCCGACCCTCTGCTTGTAAGGCAGATGCTCTGAACCAGCTGAGCTAAACGCCCTTTAAACTTATTTTTCGTTCGCTTTATCTCTCTAAAGCGCTGCAAAGATACGGCTTTTTTTATTACCACCAAACTTTTTGACGAAAAAATGTGGATGAATATGAATTTTGTTTGGATGTGGCTGCGTAAGTGTCTGATGGTCCTAAAAACGGGGCATTTAGTTAAAAATAACGATTGCTTACCTTATTATTCAATGGAAAAGACTTAACTTTGCGACTCTATATTAATAATGTATATGGTATTATCGACACTGACTGCTATTTCGCCCGTGGATGGGCGATACAGGAATAAGGCTGAGAATCTGGCGGCTTATTTTTCAGAATACGCACTTATCAAGTATAGGGTGCGAGTTGAGATCGAGTATTTTATTACTCTATCTGAGTTTCTTCCGCAATTGAGCGAGTTAAATGCGGCGGAAGTAAAAAAGGGGCTCCGGAAGATTTATCAGGAGTTTACGGAGGAGGACGCTTTACGAGTGAAGGAGATCGAGAGCGTGACAAACCACGATGTGAAAGCGGTGGAGTACTTTATTAAGGAAAAAACAAATCATTTCCTTGCGGAGAAATACCACGAGTTTATTCATTTTGGATTGACTTCTCAGGATATTAATAACACATCTGTGCCTTTATCGATCAAGGACGCTTTGCAAGAGGTTTATTATCCGGGTTTGGAAGAGGTGATCGGTGCCTTGAAAAAATACGCCGAGGAATGGATGGATATCCCGATGTTGGCTAAGACACATGGGCAACCGGCATCTCCGACTCGTTTGGGTAAGGAGGTGATGGTTTTTGTTTACCGTTTGGAGCAACAGTTGGCATTATTAAAGGCCGTTCCTATCTCCGCTAAATTCGGTGGCGCTACAGGAAACTTCAATGCGCATCATGTAGCGTATCCGGAATATGATTGGAGGGCATTCGGTAACAAGTTCGTTAGTGAGGTGTTAGGCTTGAAGCGTGAGGAGTGGACTACCCAGATCTCTAATTATGATAATCTGGCAGCGATCTTCGATGGCTTGAAGCGTATCAATACGATCTTGATCGACTTGAATCGTGACTTCTGGCAATATATCTCCATGGAGTATTTCAAGCAAAAGATCAAGGCGGGTGAGATCGGTTCGTCTGCTATGCCACATAAGGTGAACCCGATTGATTTCGAGAACGCTGAGGGTAATCTAGGGATCGCTAACGCTATTTTAGAGCATTTGGCTACGAAATTGCCGGTATCTCGTTTACAAAGAGACTTGACGGATTCTACCGTGTTGAGAAACGTAGGCGTGCCTTTGGCACATATAGAAATTGCCTTCAAGAGCTTAACAAAAGGCTTGGGTAAATTGTTATTGAACGAGAGCGCCCTAAGTAGGGATTTGAATAATTGCTGGGCTGTGGTAGCCGAGGGTATCCAGACGGTCTTACGCCGTGAGGGTTATCCGAAGCCTTACGAGGCATTAAAAGCTTTGACACGTACGAACCAGACTGTTACGGAGCAATCTATCAAGGAGTTTATCGAAACCTTGAATGTTAGCGACCGGATTAAAGATGAATTAAGGGCTATAACGCCTCATAATTATACAGGAATTTAGTGATAATACAGGTAGCCGTGAGGCTACCAAGTTTTTAACCATTGTTTAATTTATAACAAATGAGTACAGAAGAAAGAGATGAATCTCAACCGCGTCCAAAAAAAGTGATACCAAGTATCAGACGGGAAAACACAGACCAAGAAGGTGAAAGAAGACCTTACAATCAGGGGTATAATAGACCTGAGGGTAGCTATGAACGTAGACCGTATCGGTCTTATGGAGAAAATAACCGTCCTTCATACGGGGATCGTCCGAGCCGTCCGCGTTCTTACGATAATAACCGTGAAGGCGGGTATGGCAACAACCGTGAGGGGGGCTATGGTAATAGTCGTCCATCTTATGGCAACAATCGCGAAGGTGGGTATGGAAATAATCGCCCGTCTTATGGCAACAACCGTGAAGGTGGCTACAACAGCGGCCGCTCGTCTTATGGAAATAACCGCCCGTCGTATGGGAATGGGGGAGGACAATACAATCGTCCGTCTCGTCCGAATTATGATGGCCCGGCAAAGGCTTATTCCGCTAGTCCTTCCGGAGAGGGAATGTCTGCGGATGGTATGAAGAAAAGAAGACCTAGAGTAGGTGATACCCGGGTTGATTACAATGATTCACGTTCAAGCGGCGGGGACGGTTACGCACCCAGACGTTCGTATGGTAACGATAACTCTTATGGCGGTAATCGTCAAGGGGGTGGTGGATATGGAAATAATCGCCGTCCTTCTTACAATAATAATCGCCGTCCCAGTGGAGGAGGGGGGTTCCAAAGACAGCAGGGTTACAACATGCGTCCGAAACAGATCAAGTATAAGGAAGTCTTGGCGGACCCGAACGAACCGATCCGCTTGAACAAATTCTTGTCTAACGCTGGTGTTTGCTCTCGTCGTGAGGCGGATGAGTTTATCCAGAAAGGGGCTGTTAAGGTTAATGATGTCGTGGTAACGGAATTGGGTACTAAGATTACTCGTCAAGATGTTGTTACATTTAACGAGAAGCCGGTTCAGATCGAGAGCAAGGTGTATATCGTATTGAACAAGCCGAAGAATTGCGTAACTACTTCTGATGATCCCCAAGAGCGCTTGACGGTGATGGATTTGGTGAAGAACGCTTGCCAAGAACGTATTTATCCGGTAGGCCGCTTGGACCGTAATACGACAGGTGTCTTGTTATTGACGAACGATGGTGATTTAGCTTCTAAATTGACTCACCCATCTTTCAAGAAGAAGAAGATCTACCATGTGTGGTTGGATAAGAACGTGGCTATCGAGGATATGGAGAAAATCGCCAACGGCCTTGAGCTTGAGGATGGAGAGATCCATGCGGACGCTATCAGCTATGCTAGCGAGGACGATAAGAGCCAAGTGGGTATCGAGATCCATTCCGGCCGTAACCGTATCGTGCGCCGTATTTTCGAATCGTTGGGATATCATGTGACGAAATTGGATCGTGTTTATTTCGCCGGTTTGACTAAGAAGAACTTAGGCCGCGGTAAATGGCGTTACTTAAATGAAAGGGAAGTGAACGCTCTTAGGATGGGAGCTTTCGAATAACAAAAAACGATACAGATGGAAACAATTAAACGAACAAAAATTGTAGACGTGCTGAAAAGCGACGCTTTCGGTACTACCGTGAATGTGAAAGGATGGGTACGTACCCGCCGTGGTAGCAAACAGGTGAATTTTATCGCCTTGAATGACGGTTCTACAATTAATAATGTTCAGATCGTTGTGGATGTAGATAAATTGGGTGATGAGTTCTTGAAACCGATTACCACGGGAGCTAGTATCAGCGTAAATGGTATCTTGACACAATCCCAAGGTAAGGGGCAAAATGTAGAGATACAGGCTACCGAGATTGAGATCTTCGGTACGGCTGATCCAGCTACTTATCCATTGCAGAAAAAAGGACACTCCATGGAGTTTTTGCGTGAGATCGCTCATTTGCGTCCTCGTACGAATACATTTGGAGCGGTATTCCGTATTCGTCATAATATGGCTTACGCTATCCATAAGTTTTTCCATGATAGAGGCTTTTTCTATTTCCATACGCCGATCATCACGGCTTCCGACTGTGAGGGTGCCGGACAGATGTTCCAAGTTACTACCAAGAATTTGTACGACTTGAAAAAGGATGAGAACGGCTCTATCATTTATGAGGACGATTTCTTCGGCAAGCAGGCTAGCTTGACGGTTTCCGGACAGTTGGAGGGTGAGTTGGCAGCTACAGCCTTGGGACAGATTTATACGTTTGGCCCTACGTTCCGTGCGGAGAACTCAAATACGCCTCGTCATTTGGCGGAATTCTGGATGATTGAGCCGGAAGTCGCTTTTAATGATATCACGGACAACATGGAGTTGGCCGAGGAGTTCATTAAATATTGCGTACAATGGGCGTTGGATAACTGTATGGAGGATATCAAGTTCTTGAACGATATGTTCGATAAGGAATTGATCGCTCGTCTGGAAGGGGTCTTGAAAGACTCATTCGTTCGCTTGCCGTACACTGAAGGAATCAAGATATTGGAAGAGGCTGTCGCTAAAGGACATAAATTTGAGTTCCCTGTTTATTGGGGGGTAGATTTGGCTTCCGAGCATGAACGTTTCTTGGTGGAGGATCACTTCAAACGTCCGGTAATTTTAACGGATTACCCGAAAGAGATCAAGGCTTTCTATATGAAGCAAAACGAGGATGGAAAGACGGTGCGTGCCATGGACGTATTGTTCCCGAAGATCGGAGAGATCATCGGCGGTTCCGAGCGTGAGGCCGACTATGATAAGCTAATGACTCGTATTGATGAGTTGGGCATCCCGATGAAGGATATGTGGTGGTACTTAGATACTCGCCGTTTTGGTACGGTGCCTCACTCTGGTTTCGGTTTGGGCTTTGAGCGTCTTTTGTTGTTCGTTACGGGTATGGGAAATATCCGTGACGTAATACCTTTCCCGCGTACACCGAATAACGCTGAGTTCTAATAGCGCTTAGTGATCATGATAAAAAGGGTTCGTAACCGGTTTCAACCGGATTACGGACCCTTTTCTTATATAGCTTCCTTTGTTTAATCGTCGTCCAGATCAATAGGAATTTGCCTTTTGAATGCCTCCTTAAAGGATATAAGCGATTCGGTGCGAGCCAAGCCCAATGGTTGAAGCTTGTTGTGGATGATGCTTAGCAAATGCTGGTTGTTCTTTGCGTATATTTTTATAAACAGGTCGTATTGCCCCGTTGTATAATGGCATTCCACGACTTCCGGTATCTGCAACAGCGCTTCGGTAACGCTTGGAAATTGTCCGGGAGACTTTAGGAATAACCCCATATATGCGCAAGTTTCATACCCAACTTTTGTGTTATCCACGATGAATTCTGAACCTTTGATAACCCCTAAATTAGTCAGCTTTTGTATGCGTTGATGAATAGCCGCTCCGGATACGTTACATTCCCTCGCTACTTCCAAAAATGGCATACGCGCATTGCCGATGATTAGTTTAAGTATCTTCTCGTCCAGTTCATCTAGTTGATGATGTGCCATATATTCAGTATATTTGTATTACTGTTAGATTATATCTTTCATATTTAATACAAATATAATGATAATCTTATAATCATCTAAAGATTATGGTAGATTATTTTGATTTTGTAAGCATTCTTTATTCAATTATTAAGTATTTTTTTTATGAGCGAAGATCATGTAATAATTAGTAAGCCTGTCCGGGAGATAGCCGATCCTTTATTGGATCTAGTAGAGAAAACATATACTAGTTCTTTCCCCGAGGAAGAACGTCGTGATTTCTCTTTGGTACGTAAGCTTTTGGAGGAAGATAGCCGTTTCGAGATGTATGCCTTGCTACGGGATGGTATTTATGTGGGTTTCATTACGGGATGGCAATTTGAGGGCTTTGTTTATGCGGAGCATTTCGCAATCGACGAGTCCGCTCGTAACGGAGGAATCGGAGCGAAAGCAATGACAAGTTTTTTAGCTCTCCACGAAGATCCGGTTGTCTTAGAGGTAGAGATGCCGACAGAGGAGATGAGTAAACGTAGAATCGGTTTTTATGAACGTCTGGGGTTTGTCTTGGATCACCATGTATATTTCCAACCTCCCTATCGTAAGGGAGAGGCATTTTTAGAAATGCGTTTGATGACTCATGGGAAACTTGATCTTGAGCAATCTTTTGAGCGAGTTAAGACCATTATTCACCAAAACGTTTATGGAGTGGAATAAAAAAGGGGCGGGAAATAAATCCCGCCCCTTTTTATAATGCTATATCTGAATAATTATTACTCTACACGTTGTGCTGCGGAATAACTAATCTTCAATGCGTATGCCTCACGAAGAGCCTGCTTGATATCGGTGATCGTTCCCATCTTGGTCTCTTTATCAGCCTTAATAGAAACTGTCATAAACGGCTGGTCCTCTTCTTTCATACTGGACTTTTCTTGTGCGATATAATCCTGAATTTCCGAAGTCTCTGCAAAAGCGTCATTCAACTGGATACGAGTCTCAGAACCCATCTTCGCTCTCAAATCTCTAGTCGGCTTACCTACATAGATAAATGTAACCAAAGATTTCTTCTCCAATTTTTGAAGCTCTGTAGCTTGTGGAGCATGGAACTCTACTTTCAATGTTACCTCACGCATAGATGTTACCATCATGATGAAGAACAAGAAAGCGAACACCAAGTCAGGTAATGATGATGTATTCAATTCGGGCATTTCACGACCGCCCGCTTTACTAAACTTTCCCATTACTTTTTACCTCCATAATTTTTAGGTTCAGCTTCTGATATCTTTTGCGGATAAATCTGCTGTACAGCTTTTTGTTGTTCTTCGTCCAAATCAGCGAAATTCTTCCCGAATTTTTCCTTAGAAACCTTATTTCTCAATTCGTTATAAGCAGCCGCGATTTCATTCTGCACATCGATATAAGCTTGGTATTCGGTACCACGGTCATTCTGTAAAGAAATTACGTGGTTCTTCGTTACCATCATCTTTCCGAAGAATGGAACATCAGCCTCAACACGTTCAGGCTTATGTTCGTCATTGTAAGGATTATCAATGAACTCTTTGATTCTTTCTTTCAATTGCTTGATATCGACAAATTGATCACCACAGAGAATCTGGTTATTACTGTTGATCAATACAACCAACAAGTTTCTCTTTTTGATGTCAACATCGGTATCGTTCTTCTGATCTTTAGGTACAGGGGGCGGCAAACGTCTTGCCAAACCTTTATCTGTATCCATTGATGTAGTAATAAGGAAGAAGATAAGCAACATGAAAGCGATATCGGCCGAAGAAGAACCATTGATACCCGGTGTCTTTCTTTTCTTACCCATTTCTTTCTTGTTTTATCAGTTCGTTATTACTATTATTTACCCATGATTCTCTTTACAGAACCCCAAACTACACATGCTACGATCAGAACCAAAAGTACGATTGTAGACATGATCCACATGTCTGTGATCTTTAACCAACCCGGAGTATTGTAAACTTGAGAGTCTGCGTTCAAGCCTGCTAAAGGAGTCGCGTCACCCATTGTATAGGTGATGAACAATACGGCTACGAAACAAACTAATACTACCAAAGACATGATAGCTGATTTAGCGTTAGTCTTCAGCAAAGTCAAGAATTGCCAAACCGCAAACAATACTGTACTGATGATTGTCACGAAGAACAATACAGAAGTCCAGTTAATCAATAACCCTGTATAGATGGGTTCTTTCATTTCTGCGGCAGGGTCAACGACTCCACCCGCATAAAACATACCCAGCACAATGATACTGATAATAGAACTTATCAGTAAAGTCCAACTGGATATTTTTCTTATTTTAGTAACTGCCATAATTCGTTATTATTTTTTGAATTTGACGTTGTATTTGATAACCAAGTCAAGCAAAGAGATAGAAGCATCTTCCATCTGGTTCAAAATAGCCTCCAATTTGCTTAACAAATAGTTATAGAATACCTGAAGAATCAAGGCTACGATCAAACCACCTACAGTAGTAATCAAGGCCACTTTCATACCACCTGCTACAACCGTCGGGCTGATATCACCAACTTGCTCGATTTTATCGAACGCCATGATCATACCTACTACAGTACCCAAGAATCCCAAAGACGGAGCCATTGCGATAAACAATGTGATCCAAGACATATTCTTTTCCAAAAGACCGCCTTGAACACCACCGTAAGAAACGATAGATTTCTCTACAACGTCAATACCTTGGTCAATTCTCATCAATCCTTGGTAAGCGATAGAAGCGATAGGGCCTCTTGTGTCGCGAGCGATAGCTTTAGCGCCTTCAACATCACCTTTGTCTAAAGCATCCTCAATACCTTTCAACAGTTTGCTGGAGTTTGTCTCAGCCAAGTTTAAGTAGATAATTCTCTCTAAGCAGAATGCCAAACCGAAAATCAAAGCGATAGCGACCAAACTCATGAAGTCGGCACCACCTTCGATAAACTTTGTCTTTAATGCTTGATACATACCTCCTTCAATTGCTGGAGCCGCATCCTGTGCGAATGCTACGGTAGAAGTTCCAAGGGCACATAAACCCAAGAATGCTTTTGCAAATAACTTTTTCATTGTGTGTTTAATTTTTAAGATTAATAATTCTCTTATTTGTTTTTATTTTATTGTTAATTAATTCATGGTATTCTCCACTGCGGAGAGAGCGGGATTCGAACCCGCGAAACCCTTTAGGGGTTTACACGCTTTCCAGGCGTGCCTCTTCAACCACTCGAGCATCTCTCCAATTATTCGCCTAGCTTCTTCTAAAACGACCGCAAAATACGAAAAAATTCCCATATGCAATCTTTTCAGTGCACAAATCTATAGTTTTTGCTTGACATATACACAATATCCGCGAAATAAATTTTGACTTCATTCGAAAAAAAGTGTCTATATGGGTTTATTTAGGCTTTTAAACAATTCTAATGTGTTTTTTCGAGTAGCGTTTACGGTTTCCTCTAGCGTGAGGCCGAATGTTTCCGCCACTTTCTCGGCCGTCTTCCATATGTAAGTAGGCTCATTCCGTCTACCTCTGTAGGGGACTGGTGAAAGATAGGGGGCATCTGTTTCCAAGAGTATCTTTTCAAGATCTGTTTGCCGGATGACTTCGGACAGTTTTGAATTTTTAAAGGTGACAACCCCGTTTATCCCGATCTTGAAGGTGGGCAGTTTCTTTATTTCTTCCAGCTCTTCTGTTGTGCCGGTAAAACTATGAAATACGCCCTTAAGTCTTTCCGCTCCGACTTTATCTATGCATTCCAGAACTTCCGGATATGCGTCACGGGTATGGATGGCTACGGGCAGGTTTAGATCGATGCTCCAACGCAGTTGTTCCTCGAAAACGATTTGTTGCTCCTTCAAATAAGTCTTATCCCAATATAGATCGATCCCGATTTCACCGATACCGCAATAAGTACGTTTAGATAGATAGGATTCCGTTTGTTTTAGGATATCGATATAATTGCTATCCACACTGGTCGGATGCAATCCCATCATAGGGAAAGCGAACTCTGGGTATCGATCGCATAAATCGTGCATTCTGTCAATCGTCGTCAGGTCTACGTTTGGCAGAAGCAGGGTGTCGATACCTGAGTCTTTTGCTTTTTGAGCCAGTTCGTCTTGCTCCGGATCGAAATCCTCCAGATATAAATGGCAATGTGTGTCTATTAAGCTCATGGATTAGGATTGTCTATGCATTAAATGATCACAAACCTCTTTTAGGATCGTTAATTTTTCGGGGGCGACTTGTAAAGCGTTTAAGTTCTCTACGGATGCGTCGTAATAGGCTTGGATTTTATTTTCTGTTAATTGTTTTAGCTGCAATTCGTTGTAGATAGAGGTGAATGCCTGTATCTTTTGAGCCGGGTCGAATTCTTTTTTATCCATCCAGCTACGGAGAGCTTCCGCTTGTTCTTTATTGGCCAGTCTGAGAGCGTTGATCAATAAGAATGTTTTCTTGTTGCAAAGGATATCGCCGCCAATGTTTTTCCCGAAAGTGGCGGTGTCACCATATACATCTAGTAAATCATCTTGCAGTTGAAACGCTAGACCAATATTAATACCAAACGCATATAAATGGTCTGCGTCTTTCTGTGAGGCACCTCCGAGTAAGGCACCTGTTTTAAGGGCGCAGGCCAGTAGTACGGCTGTCTTTAGCCGGATCATCTCGATGTATTCTTCCTCGCTTACATCCATGCGAGACTCGAATTCCATGTCGAATTGTTGGCCGCCACATATTTCCGCCGCGGTTTGCGTAAATAAATCCAACACTTGTTTGAGGTGGCCGTGTTCCGTTGATCCGATTAATTGATAAGCCGCTATTAGCATCGCATCTCCGGATAGAATCGCCGTATTGGCATTCCATACCTTGTGTACGGTAGGTTTGTTCCTTCTTTTATCAGCTTCATCCATCAGGTCGTCGTGCAGCAAGGTGAAGTTATGGAAAACTTCCAGACCTAAAGCGGGCTTGATCGCATTCTCTATACTATTATTATATATATTACATGCCATCAACGTTAACGCCGGACGTATTCTTTTTCCTCCGAGGGACAAGATGTACTCTATCGGCTCGTATAAGCTCTTGGGAGGATTGGTGAATTGTAGTTGAGAGATCTCGCTTTTTATTCTTTGAAGTATATTCTCGAATGCTAACATAGCTGTATCAATTAATGGAGTTATGAAATAAAAAAAGGCTGCGAAAATGAAGCAGCCTTTTTGATATGTTTAATGTTATACTATTGCAATCTGAACGTGATAGGCACAGTATACTTAACACGTACTGGTTTACCTCTCTGCTTACCCGGAGTCCATTTAGGCATGGTACCGATCACACGAAGAGCCTCTTTGTCCAATGATGGGTCTACACCACGTAATACCTCAGCGTCTACTACTGATCCGTCTCGGTTAACCACGAATGCGCAGATTACACGACCTTGGATACCGTTTTCCTGTGCGATTACCGGATACTTGATTGATTTAGCGATAAACTTCAGCAATTCTGCGTCTCCACCGGGGAACTTCGGCATTTCTTCTACAACTGTAAAGATCTGTTGTGCGGACTCTTCTTCCTCTTCTACAACTGCGGGGGGAGTATAAACAGCCTCCTGCGCTGAGGTTTGGTCATCCTCTGATGATAAGATATCCTGCTGTTCCAATTCAACGTCATCTTCAACAACGTTCAAAACCTCGGTTACAACTGGTGCTGGAGGTGGTGGAGGTGGAGGAGGCGTATTCTCCGGTCTCGTGATTTCCACTTCTTCCTCGGCGATGATGTCTGCTACACCCTCGCTAGCCTGAACGACCATTACATCGCGGGTGCTCCATTCGAAGCCCACGAACAAGACAGCTAAGCCCACTACGAATCCCATCAGGATACTTAGAGACTTACCTCTCTCAAGGTCCGCTTTCGGTGATTTTTTAATTTCCATACGTTTATAATAATTTATAAGTGTTTTTCACTTCTGCAAAAATACAAATTATTTCATATATCAAACAAAAATGAGAGCGATAATATACCTTTTTGGCATTTTTCCCGTTTCTGTTAATGTGAAATCCGTATTTCTGAGATTTGCGGGTGTAAAGTAAAAACATTTTTCCGAATTAATGTATCTTTGAACGATTTTTTGCATGAAAATATGAGAAATAAACTATTTATACTGATTTTATTCGTTGTTACACTGTCTGTCTCAGCGCAAAACGGGAGCGAGGCGTATACTTTCTTACGTTTCCCGACCTCGACCCGGGCTAACGCCTTGGGTGGGCATACCGTGGCGTTGGTAGAAAGAGATCCTTCACTTATTTTTCATAATCCGGCGTTGCTAGGCACGGAGATGGATGGGATGATCAACTTGAATTATATGAATTACATCTCGGATATCAACGTAGGGAGTGCCTTGTTCACGAAAGCGCATGGCGAGAAAGGGGCTTGGGGCGTAGGCGCTACGTTTATAAGCTATGGCGATATCCAGGAGGTGTTGCCGGATAATGTCGTGACCGGAGCAAGTCTTTCGGCGAAAGATATCAGCGTGAATGGTTTCTACTCCCGCGACTTGAGCGAGCGTTGGCGGGGTGGATTGTCGTTGAAGTTCTTGTATTCGGGGCTGGCTGATTATACCTCTATCGGTTTATGCGTGGATGCGGGATTGAGTTATTATAATTCGGATAAGGGCTTTTCCTTTGGTTTTGCCTTGAAGAATATCGGCGCGCAACTGAAAGCTTACGAGGATGAGCGACAAAAGATGCCTTGGGATATCCAGATGGGTATCACGCAGAAAATGGCGCATGCCCCGATTCGTTTTTCTTTGACGGCCCAATACTTGAACCGTTGGAAGTTCGATTATATCGATAATACGGATAAAGAGTATGAAGGGGATTCTTTTGTTAAGACGTTGGCGAAGCATTTTATCATCGGCGTGGATTTTATCCCGTCCGAGAACTTTTGGGTGGGCGTAGGATTCAATCCGAAGGTCAATATGGATATGAAGTTGAAAGGCGGGGGAAGTTTCTCCGGCTTCTCGGCTGGCGCAGGCGTAAGGATCAAGATGTTTGACGTGGGCTTCTCGCTGGCGAAATATCATCCGTCCGCCATGTCGATGATGATTAGCGTATCTACGACCTTGGCCGATTTTAAGAAGGTGACAGAATAAACCTATACATTAATATATATATGAAGAAAATAGTTATCGCTATAGACGGCCACTCTTCCAGTGGCAAAAGTACCATGGCAAAAGATCTTGCCAAGGAGATCGGATATACGTATATCGATACGGGTGCCATGTATCGGGCCGTGACTTTGTATTGCATCCAGCATGGATTTTTTGAGGGAGAGAAGATTAAGGAGGAAGAGCTGAAGGCTTCTATCCATGATATCGATATTTCATTTCGTTTGAACGCGGAGACTGGCCGGCCGGATACCTATTTGAACGGTGTGAATGTAGAGAAAGAGATCCGTGGCATGGAAGTGGCGGATAAAGTGAGTCCGGTAGCCACTCTAGGCTTTGTGCGCCGTGCGTTGGTCGCTAAGCAACAAGAGATGGGGAAGGCGAAAGGCATCGTGATGGATGGCCGTGATATCGGTACGGTCGTATTCCCGGACGCGGAGTTGAAGCTTTTCGTGACGGCCTCGCCGGAGGTACGTGCCAAGCGCCGGGTCGATGAGCTGGAGGCGAAGGGGATCCCCGCTTCTTACGAGGAAGTGCTGGAGAATGTGAAGAAGCGGGATTATATAGATTCAACCCGGGAGGAAAGTCCTTTGAGACAAGCTGATGATGCCTTGGTATTGGATAATTCCCATATGACTTTGGACGAGCAAAAGGCTTGGTTGCTGGAACAATATCATAAAGCGATCGGTTCATAAACGAGTGCTTGGAGTTTCCTATAAAGAAACTTTTGTCTCTTCGAATGAAAACTATAGTTTCGTTACTAGGAAACAAAAGTTTCTCTTAGGGAAAACTCTAGTTTTGTTATGAAGAAACTTTAGTTTCTTGTGATTGAAAATTAAGAAAACTGTAAGTGCTTGTTTGTTAATGATATTATAGATATGATAGAAGTCGAGATAGATAAAGATTCCGGATTCTGCTTTGGGGTTGTCACCGCCATAGAAAGCGCGGAGCGGGAGCTGGGTAATACGGATACGCTGTATTGCCTAGGCGATATCGTTCATAACAGTTTGGAGGTGGAGCGGTTGGAGCATATGGGGCTGCATACGATCGATCATGATGGCCTTTCAAAGTTGAGAGACCGGAAGGTGTTGCTCCGGGCGCATGGCGAGCCACCTTCTACCTATTCTTTAGCGAAGCGAAACAATATCACGATTATAGACGCTACTTGTCCGGTTGTCTTGCGTTTGCAGCGCAAGATCCATAAATGTTATCAAGAGACCCGGGCGAATAACACCCAGTTGGTTATCTATGGGAAGAAAGGCCATGCGGAGGTGAATGGCTTGGTGGGGCAGACGGAAGGCACGGCGATTGTTATCGAGAAAATAGAAGACCTCGATCGTCTGGACTTTACCCGTGCGATCAGTCTGTTTTCCCAAACCACGAAGTCCTTGGATGGATTCAAGGCGGTAGTGGCGGAGATCAAGCAGCGGATGGCGGAAGGGGTGGAGTTTAATTATTACGATACGATTTGCCGTCAGGTGGCGAATCGTCTTCCGAATATAAAAGCGTTCGCCTCCAGCCACGATTGGGTCTATTTTGTGGCCGGTCGTAAAAGTTCCAACGGAAAGATGCTGTTCGAGGAGTGCCGGAAAGCGAACCCGAATACGCTTTTTATTTCCGAGGTATCAGAGATTACCGAGCCTTTGCCCGAGGGCGTGCGCCGGGTCGGGGTTTGCGGCGCTACATCCACTCCCAAGTGGTTGATGGAGGAAGTGGCGGTCCGGATCAAGGAACTGAATGCTTCGGAATGATATTTTGATTAAGATTACGTGAACTTTCCGGGAGAAAGACAGAAGGATAACTAAATATTTACTACTTTTGCCGGAGAACATTAAAATCAATGACGCTATGTCTACAGTAAAGTGTGTTGGTATTTTAACGTCCGGAGGTGATGCCCCGGGAATGAATGCCGCTATTCGTGCGGTAACACGTTCCGCTATTTATAACGGAATGAGAGTGAAAGGTATTTACCGTGGTTACAAAGGGTTGATCCTAGATGAGATTGAAGAGTTTAAGACACAAAATGT
Organism: Parabacteroides sp. AM17-47; assembly: GCF_003434625.1. NCBI lineage: Bacteria > Pseudomonadati > Bacteroidota > Bacteroidia > Bacteroidales > Tannerellaceae > Parabacteroides > Parabacteroides sp. AM17-47. The sequence continues at coordinate 123,265 of NZ_QTLI01000012.1, forward strand.
CAGTAATATAATTCAACGCGGTGGAACAATTCTTAAGACCGCCCGTTGCGTGGAGTTCAAGACTCCCGAGGGACGAAAACAGGCCTATGATAAGTTGCAAGAGCATGGGATCGATGCCTTGATCGCTATCGGTGGTGACGGAACGTTGACGGGAGCGCGTATTTTCGCTCAGGAGTTTAATTTCCCGATCGTAGGATTGCCGGGTACGATTGATAATGACTTGTATGGCACGGATACGACGATCGGTTATGATACGGCCTTGAACACGATCATGGAATGCGTGGATAAGATCCGTGATACCGCTACCTCGCATGATCGTCTGTTCTTTGTGGAGGTTATGGGGCGCGATGCGGGTTTCTTGGCGTTGAACGGAGCGATCGCTTCTGGCGCCGAAGCCGCTATTATCCCGGAAATCTCCTTGGAGAAAGACCAATTGGCCGAGATGATCGAGAATGGATTCCGTAAGTCCAAGAACAGTAGTATCGTATTGGTTGCCGAAAGTGAGGTAACCGGTGGCGCTATGGGTGTCGCTGAGCGTGTGAAGAAGGAATATCCGCAGTTCGATGTGCGTGTCTCTATTTTAGGTCACTTGCAGCGTGGTGGTTCTCCTACGGCACAAGACCGGATCTTGGCGACTCGTATGGGTGTGGCCGCGATCGATGCCTTGTTGGATGATCAACGTAACGTGATGATGGGTATCCAGAACGACCAGATCGTTTATGTACCGTTCTCTAAAGCGATCAAGAATGATAAGCCTATTAACCGGGATTTGTTGAACACGCTCCGTGTTTCTTCAATCTAAATAAGGCATATATTTATACGAATAGGAACCCGGATGTAGCGATTGCGTACATCCGGGTTTTTATTTGAAGAACCTGATATCATGAAGAAGTATAGCGGCGTGGCCTTGAATGTAATCGTATTTGTCTTTCTGTTTATCTTCTTGAGGATATTCAGTGAGTACCACTTTTACTGTGTCGAGCAGAACCAGTTATTCCAGTTGACTCCCATTTTTATTATCGATAAGTTAATGCAACCGGGAGGTTTAGCGATGGTTCTTTCCGGTTGTTTGGTGCAGTTCTTCATTCTCCCGAATGTGGGAGCTATGATAACGGCGGCCCTGCTGACAAGCCTAGGGGCCTTGTTCTGGGCGATCTTGAGGCGGATCGATCCGCGAAGCCATGGTATTTTATGGGCTTGGCTTCCCGTCCTATCCTTGTTGTTTGTGCAATGGGATTTTAATTACAGGTTTCAAGGAACGGTAGCCTTCGGTATGATGCTGCTTGCTTTATATCTCGTTTTAGGGATAAGGAATTTCATACCTCGTTTGATAGCAAGTCTGTTTGCCTCCCTGTTACTCTTTGGGTTGGCCGGGCCGGTCTCTTTGTTGTTTGCCTTGTCCATGATGGGATACGAGGCCATGAGCCGGACGCCCCGTTGGTATTATTCCGCGATTTTACCGATGATCGTGTTGATCTTGGGTGGATTATGTGTGCGTTACTCGGTGATCGGAGAATACCGCTTTGTCTTTTTACCGGATAGTTATTATTATTTCCGTTTGGTGCCGGATAAGGTAATTTATTTCTCATGGATCGCTTTCTATGCGGCGCTGGTTGTAACCTGCCTCTGTAAAAACAAGGAATCATGGGCTGGTAAAAAGCGTCTAGCGCTGGGAATCTCCCAATTCATTATCTTAGGGCTTATCTTCTGGAAAGGCTTCGATCTATATGGCGAACAGAAATCATACCGCTTGAAGATGATGGACTATTTTACCCGGACAGAGCAATGGGACCGGATCTTGGTATCATGCAAGGAGCCGACCACTAATCAACTCTATTTATGTTACCAAAATATGGCTTTGGCCCGGAAAGGTATTCTGGCGGATGAGGCGTTTAAGTACACGCAGCACGGGCCTCGTGGATTAATGGTGGCATGGAATAAATCGACTACCATATCCGCCTTGCTGAGTGATGTTTATTTTACGATGGGAAATGTCGCCGCGGCTCAAGAGATGGCTTTCGAAAGTAATATTGGTGCCTTATGTGATGGAAATCCCCGCATGACGCAACGTTTGGTACAAACGAACTTGATTTATGGAGCCTATCCGGTCGCGGAGAAATATATCGCTGTCTTAGAGAATACTTTCTATTATAAGGATTGGGCCAAAGCGCAGCGGAAATTCCTGTATAATGATGAGGCGGTCGAGACAGATCCTCTATTGGGGAATATGCGCAGGAACCTGCTAGCTGAGAATCATCTGATCCAGATGGATGGATTCGACACGGACTTGATTCGCTTGGCGGAGCAGAATCCTTCCAATAAAGCCGCTTTCCACTATGCCGGCGTATTCTATCTTTTAGCAAAAGATGTGACGCGCTTTAAGACGTTGGTGGAAACCTATTACGGAACGGATTTACTCCCTTCTTTACCGGTCTCTTTTCAAGAGGCGGTCATCATCCTATCGGAGAAAGATCCGGATTACTGGAAACGTTTCGGTGTCTCGGAATCTATCGTAGGGCGATTCACCGATTATAAGAGGCAAGTGCTCGCTGGGCGGAATAATAGTAATGCGCTGCCCGGTTTGATGTATCGCTCTTATGGCGATACGTATTGGTATTATTATATGTTTAAATAGGAGATGAGAAAAATGTATATAATAAGATGTATATGTCTGTGGATGATTCTGGGCTTGATGGCTTGTTCCGGTCCGGTACGTATACAGAAGAATCTGGAAGTCAAGCCGGAGATCTTTCCGGATTATGCGGATGTGACAATCCCGCCGAATATAGCCCCCTTGAATTTTAAGCTGAAAGACGCTTGCGCTGAGGCCCGTGCCATTCTCGAATGTGGCCCGGAGAAATTAGAGATCAAGACCGGGAAAGACGCTTGTTTCGTGATCCCGGCCTCCGGTTGGAAAAGGCTGTTGCGTACCGCTTCCGGGAATCATCTGAATGTAACCGTACAAGCCTTCGTGAATGATGAATGGATCGCGTATGCCCCCTTCATCATCAAGGTGGCGAAGGAGCCGGTCGATGGTTGGTTGGCTTATCGTTTAATCGAACCGGGCTATGAGTTGTGGAACCGTATGGGTATCTATCAACGTAACTTGGAAAATTATACGGAGAACGCGATCATCGAAAATAAGATGAGCGGCAATAACTGTATGAACTGCCATTCTTTCTGTATGCAGAATCCGGAGAAAATGCTTTTCCATATGCGTGAGACCTACTCTTGTACCTTATTGATCGATGGAGATAGGGTGGAGAAGCTGAATACGAAGACCGATCAGACCCTTTCTCCACTGGTCTATCCTTCTTGGCATCCTTCCGGAAAATATGTCGCTTTCTCTGTGAATAAAACCAAGCAAGCGTTTCATATGAACGATAGGAATCGGGTGGAGGTATTCGACTCGGCTTCGGATGTGGTCGTCTATGATACGCAAAAGCATGAGATCGTGACTTCTCCGCTGTTGTCTTCAGAGGGAGCGTTCGAGACTTTCCCTACATTTTCCCCGGATGGAAATACGCTCTATTTCTGTTCGGCTAAAGTCCGTACGATGCCCAAGGAATACGATCAAGTGAGATACGATCTATGCTCAGTCTCGTTCGATCCCGCTACACGCCGTTTCGGGACGGTAGTCGATACTTTGTATAAGGCATCGGAGATCGATAAAAGCGTTTCTTTTCCCCGGGTTTCCCCGGATGGAAAGTATTTGCTCTATACCTTGTCCGGTTATGGGAATTTCTCTATTTGGCATAAGGATGCTGATTTGTACATGATTGATTTATCGACTCTGCGAAGTTATCCATTGGAGGCGGCGAATAGCGACGATGTGGAAAGCTATCATTCATGGAGTAGCGATAGCCGTTGGATCGTGTTTAGCAGCCGGCGGATGGACGGTTTGTATACAAGACCGTTTATCGCTTATATCGATGAGAAAGGACAGGCTTGCAAACCTTTCCTGTTACCCCAGAAGGATACGGATTTTTATTTTCGCTTTATGAAATCCTACAATATACCTGAATTCATCACAGGAGAGGTAAAGAGACAAGGACGCACGTTAGCCGTGAAAGCGAAAGAAGATAAAGGAATTGATGTAAGGTTCAAGTGAAAAAGAGTGTCGCATGATCCGATCGTGCGACATTCTTATACTTTTATTTCGTAGCGATATGATCCAAGAATAAATCAATCATTCGTTTGGCTGCCACGAACGAGCTGATCTCGTTGTTCAAGACTTGCTTCTCTGTTTGTTCCAGCATGCCTTCTACCGCCGGGTTATGGTAGAACTTATCCCGCAGCGTGTCGTTGATGCTTTCGTACATCCAGTATTTAGCTTGCTCGTTACGTTTATAGTTGAAGTAGCCATTCTTTTTGGTGAACTCCATATACTCTCCGACCATATCCCATATTTCCTTGATACCTATGTTGTAATAACCGGAATAAGTCAATACTTTCGGGAACCAACCTGATTCCGAAGGTGGGAAAAGATGCAAAGCGTTCCGGAACTGAGCGGCGGCGAGATTCGCCTTATCGATATTGTCTCCATCCGCTTTATTGATAATAATACCGTCCGCCATTTCCATGATACCTCGCTTGATACCCTGCAATTCATCGCCGGTACCGGCAAGTTGGATCAATAGAAAGAAGTCCACCATAGAATGTACGGCCGTCTCGCTTTGTCCAACACCCACGGTCTCTACGAATACGGTGTCGAAACCGGCGGCCTCGCATAATACGATCGTCTCACGGGTCTTACGGGCGACCCCCCCTAAGGAGCCTGCGGATGGTGAAGGACGGATAAAGGCGTTTTTCTCTCTCGACAAGGCCTCCATACGAGTCTTATCTCCTAGGATACTACCTTTCGAGCGTTCGCTACTCGGGTCGATCGCTAGTACGGCAAGCTTACGCCCTTGGTTGATCAAGTGCATGCCGAAAGAGTCGATAGAGGTACTCTTTCCCGCTCCGGGAACACCCGTAATACCGATACGGACCGATTTTCCAGCGAAAGGCAAACATTTCTCTATAATCTCCTGCGCCACCTGTTGGTGCTCATGCTTAGAGCTTTCCACCAAGGTAACCGCTTGACTGAGTATCGTGATATTCCCTTTTAAGATACCTTCCACGAATTCGGAAGGCGTATATACCTTGCGTTGGGCACGCTTTTTTATATAAGGATTTACGGTAGGGACATCCGCAATGCCCTTATTCACTTTCAATCCCTTGTACTGATCATCGTTTTCTGGATGTTCCATATTAATAATTCATTATTTATATGCGGTGACCTTGATCAAGCGAATAGGCCCGTTCGGGTCGTTGCATACGACATTAATAAGTGCTTCAAGTTTTGTCTTTATCTCTTTCGGTCGCAAGGTTACTTTGAAAGTAGCGGTCGCTCCCGGTTTAAGTTCTTTCTTGCCGCCGGACAAATCGACACGCTCATCATCACAAGTGACGCTGTAGATCGTGAGCGGAGTCTTTCCGGCATTCGTAATCTCAAATGTACCCGATACTTTACCACCGATCAACGGAACGATGTTTTTCTTGTTCGGTAGCTTGCCGAATTCCAGTAAAGTGCCGGATAATTCCGCTATTGGGGCTTGGGCTTTATCCGCAGCGGATAGTTTGCTGAAATTATCGATCACGTTGGCGGAGATCTGGATCTCTCCGGATACTTCCTTCTTTCCGGCGTTCTGTACCATGACCGGCAAAAGCGTAGAGACTCGTCCTTTCCGCTTCAAGACCTTGGCATCCATAAGGATCGTAATGGCACCGACCTCGTCCGGTTGAAGGGTAGCCGGGTTCACCTGTACGTTAAGGTAGTGAGGTACTTTACCCAGATGAATCGTAGCCGAGGTCTTTCCCTCGTTCTTAATGTTGATCTTCTCGCCCAACGTTTCCTCCGGACGGATACTGCTGAATAGAACAGTCTTCGTATGCAGCTTCAGATCACCGATAGAATAAGGATACGTAAAGACCGGCTGCGAAGGTTTCGGGGTGACATTTCCTTTAATGGCTAGGCTGTAACTCCCTTTCTTTCCATTGCTGAATATCGATACGGTTTTATAAAACGGGCCGGGGCGTCCTTTCGGATTATACGTTATCTTAACTTCACCGGTCTTACCGGGAGCGATCGGCGACTTGGTCCATTCCGGCCGTGTACAACCGCATGACGCAGTAACACGGGTGATGACCAAAGGGGCGTCTCCCGTATTCTTTATCGTGAAAGTATGACTGGCGAATCCATCGGCCTCGGCTATTGTCCCGAAATTATAAGTCAACTCGTCCGACAAGATTTGGGCGCCTTGTTGTGCCCAAGCTGTCGTTATAGATATAATTGCTGTAAGAGCAAGGATCAACCTTTTTATATTCAGCATTCCAATTGGGGGTTTTTTACGTATTTCTTATTCAACCTCTCCCCGGATGTTCATGATGAAGCTTCCGGTTTTCCCGTTACTGTATACGGAAATGGTCTTCGTGAAAGGACCCGGACGTCCTGCCGGATCGAAAGTAACCTTGATCTGGGCTTTCTTACCCGGAGCTACCGGTTCTTTCGGCCATTCCGGGGTCGTACATCCGCAAGACGCGATTACACGTGTAATGACCAGAGGCATATCGCCTGTATTGGATACTTCAAACGTATGGGATACTTTTCCGTCCGCTTCCTTGATGGTACCGAAGTCGAAACTGGTTGTTTCCGCGGAAATAACTGCTTTCTTCTGAGCCGAAGCCATTCCTGTCGCTAACAGGATCGCCATGAAAATAAAAACTATTTGTTTCATCTTATCGTTTAGTTTTAATTCGAATTACAAAGATAGTCATTTCAATTGAAAGTTGAGAATTGAAAATTGAAAATTAGAGGAAGATAACGCTTCTTACGGTGCCCATTCTAACCTCCTTATACTGGGCATTGTAAGGAGGTTAGAACGGGCATTGTAAGAAAAGGCTTGTTTAGGGCATGATCCGCAAGCTTTCTCCGGCGGTGTGCGACACGAATTCCGGGGCGTACATACATTGAATCGTACTGATACCTCCGGCGTATTCGCCGCTACGGGATACGTAGACCGGATATTCCAAGACAAACGTACCTTCCGGCAGACGATTGATGAAGAAATTCTCGGATACGTCTTTTGGGGATCTGTAATACCAGATACCGTCTCTTGATTCCGGGCTGGAAAGTTGATCGGCCGGTTCGAAGCAGCCCGCACGTAGATCTTTCAAGAATACGTAATTCATTTCACGGTCTGTCCGGATCGTTAGCCGAACGATTACCTTGTCTCCGATGCGGAGCGGCTGCTCCGGTGTTACGGGACGGATTTGGCGGTTGGTACCGTTATTGGTCTCGACGAATAATTTCTTCTCGACACTCAACACCCCTTTTTGTCCTTTTACCTTGTCGATCTCTTGGAAGTATTGCTCGTAAACAGCTCCCCATGCCGGAGTGTTTCCTTCCTTGCGGATCGAGAGCACGGGGTTGGCGGAACTATTTACCGGCTCGTTCGGAAGTATCGTTTTGAGGTAACCGGTAGCGATTTCCCCTTCCGCTGTACTATAGGTCTTGCCGTCCCATGTCGCTACACAGGTGTTTTGCGTGTTCAGCCAATCACTACCCGTGAGTAGCAAGGCGTAAATGGCGTTTACCGTGGCGGGTACGGATTCCCAGTTTTGTGTACGTTTCTGGTTTAGCAACCATTGTTTCATCCGGTTTGTATTCTGGGTATCCGGCGCGATTTCGTTAAAGACGGACATTAATAAGCAATGCGTGTCGATCGGTGAGGTGAAATAATCACTCCCCCTGCGGTTGTTTGCCCAATACATACCTTTCTCCTCGGAGATCGTAGCGGTCTTCTTTAGTCCTGTCAGGATCGCTGTCGCCACCTCCTTTTTACCGTTTCGATGCATTAACAAGGCGATTTCGCCCTTGCTGATTAAAGAATATTGATTCCAGTGCTTCTCCGCTTGGTTCGTATAGAAACGGATCACTTCCCGGGCGTCTCCCAGTTCCGGGATATCCCGGTAGGAGCTGCGGACGAATAAGAACTCTACCTGCTCCGGCGAGGGCCATGCGTTTTGCCATTTCTTATCGTATTTCAGCAAGTTCTCATAATCCGTTTGCATACTTTTGTCCAAGAACTTGAGGGCCTTCATTTGCATCTCTTTCTCCGCTTGCCCATATTGGATCGCGTTTAGCTGTACAAGCTGTGACATACCTTTCAGGATAGAAAGCGTGATCGCACGGCTTGCGGGGAAACCTTTGAACCAGCTCCATCCACCCTCTTCGTTCTGTTGTTGGATCAGTTGTTGCAAGGCCGCTTCCCGTAATCCGTCCGCACGGTTTAGGTCGAACAATAAAGACAAGCGTTGTTTTTGCTCTGTCTCGTTATCGGCGGCCAGTACCCAAGGCGTCTCTTCCAAGAGTATGTTCTTCAGCTCTTGGTTCTTTTCCAAGTTTGAATAGAGGGTAGAGGCATTCCCTCCTTGGGCGGTCCATTGGTTGATCACTTTCTGGATGCGGGGATGGGCTTGGGCGATATAGGAAGCCAACGTATTGCTGTAATAAGCGGCAAACCAAGATAAGATATTATCATTGTTCGGCTGTGTGATCGTTGGTAATGCCTGTACCGCGTACCAAATCGGATTCCCGGTCATCTCCAGCGTGAGACGGAACGGTGTCGCTCCCTCCGAGTTCCCGGAGATACGGATTTGTTTCTCTCCTTCCTTGAGCAAATAGAACGGGGTACTTTCCGTGATGAGCAATTGATTGGAAAGAACCGGTACGATCTGCTGCTCCCCGTCGCTTCCCTTTTCAGAGTCGGCTAGGATACGTACGCCCAGTAGGCTGATCTGTTTGGGGACCGGGATCATCCAGCTTACAGTAGCGATGCTATCCGGTTGCAACTCAAACGGACGTTGTGACTTGCTCAAGCAGATAATCGGTTGGTCTGTAGCGGGATCGAATAGTTCGATGCGTACACGGCCGGATACCGCTTCCTTGGAATTGTTGATGACTTGCGTGCTGATGCTGACCTCATCCCCTTGGCGGACGAAACGAGGCAGATTCGGTAGAACCATCAAGGGTTTGCTGCTAATGACCTCTTTCGTAAGCAGACCGTATTTTAGGTCTTTGGTGTTGGCCAACATCTGTAGTTTCCAAGTCGTATTACTTTCCGGCAGGGTGAAATTTACGAATACGTCTCCTTCCTCGTTCGTTTGTAAGGTCGGGTAGAAAAAGGCGGTTTCCGCGAAGTTCTGCCGGATTTGCTCCGGACTTATCGGCTGGCTGCTCTCTTTGGCGAAAGGATCGGATAGGCTGAACACGGGTTCCCCTTCCGTAGATTCCACACTAGGCTCTTCTAACACGGCGCTGTCTTCCATGATGTTCATGGATTCCGCCACTACTGGGGCTGCCGCGGATTTCAGCATGATACCACCCGTGGCGAAAGCCCGGTTGCTGGAACCGTATCCTCGTATGACAATCTCATTGAATAGACCGAACCAATTTAAACGGTCATACTGATATTGAGGTACTTTTATATACTTGGCCTCTGTCTGGTCATATTGATAACTACGCTGGAATCCGGCTCCGGTTGAGAAACGGGGAGCTTGTAGCAAGATCGTTCGCCGCGGGGAGAAATACCAATTGAATGGTATGATTTTATCTAGCGAGGCATCATACATGCTGGTCAGTACCTCGGCGGATACGATCGTGGAGTCCGCGTCGGTGATACGGAATTTCCAGCTCTCTTTACTTCCCGGAAGTAAACGATCCCGGAAGGTTATCGGCTTGATGGTTAATTGCCGGTTGGGTAGCTGAAGTTCTACGGGTACTTGTGTGATATATAGCTCACCCTCTTTTACGAACGTAAAGGATACGATGATTCCCTCTCCATATTCCGGCTTGAACGGGATCTTAAACCGATGGTTCGCGTCGCTTAGCTTTATCAACTCGTGATGGATGCGGTTATTTCCGGCAAACCATTCATAGAGTACGTAGGCGTCCTTGTCGGAGGTGCCGAATACGATCTCCGCTTCCTCCCCGGGTAAACAAGTTGTCTTCTCTTTCAGCAGCCAAGTATGGGTAAATACGGGAGGACGCTTGTCGTTCTTTCCGTATAGGATGAAATCGGACTGGTTTTTACTGGGTCGTCCTTGGCTATCTTTGGCTTCTACTAAAATGCGATAACGTCCGGAGGGCAATGGGTTGAAAATAGCCGGACTGATCTCCTTGCCACTGGTAAAGCTACCGGAAGCTACTTGCTTGCCTTCTTGATAGCTCTCTCCGCTATTCTTATCGGATCGGTTCGCGATCAGTTCTACGATCTTGAAAGTACCGGAGGTGGAAACCATCTCCCCATTGATTGTCCGGGCTTCGACTACGGCTTTTACCGAGTCTTTCTCGATTTGTGGCGGTAGGTTCGTGAATAAGACGATACTGGATTCTCCTACCGAGAAGGTGTAATTCGCCTCTTGGGTCTCTCCCTTGCTATCGGTTACGGTAGCCGATACCTCGTAGGTCTGGTATGCGGAAGCGTATGGATTCGTATCCTCCTCTTTTTGGGGACGGAAAGATACGCTGAATGTCCCATCGCCGGAAAGGGTGGTACTCCCTTCCGCAACTTGTGTCGGAGCGCTCGGACGGAAATACCTCCACAACAGGAAGGGCCTGCGTGTAATACGCCAAGTGACATCTCCGCTGGGCAGCGACACGCCGGAGAATGTAGCCGCCTTGCCTTGTATGGTTACGGAATCGCCGAAAGCGATATCGCCCTTGATCGGGAGGAAGTACGCTTGGAAAGTCGGACGTTTGTATTCCTCTACATGAATATATACGCTCATCTGTCCGGTACTTAACCGGAAGACGCCGCTTAGGGTCTGTTTGGGGAGGGAGAACTCTCCGTTAAAGGAACCGAACTCATTGGTCGTGACTTTCTTCTGGGTTATCTCTTTCCCGTTAGCGTCGTATAAGGTCACCGTAAAAGGCTGTCCGGCCACGGTATGCGGGTCGTTCGAGTCTTTTACATAGGCGAGGCCTTTGAAGAAAATGGTTTGTCCCGGACGGTAAAGCCCACGGTCCGTAAAGATAGAGACTTCTATCGGGTTCTTTTCCGGTTTGTGGCCGGAACCCATCGGATAGATATTTGTCAACATAGCGTTGGTATCTCCCGGTCTGCTGGCTTGGAACGCCAATACTTGACTGTTCGCTGGAAGCGTGGCCAAGCCTTCCCGGTCTGTCTTGACGGTACCCAGTTCTTGCAAGCTACGACGCTGACCTCCGTAATAGGTAACGATAGCCCCATCAACAGGCTTCCCGCTAAGATAGTCGGTAACCATGACCTCTTGTTTATTACCGGAAAGATTACGATAGATCGCGGCCAATCGGGTTACGCTAACCGTATTGATCGTCTTTAGCTGTTGTCCGGGTACGGTTACGACACATTCATACAATCCCGGTTGATCCATAGATATATGTAAGGTCGTATCTTGCTGCGAATAGGTGTTGGGCAGTAGCAAAGAGAATGTCTTCTCATTTACGAGTTGTCCCAAGGTGCTGCTACTTGATTTTTTTGCGGATGTATGGGCTGCCGCTTGTAAAGGTGTTTTCGAGCTTCGATAGATTTGTACGATGACTTTCTGTACATTCTTATATTCCAGCTTGATCCCCAGTTGCTGTCCCGGATAAACCGTATTGTTTGTAGATGCGGATAAAGTAGGTTGTTCCAATTGCGCCAAGCGATTCTTTAAGATAGCCGTGCGAGGGTAACCGGAATATCGTTTGATACCCTCCTCGCATAGTTTCACCTCTTCCGCTTTGATAGAATCCCATTGGGTAGAGACGTAACGAAACATACTGCCGCTAACCAAATCCAATTTAGCGATTAAGATCTCGGTGGCATAGTTTTGAGAAGCTAAGTTCCTGTAAAGCTCATCCAATGCGTTCATGTAAGCCTCGAAAGACTCTTTATCCCTTTTATCCCCGTAAAGGAATCGTAGGTAATCCAATTCCGTAAGGAGGACCGATTTCATATTCGGCTCCTTATTTTGAAAGGCGATCAAGTCTTTATAGATCTGTACGGTCGGTTGGATGTCCAGTGCCCGGAAGGCAAGGAACTCATAGAGGGTCGGACGCAGGGTTTGCGAGTCCTTTCCGATCTCCAGAATATCCTTGAACTTGCTGACAGGCGTATTTTGCAATAAGGCCGTAGGTCGCAATGATAAATCGATCTCTTCCTTGATCTTATCCGTGAATAAGTTGGAAGTCCATACCCGGATATCCTCCGGGATATAACCGCTTAATTGGGTTCTTTGGTTGATGGTCCACTGGTTCCGTTGGTAGTAGTTCTGATACATCTCCGCCAGCATGGAATGTAATACCGCCACGGAAGCCGAGTCGGCCAGGCTGTTGGTGTAATTCTCCACCTCCTTGATCAGTTCCGGGAACTGATCATCGTTTACCTCCATCTGTTCTTTCATTTTAAGGATAAGATTCTTGATCACCATAGGGGTATTCTTATCGTTTATAGCTTGCGTGATAACAGAACTTTTTTGTTGAGGCTGGGCGGCCCGGCTATACATAATAACCGCCGAGATGCCGCAAAGTATCAGGGCAGATAAAATAATTGCTCTTATCTTCATATCTTTTGGGTTTTATAAGTTTAACAATAAACCTTTCCTATATAGATACAAAGAAAGAGCAAAAAGTTGTAAAACGTACGTTAATGTTTATTTTTTGCGCACGTAGGTGATGTAGGTGTAGGGGTAAGGGTTCTTCTCGTCTGCGGGATACTCCTCACGTTCAGTCTCTTCCCAAAGGTCCCAGTTTACGACGGGAAAGAACGAGGTCGCGTCGGGAAACTCATGATGGATGCGGGTAATATACATTTTGTCGGCTATTCTCAAGGCCTGTCTGTAGACCAACGCGCCGCCAATGATGAATATCTCGTCCTCTTTCTCACATAAATCCAGAGCGGCCCCCATAGACTCGCAAGCGAAACAATTCACGAAACCAGCCTCGGGCATAGTCGTCAATACGACATTCTTCCGATTGGGCAGTGGCGCTACAGGGAGAGACTCGAATGTCTTACGTCCCATGATTACCGCATGTCCCGTGGTTAATTCCTTGAAACGCTTCATGTCTGAAGGCATGTGACATAATAATTGCTGATTCTTTCCGATCGCGCTTTTATCTGCGATTGCTGCGATGATAGAAATTGTACTCATAGACTTATTGATTTATGATTTGTAATTTATGATTTATGAATTAACTGTCAACTGTCCATCGTCAACTGCCAATTCTCAGACGGCCACTTCTCCCTTGATGTGGGGATGTGGGTCGTATCCGGTCAAATTGAAATCCTCGAACTTAAAATCGAAGATGCTCTTTACGTCCGGGTTGATCTCCATACGGGGCAACGCACGTGGCTCACGTGTCAATTGTAACTTAACTTGCTCCAAATGGTTGCTGTAGATATGGGCGTCTCCCAACGTATGAACAAAATCTCCCGCTTTAAGGCCGGTAGCTTGTGCCATCATTTGTAATAACAAGGCATAGGAGGCAATGTTGAACGGAACGCCAAGGAAAATATCCGCGCTACGTTGATACAATTGTAGGCTCAACCGTCCGTTCGCCACGTAAAACTGGAAGAAAGCGTGGCAAGGAGGCAGGTTCATGTTGTCTAAGTCCGCCACGTTCCATGCGCTTACAATGATTCGTCGTGAATCCGGGTTATGCTTGATCGTCTCCACGGCCTCGGTGATCTGGTCGATAGATCCTCCTTTATAATCCGGCCATGACCGCCATTGATAACCGTATATATGCCCAAGGCTACCATCCGCGTCGGCCCACTCGTTCCAGATGCGTACGCCATGATCTTGCAGATATTTTACGTTGGTATCTCCATTCAGGAACCATAACAATTCGTAGATGATAGACTTCAGATGCAGCTTCTTGGTAGTGAGTAGCGGGAATCCCTCTTCCAGATTGAACCGCATCTGATGACCGAATACGCTGATCGTTCCCGTACCCGTCCGGTCTTCTTTTCTAACTCCCTCGGTAAGCACTCTATTGAGCAGCTCTAAATATTGTTTCATTACTCACTTATTACAATAGTGTGCAAATGTACAAAAGTGAATCGTATTATACTAGAATAACGGGTCAAAATATGAAATCGGTTGAGGATTCAAACGGTTTCTTCATGTATCCTTGGCTGTTTCTTCGGGAGGTATTAGGGGATTTGTATGAAGGTCTAGCTTATTTATCAGCTGTTGGATGATCATCTAACAGCTGTTGCATGATCTTCCAACGGCTGTTGCATGATCATCTACCAATTGGTGGATGATTAAGATGTCAAGAGGAAGGGTGTAGTACTTCGAGTAGAAATCGGTAAGGATTCCCGAGAAAATGCGTAAGGATATTGGACCTCATGTGGATAGAATGCGTATCTTTGCCCGAAGAATAACATTTATTAATTTTAAAGGTAAGAGATGAAAAAACTTTGTTTTGCGGTCATGGCAGTGTGTATGTTATTGTCATGCGGAGGTAAGAATGAGAAGGGGGCGGCTACGGAAGAGGCCACTCTTTCTGGTTTGATGAAGTCGGATTTTGTATCTGAGGTAGATGGTAAGCCGACTGCTTTGTATGTGTTGAAGAATAAGAAAGGGGCTGAGGCTTGCGTAACGAATTGGGGCGGACGCTTGGTTTCCGTGATGGTGCCTGATAAGAACGGTAAGATGACGGATGTTGTGCTTGGGTATGATAATATCGCTCAGTATGTAGCTTTTCCGGATAATAACTATGGTGGTTTGATCGGACGTTATGGCAACCGTATCGCAAATGGTAAGTTTACGTTGGACGGAACGGAGTATCAACTTCCGCAGAATAATAACGGGCATTGCTTGCATGGAGGTCCGAAAGGATATCACGCGGTAGTTTGGGACGCGAAACAGATCGATGACCAAACCTTGGAGTTGACTTATCTATCGAAAGACGGTGAGGCAGGTTTCCCCGGTAATCTGGATATCAAGGTGATCTATAAGCTGACGGATGATAACGCCGTTGATATTAAATACGAGGCGACGACGGATAAACCTACTGTCGTGAATTTGACAAACCATAGTTATTTTAATCTTTCCGGCGTCCCCGGCTCGCAAATCATGGATCATACGATCATGATCGACGCAGATACATATAACCCGGTGGACGAGACGTTGATCCCGACCGGTATCGAACCCGTGGAAGGCACGCCGATGGATCTCCGCAAACCGGTAGTGGTAGGCGCAGATATCGACAATCCGTTTACGCAATTGGTTTACGGTGGTGGTTACGATCATAATTGGATCTTGAACGCCGCCGGCGATATCAATAAGGTAGCCGCTAAAGTTGTATCTCCGACAAGCGGTATCGTTATGGAAGTTTACACCAACGAGCCGGGTCTTCAATTCTATGCCGGTAACTCAATGACGAAAGCGGGTGATAAAGGCAAGTTAGGTGTGGTTTACCCGCATCGTGGCGCTCTATGTCTGGAGACTCAACATTACCCGGATAGCCCGAACCAGCCGACATTCCCGAGCGTAGTGCTTCGTCCGGGCGAGAAATATACGAGTGAGTGTATTTATAAGTTCTCGGTAGAGTAAATAAGGAAGAAAGTTCCGGATTTGGAAATATCCAAATAATGGTGGAGGCGCATATACATTAAATAGGATGTATATGCGCCTCTCTTTTTTACTCACGGAAGCATCTTGTTTATAGTGGAAGGATTTATCGCTAGAGAGTATACGCCATCTTTTCCCAATAGATTTTAAAAGAGAAAAATAAATCCATATGATGTATGAGAAAAAGCGTTATATTTGTATCGATAAAGTAAACTCTTGTGGAAATTCAAGGGTTTATGAATCAAAGTGTGATTACGATAAGCGTTTAAGATATTATCTTTGGAACTGAAAATCGCCAAGTTTCAAGTCGGACAGAGATAATAGGCAACTAAACGCTCACGCTTGTTATATATACTGCCTAATAGTATACGTAATAAGGCGTGGGCTGTTGTTTATTATTTGTCCGATGGGTGTTTGGCGATGCCTCAGTTTCGAATAGTAGATTAACAGTTCCCACGCTTCTTTTTTGTAGCATATAGAAATACCGAACAAGGTGAACGGTCCGGTTTGAGGGAAACGTATATGGAGGTAATTAAAAAGCAACGTTTGGCTGTCTGTCGTATATTATTGGATGTAGTGGAAGGTGCGTGTGAGGTCCGTGATCCGGATCTGATCATGCGGACTCGTCATTATCCGGCACTTCAAAGGGAGATGTGTTTTGCGGATCGGGATTGGGAAGAAGCGAGAGATTTGAGTGTACTTGCCTGCTTGGTACTATCCAAGGAATTGCATTATAAGGTTAAGATGATGATCGGTTTGGTAGCTCATGACTTGTATTCAAGGGAGTCCTCGGTCTCTTATCAGCAACGCCTGTCCTTCGATGTGCTGATGAGTGCGATCGATTGGCCGGTCTCTTTTAAGGAGATCACGCTCTTTGCTCCCTCAAAATAAGTTATAGTTTGTACGTAAGACCTTGAATTCCGTTCTGCGGTTGATCTGGTCGGCGATCTCTTGTTGTTCCGGCGGCAGGGCAAGGATGAATTCCTCGGTAAGCACATCGCCTTCTTTCAAGAAATCGAATTGTTTAGCCATCTTCTTATTGATCGTCTTGGGAACGCTTTCTCCATATCCTTTCGCTTCCAGACGAGCCGCCTCGATACCTCCCGCTATTAGGTAATCCACGACCGATTGCGCACGGCGTTGAGCCAAACGCTCGTTATACTGGTCCGTACCTTTCCGGTCCGTGTGGGCACCCAGTTCGATCGTTACGTTCGGGTTATCGTTCAGCATCTTGATCATCTCGTCCAAAGCTTTCTTGGATTCCGGACGAAGGGTCGCTTTATCGAAATCGTAGAAAATGTTATCGATAACAACCGGCTTGCTGATCGGAGAGAGGAAGAAATCCACGATATACGTCTCGTTTTTCTCCTCGGGGCCGGTATGCAACTCGTAATTCTGGTTGAGGTAACCACGGGCGCTGGCCATCATGACATAACGGATGTCCCGTTCCAACTCGACACGATAGGTACCGTCTTTCTTGACCGGGACTTTCACGTTCAGTCCGTCTTTTCCGACGATGCGTACGGTAGCGTCCTCGATCGGATATTCATCGACATCGTTTACGATTCCTTCGATGAAGATGGTGATCGTAGGCCGTTCAAAGGAATATATATGGTCATAGCCCCGTGCGTCGTTGCGGTTGGAGCAGAAGAAGCCCCGTTCCTCTTTTCCGGCGAAGGTGATACCGAAATCGTCTGCCATAGAGTTGATGGGAGCGCCTAGGTTCTCGACCTTCCACTTCCCTGTACTGTCTTGCGTGGCCTTGAACAGATCGAGGCCGCCCATTCCCGGATGTCCGTTGGACGCGAAATAAAGGGTGACGGAATCCCGGACATACGGGAACATCTCGTCTCCCGGGGTGTTGATCTCTTCTCCTAGGTTCTCCATCGGGCCGAAATCGTTTCCCGCTACCCGGGCACGGAAAATATCCTTGCCACCGAAACCGCCCACGGCGTCGGATACGAAATACAAGTATTTGCCGTCCGGCGAGATGGAAGGATGACCGAGGGCGGTAACCGAGTCTTTTACGATCGTCGCACGGGTTCCTTTTCCCCATTTGGCGCTGCTTCGGGTAGATATGTAAATCTCGGCAGTACGAGGGCCTTCCGGATCTTGGGCGCAATAGGTATAATACATCGTGTTTCCATCGGGGGAGAAAGAGGGGGTTCCTTCGTCGTATTCCGTATTCACCTCGTCTTCGAGCTCTACGGGAGCTAGCCAAGCCCCTTTCTCGTCTTGCTTGACAAGGAAGAGGTTATTGTTATTTTGCCCGGTGATGGCGCTAACTTTCGCGTCTTTGTCTTTCGAGCGGGAAGAAGCGAAGTATAGTTGGTCGTATTTATCTCCGGCCAGCATCGGACTGAATTCTCCCCGGCGGGAATTGAATTTATCCATGCGTCTTACCTCGTAGCGGGTAGGGTTCTTTTTCCATCCGGGAGCTAACTCGCATCCTTGTATGCCGTTGATAGCTAATAAATTGCTAGGATCGTTCTCCATATAGATATCGTAGTTCTTGATCGCCTCCGGATAACGTCCGGTCTTCTGTAACATCTGTCCCATGCGTAGGTAGACGGTGCTATCCGGGTAATCATAGCGGATGGCGTTCATATAGGCGCTAGTCGCTTTCGCCGTATTATTGATCAACCGGTTACATTCGGCCATACGGTAAGCGATATAGCCGCGCAAATCCCTTTTCTTCGGGGATGTTTTCGTGTAAACCTTACGATAAATGGCGGCTGCCTCATAGTATTCCCCGATACGCTGCTTCTCCTCGGCATCGCTCAACTTCGCCGATTTGCAGGAATACAAGGAAGATACGATAAGCAAAAATAAAATATATATAGTAAAATGCGCTTTCATTCAATCTGGAATATATTCGTGCAAATATAACGAATTGTATGGGATCTTATTGTATGTCTGTTACAATAACAAGGAACTATCCCCATAACTCAGGAACCTGAAATCGTGCTCTAAGGCATACTCATAGATGGATTTCCAGTTTCCTTTTACGAAAGCGGAGATCAGCAAGAGCAAGGTGCTTTTGGGCTGGTGGAAGTTGGTGACGATTCCTTTTACGATCTTGAACTCATAGCCCGGGGCGATGATGATTTGCGTAGCCGTTACCAGCGTATCCGCATCATGCTTATCCAGATAATTGAGGATGTTTTGAAGGGATCGCTCCGCTGTCAGCCGGTTGTTATTGGTGTCGTAAGGCATCCATTGTTTTACGACGAGATCTTCGGAAGTCGCTTCCGGGTTATTATCTAGGATCACGCCCATGTAATAGAGACTTTCCAAGGTCCGTACGGAAGTCGTTCCTACGGCGATGATATTTCCAAGGTTGCTTTTGATACGTTCGATGGAACTGCGGCGGACGGAGATAAATTCCGTGTGCATCTCGTGCCCTTCGATCGTGTCGCTTTTTACCGGTTTAAAGGTACCCGCTCCGACATGCAAGGTGACTTCTTCCCGCCCGATGCCCCGAGCATCTATATCGGCAAGTACTTCCGGAGTGAAATGAAGTCCGGCGGTCGGTGCGGCGACGGAGCCTTTTATCTTAGAATAAACCGTTTGATAGGTCTGTAGGTCGCTCTTCTCTGTTTCTCTGTGTAAATAAGGAGGAATCGGCAAGACCCCGGCGGCATCCAAGATATCGGCGAATGTATAAGTCTCGTTATCCCATGTGAATTCGATCAAATGTGTGTCACCATGAGACTTTTTCTTATCTGCTGTCAGCACGACCGGTTGATCCTTAATGAAGATCGTTTTGGATAAAGTGCCTTCTTTCCATTTCTTAAGGTTGCCAACCAAGCAAGTCCAGCTACAGCGTCGGGTCTCTTGAAAAATCAAGGCGTAATCATGAGGCTCGATGGGCTCCAAACAGAAAATCTCGATGCGTGCGCCGGTCTCTTTCTGGAAAAGTAGGCGGGCTTGTATGACCCGGGTATTATTGAATACCATCAAGGTGTTTTGGGGAAGATAATCCGTGATATGCTTAAAGATACTTTCGCTTATTTCCCCGTTACGGTAGAGTAAAAGTTTGGACTCATCCCTTTTAGGCAATGGGAACTTTGCGATTCGTTCGTCCGGTAACGAATAGTTATAATCTTCGATACGTATTTCTTGTGTCTTCATTACTTCTTCTGTCCTGTTAAAAAAACATCCGTTTGTACGGATTCCGAGTGCAAAAGTAGTAAATAGGTTTCGGATTCGCGGATTATTCCCTAATTTTGTGCGCATAATATAATAAGGTATAGAATATGAGTATTCAAATAGGTGATAAAGTTCGCTTCCTGAATAGTGTGGGAGGTGGAGTCGTACGTGGATTCCGTGGAAAGGACCAAGTGTTGGTTGAGGATGAGGATGGGTTTGAGGTTCCTGCCTTGATCAAGGAATGTGTCGTGGTTGGGGGTAATGATATGCAAGTGCATAGCTCGAACCGTCCGAAAGTACAGGCTCCGGTAGAGACTCCTTCCCCAAAGAAGCCTGAACCCAAAGAGGAAAAGGTCGAGGAGACACCGGAGGGAGAGCGTCTGAATGTGTATCTGGCTTATCTCCCGGTCGATCCGAAGGCGTTTCAGCAATGCGGCTATGAGACGTATTTCGTGAATGATAGCAATTACTATTTGTTCTTCAATTATATGAACCGGACGAATAATAGCTGGACAAGCCGTTATAACGGGATTATCGAGCCGAATACGAAAATATTCCTAGAGGAGTTCGGTAAGCCGGAGTTGAATGATCTGGAAAGGATCTGCGTGCAACTGATCGCTTTCAAGAAAGATAAACCCTATTCGTTGAAAAACGCCGTATCTGTAGAGTTGCGCTTGGATACGGTTAAGTTCTACAAGCTTCACTGCTTTATGGAGAATGATTTCTTTGAGGAGGATGCCTTGATTTATCCGATTATCCGCAATGACTTGCCCGAGAGAGAACTATTGGTCTCTGCGGCAGAGTTGAAGGAAGCTATGCAGCAAAAGGTTCGTGAGGAACGTAGGGTTCCCCGGCAAATCGTGAAAAAGAAGCCGACGAATAGCGCTATCCTTGAGATCGATTTGCATATAACCGAATTGTTGGATAATACGAATGGATTGAGCAATGCGGATATGCTGACGTACCAGTTGGGAAAATTCCGTGAGGTGATGGATCAGTACGCTCTTAATAACGGACAGAAGATTGTCTTTATCCATGGAAAAGGCGATGGCGTGCTGCGTAAGGCGATCGAGAAGGATTTGAAGACCCGTTATAAACAACATTATTTTCAAGATGCTTCTTTCCGCGAATATGGTTTTGGTGCGACGATGGTAACGATTAAGGCTGATACCTCGCAACATGGCCATTGAGATAGAACGGAAATTCTTGGTCTCCGGTGATTTCTTACCGGAGGCTGTTAGCTCCACCCGTATCGTGCAGGGATATATTTGCTCACAGCCCGGACGTACGGTTCGTATTCGTATCCGGGGAGAGGAGGGATTTCTAACGATCAAAGGCGCTTCGGATGAGAAAGGCTTGAGCCGTTATGAGTTTGAGCAAAAGATTCCTCTGGTGGATGCCGAGCGGTTGTTGGAGCTTTGCGAGCCGGGTGCGATCGACAAGGTTCGTTATCTGGTTCCCAGAGGCAGCCATACGTGGGAAGTCGATGTTTTCCACGGAGCGAATGAAGGGTTGATCCTTGCGGAGATCGAGTTATCGTCTGAGGACGAGCCTTTTGAGAAACCGGCTTGGCTGGGTAAGGAGGTAAGTGGAGATCGCCGTTATTATAATTCAATGTTGACAAAACATCCTTTTAATAGTTCAAATACATGAAGAAACTCTTTTTATCTGTAGCGGCCGCTATATTGGCGTTTCCGGTCTTGGCCGAAGAGGGCATGTGGCTGCTCCCTTTATTGAAGCAACAAAAGTTTGCGGAGATGCAGGCCCTTGGTCTGCGATTAAGCGATCAGGAAGTGTATAGCGCCGAGGCTCCTTCCTTGAAAGACGCCGTGGTTCGTTTTGGCGGTGGTTGTACGGGCGAGATGATCTCTCCGGACGGGTTGGTGCTGACGAATCATCATTGTGGTTATAGTAGCATCCAACGGCATAGTACCTTGGAACATGATTATCTGACGGACGGCTTTTGGGCGATGTCTCGTGATAAGGAGCTTCCGAATCCGGGATTGACGGTTACTTTTATCGATAAGATCGACGACGTGACGGATTATGTGAGGACGGAACTGAAAAAGATCACGGATCCGAACAGCATGGAATTCTTGTCCGCTAAGTACTTGAATGGCCTCGCTAAAGCGAAAGTAGGTGAGAAGTTCTTACAGGATAACCCCGGTACGGAAGTCGAGATCAAGGCTTTTTATGGAGGTAATAAGTACTATATGTTTACCAAGAAGGTCTATTCGGATGTCCGTTTAGTCGGTGCTCCCCCTTCCTCTATCGGTAAGTTCGGGGCGGATACGGATAACTGGATGTGGCCTCGCCATACCGGAGACTTCTCTCTTTTCCGTGTGTATGCCGACGCGAACGGAAATCCGGCACCTTATTCGGAAACCAATGTCCCGCTTCGTCCGAAACGTTGGCTAAAGCTTTCTTTAAAAGGTGTGGAGGAGAACGATTATGCCATGATCATGGGTTTCCCCGGTCGTACCAATAAATACTATACCTCATGGGAGGTAGCCGAACGTCGGGATATAGATAATGCGGTACGTATCAATATCCGTAATCTCCGTCAAGAGGCGATGCTGGAAGAAATGCTGAAAGATCCGCAAGTCCGGATTCAATACGCTAGTAAGTATGCGGGTTCTACGAACGCTTATAAGAATGCGATCGGTAGTAACTGGGCGATCAACAAACGTAATTTTGAGCAGGTGAAAAACGATGAGCAGGATCGTTTGATCGCTTGGTCGAAGAAGATGTGTGAGCCTGCTTATCCGGAAGCGCTTCTGACATTGGAGCAGATCGTTAATGATCGTAAGGATTTGCGTTTCCGTAGTTGGATGTTGGATGAGGCATTGAGCCGTGGCATCGAGTTCTCCAAAGTTCCGACCGATATCGAGACTGTTTGTGAGGCTTTGGAGGGGAAAGATCGTTCCGAGCAGCAAAAACAGGTCACTCAATTGGAGAGGGCTTTCCACCGTTTCGCTGATAAGGATTATGCGCCGATGGTTGATAAGAAGATAGCAAAAGTCATGTTAAAGGAATATAGGCGTTTGGTCGCTCCGAAGTCGCAGCCGGCTTATTTTTCCGTAATCGATAGCAAGTTTAAGGGGGATGTGGATAAATTCGTTGATTATCTGTTTGATAAATCGATCTATGGTAGTGAGAAGAACTTCAATGCGTTCAAGGAGCATCCGTCTGTCAAAACTTTGAGAGAAGATCCGATGATTCTGTTCGCACAATCCGTAAAGGATGAGAAAAAGGCGTTAGATAAGGCCTTGGCTGATTTTGATGCCGGATATGCGATCGCCCATCGTGCGTATGTGAAAGGACTTTTAGCGATGTATGGAGACTTGGCTAGTTTTCCGGACGCGAACTCTACGCTTCGTCTGACTTATGGGCAGGTGAAAGGTTACAGTCCTCGTGATTGCGATTATTATGGTCATCAAACCACTTTAGACGGCGTCATGGAGAAGGAGGATTCTACGAATTGGGAATTTGTGGTTTCTGCTCGTTTGAAGGAATTATATCAAGCAGGAGACTTTGGCCCTTATAAGATGCCTAACGGTAAAATGCCGGTTGCCTTCTGTGCTACGACCCATACAACGGGAGGGAACTCCGGTAGTCCGGTATTGAATGGACAAGGAGAGTTAATCGGTATCAATTTCGACCGTAACTGGGAAGGAGTAGGAGGGGATATCCAATATCTGCCCGATTATCAACGCAGTATTATCGTAGATATCCGTTATGTCCTATTCGTAATCGATAAATATGCCGGAGCCGGTTATTTATTGAACGAGATGGAATTCTCAAGATAGAGAAGTAAGTTAACTTCGTGGGCGAAGTATGTTAACTGAAATGCCGAAGTATGTTAACATACTTCGCCCATGAACCTAAGTTCCTTTTTCTATAAAGCCAAAAAGAGGAGACATATCCTTGAAAGATACGTCTCCTCTTTTTGTATATGTATATCTATAACTTAATAAATCTTGTCAAGATCAACAGCTTTGACTCTGAAGATATGACCGTTACGAGAGAATACCAACTCTCCGTCTTCCTTCTTCTTCTGATTCACCAAACGCTGAAAAGCTATATTTGCACCTTTTACTATATTCTCTTCGAATTCTCTAACTTCTTGCTCATTCATGATGTTCAAGTTTTGTAAAAATATCTAGATTATACACTTCCCTTTTATCATTCTTGAATCCCTTGGCGATCACTTCCATGGGAGACATCGAATTATCTGTTATCATCCAATAGTCACTAATAGGAAGGTATAGCTCGAATAAATTGTGGATACCGGCCTCATATCGACGCCGTATCGTTGCTTCCGGAATATTGTGACCTCCGGCGGCTACCCTCATTTTCACACGTTCCACGGCTAGATCCGGCGTATTTAGCCAGAAGTAAAGCAATGTAACATAATAACCTTCCCTTTGTGCTTCCCGTATCAAGTTTGCGACTGAACGGGTGGCCAGCGTAGTTTCCATTGCGAAAGTCTCACCAGCACCGATGAGTTCCTTTATCCGCTTATACATAATACGACTAGCTTCAACGGCGACGGCTATACTGTCTGCATTAAAAGGGGAAAGTCCCTTGGCTATCTCGTCTGAGTTAACAAACTCCCTACATTTTAGCATTTCTGGTAAAATCGTGAAGGAAGCTGTTGTTTTTCCTGCTCCGTTGCAACCTGATATTATATACAAATATGGCACTGTTTGCTGTTTTTGATGCTGCAAATATATGTAATAGTTTTTTAATATGCGTCGTTTTATTTCTCAAAAATCGTGAAAATGTGCAGGAAATGTACTTTTAACTAACAGGTTTGTTGGAGAAAGTGGTGGTTTTGTTAATTTTTATACCCAAAGTAGATCACTCATGATTCCGTCGGAAACGAAGATTCCTGACTTGGATAAAATCAATTTGTCACCGGTTTGTAATAAGAGACCTTGGTTGATATGGGGTTGAGCTTGCTTTTGACAATAAGAAAGGAGCTTCCTGCCAAATTTTGTCTGGATATCAGCGAAAGAGACTCCCCACATGGTTCGAAGGCCGGTGATGATGAAGTCGTTGTACCGGGTGCATAGGTCTAAATCCTCGGATTCTATTGTCGGATGCCCATTTTCTATACCGTCTATATATATAGGTAGAGAAGATGGATTCCATTCCCGGTCTATCCCGTTATAAGAATGGGCGGAAGGACCGAGGCCTAGATATTTCTTTCCGGTCCAGTAGGAGCTATTGTGCTTGGAGAAGAACCCGGGACGGGCGAAATTAGATATCTCGTAATGCAAATAGCCTGCTTCTGCCAACCGATCTATTAATGTGGAAAAGAACGAGACGCTTAACTCCTCGTTTATGGGGGTCACTTTTCCCGCTTCCAGCAATTTGTAAAGTGCGGTACCTTCCTCGTAAATGAGGTGGTAGGCGGAAAGATGGGGAACATCCAACCGGATCGCTTGTCGCAAATTCTCTTCCCATGCTTGCTGCGTTTGGTTGGGGAGTCCGTAGATCAAATCGATACTGATATTTGTAATCCCATATTCCTTGCATAGTTCTACTGCTTTAATCGCTTGTTCCCGGTCATGGCGACGATTCAGAAAACGCAAATCTTCCGGATGAAAACTCTGTACACCCATACTGACCCGATTAAAAGGATAATTACGGAGAAGCGATACATATTCTCGTTTCATGTCATCCGGATTCGCCTCTAAGGTAATCTCCATTTGCTCGGCTACATCAAAATGACGATAGATGGCCTCGAATATCTTGCCAAAATCCTTCTCGTCTAATTGGGAAGGAGTACCGCCCCCGAAGTAAATGGTTTCTAATGCTTCGTTTCCTATATATCCCTTCCGCAATTCCATCTCTTTTATAAGTGCGTTTATATACGGCTCTTTATACTTCATCTCCGTATTGGAAAAAAAGTCACAGTATAAACACCGCTTGGCGCAAAAAGGAACGTGGATGTATAAACCTGCCATCTGTATGGACACAATTATATCTTTACACAAAGATATAATTTAAATTTCAAAAAACCTTGCTGCTGCACAACATAGTTCTCAAACACCGGGCGATAATTGCTTTTTTCCTTTACAATCTCTAATTTGCGCCCTCGTGAAAGTGATTCACGCCAAATAAACGTATTGTTAAACTCAAATAAATCCTGATATCATGAAAGTATACCAAACAAATGAAATTAAGAACATCTCTATCTTGGGAAGTTCGGGCTCTGGGAAAACCACTCTCGCTGAAGCTATGCTTTACGAGGGTGGAGTTATAAAACGCCGCGGCTCCGTTGAGGCAGGAAATACGGTGTCCGATTATTTCCCGGTTGAGAAAGAGTATGGATACTCAGTTTTCTCAACCGTTTTCAGTGTTGAGTGGCAGGATCGGAAGCTGAATTTCATCGATTGTCCGGGTTCGGATGATTTCGTTGGAGGAGCTGTTTCCGCTCTGAATGTCACGGATACGGCACTGATGGTATTGAATGCCCAGTACGGTGTTGAGGTTGGAACCATTAACCAGTTCCGGTATACTGAACAATTTCATAAACCGGTGATTTTCGTTGTCAATCAGCTTGATAATGATAAAGCCGACTATGAGGGAACTATCGCCCAGTTGAAAGACCGTTGGGGCAGTAAGATCGTTCCGATCCAATATCCGATTAGCTGCGGCTCTTCTTTCAATGCCGTGGTGGATGTATTAAAAATGAAGATGTATCGTTGGAAACCGGAAGGTGGAGTTCCTGATGTATTGGAAATCCCCGCCGAGGAAATGGATAAGGCGATGGAGTTGCATCAAGCCTTGGTGGAAGCCGCCGCTGAGAACGATGATACTTTGATGGAGAAATTCTTTGAGGAAGGTGCCTTGAGCGAGGATGATATGCGTGCCGGTATCCGTGCGGGCTTGGTTACTCGCGGTATGTTCCCGGTATTCTGCGTATGTGCCGGTCGTGATATGTGTGTTCGTCGTACGTTGGAGTTCTTGGGTAACGTGGTTCCTTGTACCGACAAGATGCCTCGTCTGATTACTACGGAAGGCGTAGAGGTGACTCCGGACTCGAATGGTCCTACTAGCTTGTTCTTCTTCAAGACTACCGTGGAACCTCATATTGGTCAGGTTTCCTATTTTAAAGTGATATCAGGAAAAGTAAAAGAAGGTGACGATTTGATGAATGCCGATCGTGGTTCTAAGGAGCGTATCGCACAGTTATTTGCGGTAGCCGGACAAACTCGTACCCCGGTTACGGAAATGGTGGCGGGTGATATTGGAGCGACCGTTAAGTTAAAGGATGTTCGCCGTGGTAATACATTGAACGGAAAGGGTTGTGATTATCGTTTCGACTTCATTAAATATCCGGATCCGAAATATCGTCGTGCTATCAAGCCGGTGAATGAGGCTGACGCCGAGAAGATGATGGAAATCTTGATACGTATGCGCGAGGAAGACCCGACATGGGTAATCGAGCAGTCCAAGGAATTGAAGCAGACAATCGTTTCCGGTCAAGGTGAGTTCCATCTTCGTACATTGAAATGGAGAATCGAGAATAATGATAAATTGCCGATCGAATATCTGGAGCCGAAGATCCCGTATCGTGAGACGATTACGAAAGCGGCCCGTGCGGATTACCGCCATAAGAAACAATCTGGTGGCGCAGGCCAGTTCGGTGAAGTTCACTTGATTATCGAGCCTTATTATGAAGGTATGCCTGCTCCGGATACCTACCGTTTCGGCGGACAGGAGTATAAGATGAATGTTCGTGATACTCAAATAATTGATTTGGATTGGGGTGGTAAAGTCGTGTTCGTAAACTGTATCGTTGGTGGTGCTATCGACGCTCGTTTCTTGCCGGCTATCCTAAAAGGTATCATGGCTCGTATGGAGCAAGGGCCGTTGACGGGTTCGTATGCTCGCGATGTGCGTATTTGCGTATACGATGGTAAGATGCACCCGGTAGACAGTAATGAAATCTCTTTCATGCTTGCCGGACGCAATGCGTTCAGTACCGCTTTCAAGGAGGCTGGCCCTAAGATCTTGGAGCCTGTTTACGATGTCGAGGTTTCCGTTCCTGCTGATTATCTGGGAGATGTGATGAGTGACTTGCAAGGACGCCGTGCCTTGATTATGGGTATGAATAGCGAGAAGGGATTTGAGAAACTATTGGCGAAAGTTCCTTTGAAAGAGATGTCTAACTATTCTACTTCACTAAGCTCCATTACGGGCGGACGTGCTTCCTTTACGATGAAGTTCGCTAGTTACGAGTTAGTTCCTGCCGATGTACAAGAGAAGTTGTTAAAGGCTTACGAGGCTACTCAATCAGAAGAATAGGTAAAGTAAAATGTCATCATAATTTTTTAATATTTAAAGTTAAACGAGAAAAGGCCGGCTTTGTGAAGAGCTGGCCTTTTTGTTATGTCTTTTTCATTAGGTTGTCGTGAACTTGTAATACCGAAAGTGTTCTTTTGTATCATCTTAAACAAGGAAAAGATGATATTAAGAAAGTACTATCCGACTATTGTCCTCTCTGACATCCATTTGGGATCGGAACATTCCCGGACGGAGGAGGTCACCCGTTTTCTCAAGCACGTAGATTGCGATCGATTGATTTTGAATGGTGATATCATCGATGGCTGGCAATTGAAGAAATCCGGTAAACGCTGGAAACAAAAGCATACCGATTTCTTTAAGGTATTGATGAAGATGATGGAGAAAAGGGGTACGGAGATTATCTATGTAGTGGGGAACCATGATGATTTTCTCGATAGCTTGGCTCCTTTTAAGTTCTCCAATATATCGATCGTAAAGGATTATTTACTGAAGACGAGACAAGGAAAACGCTATTTCGTGACACATGGCGATATTTTCGATACGGTTACGACCCATATGCGTTGGCTTGCCATGCTCGGGGATGTGGGATATACTTTTTTATTGTGGTTGAATAAGGTTTACAATCATCGTAGAGAGCGGCAAGGAAAACCTTATTTCTCTTTATCCCAAGAGGTGAAACACCGGGTGAAAAGTGCGGTCTCTTATATCTCGGAGTTTGAGAAAGAGCTGGTACGCTTAGCGGAGGCCAAGCATTTGGATGGGATTATTTGCGGCCATATTCATCAAGCGGCGAGCGTATGGTATGGTAATGTGCATTATCTAAATTCCGGCGATTGGGTGGAAAGCATGACCGCTCTCGTGGAGGATGAACAAGGAGAGTGGGATATTGT
The DNA here is from genome assembly GCF_003434625.1 of Parabacteroides sp. AM17-47. Lineage (NCBI taxonomy): Bacteria > Pseudomonadati > Bacteroidota > Bacteroidia > Bacteroidales > Tannerellaceae > Parabacteroides > Parabacteroides sp. AM17-47. Next base: position 152,274 of record NZ_QTLI01000012.1, read on the forward strand.
TACATATAATAATGTACAACTATATGCGGATGCCGTATGAAAATTCTGTTTATCATACAAGGTGAGGGACGTGGGCACTTGACCCAAGCGTTATCCTTACGCCAGAAATTGATGGCCGAAGGACATGAGATCGTTGGTGTGTTGGTAGGAAAAAGCCCGGCCCGCCGTTTGCCGGATTTCTTCTTGAATAAGATACAATCGCCGGTATATCCGTTTGAGAGTCCGAATTTTTTACCGACGGCTAAGAATAAACAAGTGAGTTTGATGCGTAGCGTATTATATAATGTATTGCGTCTGCATAAATACATGGGAAGTATCCGTTATATCGACCGGATGATTCGGCAGACGGATGCGGATGTTGTCGTGAACTTCTACGAGCTATTGACGGGGCTGACTTACTTGATTCTCCGTCCGAAAGCAACGATGGTATGTATCGCCCATCAATATCTATTCTTGCATCCGGACTTCGTTTTCCCGAAGCAGAGCACATTGTCGTTGGCATCGCTACGATTTTTTACGAGATTAACGGCGATAGGCTCCGTCAAAAAATTAGCCTTGTCTTTCCGGAAGATGCGCGAGGCGCCGTTGGGAGGAATAGTCGTGGTTCCTCCTTTATTAAGGCAAGAAGTCTTGGATGCGGTTCCCTCGAACGGCAGTTATTTGCATGGTTATTTGTTGAATAGCGGGTTTAGTGAGGAGATCCGTTCTTGGCATTCCCGTCATCCTTCGGTTCCGATGCATTTCTTTTGGGATAAGAAAGATCAGCGAGCCGAGGTGAAAATAGACGATTGCCTTTCTTTCCATCAGCTGGATGATACGTTGTTTCTACGTTATATGTCGGGGGCGAAGGCTTATGCTACGACCGCCGGGTTCGAATCCGTATGTGAGGCGATGTATCTGAATAAACCTGTATTGATGGTTCCTACACATATTGAGCAAGCTTGCAATGCTTACGATGCCTCTTTGTCTGGCGCAGGCGTTGTCGCTGATTGTTTTGATCTGGACGTGTTATTATCCATTTCGGAAAGTCATGTGGAGAATCCGGTCTTCCGGCATTGGGTGAAACAGGCGGATTGGCTTATTCTTCGTGAGTTCCGTGAGGATTTGTTGCGTGAGGAACATCCGGTAACGAGCCTAGGGAGGATTACGACAAATTGGGTGGCGCGTCTGGGGAGATTCCTGCCTATCTAGGAACTTATAGCAGTACCGTGCTGTAGATGCAGGTGTGCCATGCTGATGGCACAGGCGTGCCACACTGATGGCACAAGCGTGCCACGCTGATGGCACAAGCGTTTCATCAGCATGGCACAGATGTCTTATTTATTGAGCGCTTGCTCAATATCGGCGATGATATCATCGGCGTTCTCGATACCTACAGAGAAGCGGATCAAGTCCGGAGCCACGCCAGCCTCTATCAATTGCTCATCGCTCAACTGGCGGTGCGTATGACTGGCCGGGTGAAGCACGCAAGTACGGGCATCCGCTACGTGAGTTACGATAGCGGCGAGTTTCAAGCTATCCATAAACTTGATCGCCACCTCACGTCCACCTTTCAATCCGAAGGATAATACACCGCAAGAGCCATTCGGTAGATACTTCTTGGCGAGTTCATGGTACGGATTGCCTTCCAATTCCGGATAATGAACCCAAGCTACCTTATCACATTTCTGTAGCCACTGCGCTACCGCCAAGGCGTTTTTGCAATGCTGCGGTACACGAAGATGCAAGGTCTCCAATCCCAGATTCAATAGGAATGCGTTTTGCGGGGATTGGATCGCTCCGAGGTCACGCATCAGTTGGCTAGTCGCTTTCGTGATGAACGCTAATTTCCCGAATGTCTTGGTATAGGTCAATCCGTGGTAAGAAGGGTCCGGTTGGCAAAGTCCCGGGAACTTCTCGGCATGCGCTTCCCAATCGAAATTACCGCTGTCCACGATACAACCACCCACGCTCGTGGCATGGCCATCCATATATTTAGTCGTGGAGTGCGTAACGATATCCGCTCCCCATTCGAACGGACGGCAATTGATCGGCGTGGCGAACGTATTATCGACGATCAAGGGTACGCCATGATTATGGGCGATGCGGGCAAACTTCTCCACATCCAATACCATAACGCCCGGGTTGGAGATCATCTCGCCGAACATCGCCTTCGTATTCGGGCGGAAAGCCTTGGAGATCTCTTCCTCGCTCGCATCTTGATCTACGAACGTGCATTCGATTCCCAGCTTCTTCAAGGTAACGGCCAGTAGATTATAAGTACCTCCATAAATGCTGGTAGCGCTTACGATATGATCGCCAGCCTCGCAAATATTGAAGAAAGCGAAAAAGCTAGCGGCCTGTCCGGATGAGGTCAGCATGGCGGCCACGCCACCTTCCAACGCCGCGATCTTGGCGGCTACAGCCTCGTTTGTCGGGTTTTGAAGGCGGGTATAGAAATAGCCGCTTTCCTCCAAATCGAACAATTTAGCCATCTGCTCGCTCGTCTCATACTTGAATGTCGTGCTTTGATAGATCGGGAGGACACGGGGTTCTCCTTTCTTGGGTTGCCAACCGGCCTGTACGCACAGGGTTTCCGGTTTGAATTTGTTATCCATATAGGTTGTTTTTTTAATTGAATGTCATTTTAATCGCGAATGTACGGAAAATCGGTAAGAATTGTTCCGCTTACAAGATCTTCTTCTGTAAGATACTGAACCAAATGAAAGCGACGACACCTTTTAGCATGCTGGAAAGGCTGATCGCCCACCAAACACCCGTAATACCCAGTCCCGCTGCCGCTAGCCCGATGGCCAAAGGTATGCGTAAGGTGTTACACGAGATGCTGATGATCGCCGGCGGAACCGTTCGGCCGGTACCGTAGAACATGCCTTGCGTGGTAATCTCCAGCATCATGAAGATCATCGAATATCCGTCGATCCGGAGAAATATACCACCGGCCTCATAAGCGGCTTGCTCCGGCACGATCAGCGAGAAGACCTCGCTACCGTAAAAGACGAATAACAACGTGCAGAGTACACCGATGATAGAAGTCATTTTAAGCGTCGTATGATAAGCGGTCAAGATACGTTCTTTCTTGCGTGCGGCGTAGTTCTGGGCGGTGAAAGCGGAGAGGGCCGTACTGAAGCCTTGTGAGGTGTTCCATGCGATCGCCTCCATTTGTCCGCCTGCCGTAAGCGTCATCAAACCGATATGCCCTCCGTAGGTGGAAGCTGTACGAGCCATAAAAAGATTGATGATCGCGAAGAATGTATTTAATAACGCTACCGGCAGGCCCAATTGGAAGATCCGCTTGGTGTAGCGTTCCTTTAAACGGACAAAGAAAGGGAATCCCCCGAACAATTTATTGCGGCATTTTAGCTGATAGACGAATAGTCCGCAAACCACCGCTTGGGAGATCCACGTAGCCCAAGCCGCGCCCGCCGTGCCCAAATGGAAGCCGAGTATAAATAAAGGATCTAGCACCATATTCAGTAAAAGACCTGTTCCGCTGATATAAAATGGAATCTTACTCAATCCCGCCGCATTATGAATCCCGGTAAACGCCGCCGAGAGGAAGATAAATGGGAATGCGGAAGCGACGATTCTCAAATATTCCACGGCGTTCAACGCGATCGGTTCCTCCAGTTTGTAGAAGCCGATAATCGGATGAGCGAGGACGAATAGCAAGAATCCCCAACAAAGCGAGAGGATCAAGGCGATCGTTAGGTTATGGGAAGCGAATCCTCGGGCATCTTCCACGTTTTGCGCCCCGATACTTTGCCCGACACTCACCTCCGAGCCTACTTTATTCAAGTAGGAGATCGAGTTCGTCATCCAAGTAAGGATACCAACGGCGCCGATAGCGGCTACGGCCTCGCTTCCCAATCGGCCTACCCAAGCCATGTCGGTGATGCTATAGGCCATTTGGATAAATGAGGTACCCATGATCGGCATCGCCAGATTGAATAGTTGCCGGGAGATGACCCCTTCGGTCAGATTTTTTGTTCCTTGCATGATCGTTTGTTTAAATGTGCGCGAAAGTAGAAATAATTTTGCTACCTTTAGCGACGTTAATCTTAAAGAATAGTATGATGATAACGAGACGGAATTTTTTGAAAGCGGGTGCCGCTGTGGCTGCACTGAGTGTAGTACCGAATGGCTTTGCCTCTATCTTGGCTAAGAAAGAGAAAGCGATAGGTGTACAGTTGTATAGTGTCCGGGACGACTTGAAGACGGATTTTGACGGTACGATGAAGGCTTTGGTGGATATCGGTTATAAACGGATGGAAGCCGCCGGTTACCGGGATGGCAAATTCTACGGGAAATCCCCGGCCGAGATGAAGAAATATCTGGCGGATCTGGGTGCCCGTATGGTAGGTTCCCATACCGGAAGCGGTTTGCTGGCGGAGGGTGATACCAAGGGATGGGACTTCTGGAAAAAGAATGCCGCCGATACGGCAGAGGTAGGCTGTAAATGGATTGTTCAGGCGGGTTATCCCTCCAAAGATATCAAGAGCCTTTCGGACGTGAAGCGTTTAGCGGATCAATTTAATAAATGTGGTGAGATTGCGAAGGCGAATGGGTTGCGTTTCGCTTTCCATAACCATGTGGATGAATTCCATGAGCTGGAAGGGAAGATCCCGTTCGACGTGATGATCGAGAATACGGACAAAGGGCTGGTTACTTTCCAGATCGATACGGCTCAATTAGTGTATGGCGGTTTTAAATGTCATGATTACGTGAACCGTTATCCCGGTCGTTTCGCCAACTGGCACTTGAAAGACGCGAACGCGGATGGAAAGGGCAGCACGGAGATGGGCGCCGGAATCGTAGACTTCAAATCCTTATTCGCTGTGGCGGAGAAAGCCGGATTAGAGGATTACTTCATTGAGCAAGAGCGTTATAATATGACACCGCTGCAAGCGATGAAACATGATTATGACTTCTTGATGAATGCTTCTTATGTGAAGTGGTAAACGGGAGTATAGGCGTAGCCTTATGCCAGTATCGGTATAAGGCTGCGCCTATATCAGTGTGAGGCTATGCCGATACTGGCGCAAGGCAACGCCAGTACTGGTGTTTTTTATCGGATAAACAGGAGTTCCCTATACTTCGGCAACGGCCACATCTGGTTGTCCACCATCAGTTCCAGATCATCGATATGGTCACGGATCTCATCCAAATAAGGGGCTACCGAGTCGTGGTAAGCGATCGCCTTTTCCCGCATATCGGTCAAGCGGTTCGCTTTCTTGCGGGCCTCTACCATCTCATCCACTTTCTTGGTCACGGCACAGATATGTCCGGCTATCTTACGAACCAAGCGACGGGGTTCTTCCGACATATCGCGGAATTCCGGGTCATCGCCGAATGTCTCTTTCAACTTCGCTATATTATCCAGCAATACGCTCTGGTAGCGAACGGCTACCGGGATGATATGGTTCAAGGATAAATCCCCTAATACCCGAGCCTCGATCTGTACCTTTTTGATATAGACTTCCCATTTTACCTCATTACGCGCTTCCAATTCTTTCTGGGTAAGTACGCCGGTAGACGTGAACATCTCGATCGACTCCGGTTTAAGATAAGCGTCATATTGCAAGGGAACACTGTTTTGGCAATCCAGACCTCGCTTGGCAGCTTCCTCTTTCCATTCGTCCGAATAACCGTTTCCATCGAAGCGGATCGGCTTAGATTCCTTGATATAGGCTTTCAGCACCTTGAAGATCGCTACTTCCTTGCTTTTTCCTTCCGCTTGCAAAGCCTCTACGTCCTTCTTGAATTGTTGCAATTGATAGGCTACGGCGGAGTTCAACGCTAACATGGCCGATCCGCAGTTCACGGAAGAGCCCGGGGCACGGAACTCAAAACGGTTTCCGGTGAAGGCGAAAGGAGAGGTACGGTTACGATCCGTATTGTCCAACAGCAGTTCGGGGATCTGCCCGAAGCCAAGATGCAAGCCCTTTTTATCGTCTACCTCGATAGCGTCCTCGATAGAGCTATTCTCGAACTTATCCAAGATATCACTGATTTGCGTTCCGAGGAAAGTGGAGATGATAGCGGGAGGTGCCTCGTTCGCGCCTAGGCGGTGTGCGTTCGTGGCGGAAGCGATACTCGCTTTTAATAAAGCGTTGTATTTATAAACGGCCATGATGGTGTTTACCACGAAAGTGATGAAGCGTAGGTTGTCCTCACGGTCTTTACCCGGAGAGAATAAGTTTACACCCTTGTCTGTTCCCATAGACCAGTTACAGTGTTTACCGGAACCGTTTACCCCGTTAAATGGCTTCTCGTGCAATAATACACGGAAATTATGACGGCGGGAGACACGTTTCATGACCGACATCAATAATTGGTTATGGTCGTTGGCTAGGTTACATTCCTCGTAAATAGGAGCTAGCTCGAACTGGTTGGGGGCTACTTCGTTATGGCGGGTCTTTACCGGGATACCTAGTTTATAGCATTCGGTTTCCAAGTCTTTCATGAATTCTTGTACACGAGAGGGGATAGCGCCAAAATAATGGTCGTCTAATTGTTGGTTCTTTGCGCTCTCATGTCCTAGCAAGGTACGCTCGGTCAGTGAGAGATCCGGACGAGCGGAATACAAGTCCTCGTCAACAAGGAAATATTCCTGTTCCCAACCAAGGTAAGTAATTATCTTATTGACATCCTCATCGAAATACCGATATACGTCCTTGGCGGCCTCTCCCAATACTTCGATAGAGCGGATCAGCGGGGTCTTATAATCCAGCGCTTCACCGGTATAAGCGATAAATACGGTTGGGATACAAAGTGTGTCATCTACGATAAAAGCGGGAGAGGAAGGGTCCCAAGCGGAGTAGCCGCGGGCCTCGAAGGTATTGCGAAGTCCACCGTTCGGGAAACTGGAAGCGTCCGGTTCTTGCTGGACGAGCAACTTGCCGCTGAACTCCTCGATCATGCCGCCGTTGCCATCGTGTTCTACAAAAGCGTCGTGCTTCTCGGCGGTGCCATCGGTAAGCGGTTGAAACCAGTGGGTGTAATGAGTGACTCCTTTTTCCAGTGCCCACATACGCATGCCGGCTGCCACATGATTGGCGATTTCCCGGTCGATAGGTGTGCCATTGTCAATGGCGTGGGTCAAGGCTTTGTACGTTTCCTTGGAGAGATATTTTTGCATCGCCTTCCGGTTGAAGACATTCTCGCCATAGTACTCAGATACTTTGTGTTCGGGAGTAACGGCTTCCACGGCCTTTCGGTTGGATGCCTTCTCCACAGCATTAAAGCGTGAGATTGACATTGTTGAATTGTTTTATGTTTTTACGACGCAAAGTTACTACAAAAAAGTGAAATGCGGAAAGATATAGTGATAGAATTGAGTTACAAGGGTTTTAGTTAAAGTGGCGATAATTCGTGAAGCCATTACAATCCTTGCCGAAGCCAAATCTTGACGCCGCAACGTTACTTGTTCGTAACCATGTCCGAAAATGCGACAAACGGGTACGAATGGCGAAACAAGACACTATGTTATAGTGAGTTACCCACAACTCACGTAACAAATACGGTTACGGAAAAAAGATTGCGCCGTTCCTCCCCGTTTTGCGTACCGACACCGGACTCTTCACCAACTAATTTTGAAATCCAAAAATTAAGAACGATGAAGAGTACATTTTCAGTAATCTACTACCTCAAGCGTCAGGTAGTGAAAAAGGACGGGACGGTTCCCGTCATGGGACGCATCACGGTGGACGGCAGCCAGACGCAGTTCAGTTGCAAGTTGAGTGTCGATCCGAAGCTGTGGGACACCAAAGGGGGACGTGTCACGGGCAGAAGCTCGGCGGCACTCGAAACGAACCGCATGCTCGACAAGATGCGTGTGCGCATCAACAAACACTATCAGGAAATCATGGAGCGTGACAACTTCGTCACGGCGGAGAAGGTAAAGAACGCCTTTCTCGGACTGGAACACCGCTACCACACGCTGATGCAGGTGTTCCGTCGGCACAACGAGAACTATGAGAAACAGGTGGAAGCAGGCATGAAAGCAAAAGGTACACTGGAAAAGTACCGTGTCGTTTACAAGCACCTGCAAGAGTTCCTCGACATCCGCTACCATGTGAAGGACATCGCCCTAAAAGAGCTTACTCCCGCTTTCATCTCCGACTTCGAGATGTTCCTGCGCACGGACAAGCACTGCTGCACCAATACCGTGTGGCTGTACGTCTGCCCGCTACGGACAATGGTGTTCATAGCCATCAACAACGAGTGGCTGACACGCGACCCGTTCCGCGAGTATGAAATCAAGAAGGAGGAAACGACACGCAGTTTCCTGACCAAAGACGAAATACGCCTGCTGATGGAGGGGAAACTGAAAAACGCCAAACAGGAACTGTACCGCGACCTCTACCTGTTCTGTGCGTTCACCGGATTGTCGTTCGCGGATATGCGCAACCTCACGGAAGAGAATATCCGTACCTATTTCGACGAACACGAGTGGATAAACATCAACCGCAAGAAAACGGGCGTGGTGTCCAACATCCGCCTGCTTGACATCGCCAACCGCATAATCGGCAAATACCGTGGGCTATGCGAGAACGGCAGGATATTCCCCGTTCCGCATTATAACACGTGCCTTGCCGGTATCCGTGCCGTCGCCAAGCGTTGCGGCATCACCAAGCATATCACGTGGCATCAAAGCCGCCACACGGCAGCCACGACAGTTTTCCTTTCCAACGGCGTACCCATCGAAACGGTCAGCTCCATGCTTGGACACAAGAGCATAAAGACGACGCAGATTTACGCGAAGATAACCAAAGAAAAACTCAATCAGGATATGGAAAACCTTGCCGCAAGGTTAAACAACGTCGAGGAATTTGCAGGTTGCACCATCTAAAAAAGAGGAGCCATGAAACGTGACATAATCATCATAGAGGACAAGGCGGTCAGCGTAACCGGTAACGATGTGTGGATGACCGCCACCGAAATAGCCGGACTGTTCCATACGACCGTCCCGGCAGTGAACGCCGTCATCAAAGCCGTCCGCAAGTCTGACGTGCTGAACGACTACAAGGTGTGCCGCTACATGCAGCTTGAAAACGGGCTGTACGCGGACGTGTACGCGCCTGAAATCATTATTCTGATTGCTTTTCGGCTGAACACCTACAACACCTACCTGTTCCGCATGTGGCTGGTAGGAAAGGTTCTCTCACAAGAGAAGCGGCAAACATACGTGATGTTTATACAGAACGGAAAAACTGCGTACTGTTGAAGATATCAAATGAAAATTATACGAAAGAATTTCTATATGGATCCTTATCTAAATAGCCATATCATATCTCAAAAAATATAGAGGTAATAATATGGCTATTATTTAATTCTTTTGATTTGTCGTTATGCAACGAATTCCGTTCATAAAATGTTTTAATATATATTTGTCAAATGAATGGAGATTAGGTATTTTTTGTTCAAGGTATTCAATTCCTATCGTGTTAAATTCCTGTATAACGATTGTAATCTCTTTAGAATCGTCTTCAAGATTTATAAGACCTGCATTTTGTATCTTTTTACTAATCATCCTCGGTAATCCGTATTCTTCAAGTTGAAATACAATTTTAGGTAAAAAGGCATTTGATGCTTTATATACAAAATTGGCGATATTTGAGGAATTAGGATAAAGTTCTTGACGTATAATATTAATTACCGCAATAATAGATGAGAGATTAAAGGATACATATCTTTCAAATGTAAATATATCCTCATATGTAATACCATAATCTTTTACTGTGTTATATAGCTCTTTTATAGTCATTTTCCATCCATTACTACATGCACATGCATAATACCGTAAATGTCCTTTTCGATGATATTCCAAAATTTCTATGATATCTCCTAAAGCATCCCTCCATTCCCATGTATTATTGTTTTGTAAAGCATCGCAATTTGTTGGCCAATTGGAATCAGTTTTCAATTTTTCCGCAATTATCTTTAACATTGATGGTTTACAACTTCTGATTTGTGGTATTCTTTCAATTCTATGCCAAATATCCGTTCCAAGAAGTTCTATCATTTCATCTTGATATCGTTGAATTTTTACATATTGTTCATTATTCAATTTTATACCGGGGTCATTTCCATCAAGTTTTTTACTACATCATCAGGAAACTCTAATCTCAATTTAGTATTTTCTTGACTTGGTGGCTCTTCAAGCATATAGACACGACCTACAAAATAACGAAACATTCTGCCTGCGCGTCCAATGATGTTGCGAAAGGTAAAATAATCAATCTTATGAGCCCCGTTCTTATTTGACCATAAAACGACACTCTCTGCTTGAGTATTTACTCCTTCAATTATAGACGAGGTCGATACCAAATAATCTAACCCATTCTGTTCTTCAAATAGTTTTATTTGAATTTGACTAAGAGAACGATGTAGCTGACCATTATGAATACCAATACCATGTTTGACTAAATCTTTAAGAATATACTTTTCTCCATAATTGCATTCCAGCCAATCAGAAAAATTAGCAAGCAGTTCAGAGTCTTTATTATATAAATTTCTGTTAAGAATTGTTGTTACTTCTTCAATTCCCTTATATGTGCCGGTATATATCAAAGCTTTACCTATACCTGTATTTATTAATTCAATAAGTTTACGTGTCTTAAAACTCTGTTTATCTTCATTCTTTGGTCTGCTTTTATATAACCGCCATGCATGCGTTACAACGGTCTTAAAATCCATACGCAGAAATGTCATCCCTTCAGTGAATACATTTTCTTCTATTTCATGGATATTTGGGGCAAGATAATATCTTTGTTTAGCTTTCTTTCCGAGTTCTACCATTGAACTGAGTAAAGTGGAGCTTCTTTCAAGATCAAAATTTGTACTTGCCTTATAAAACTCATCAACGATTAGAATATCAATTGAAGGAAGTTTATCTATATAGGCAAAAGCTCTTTCTTGCGGAAATACCAATATGTTTTTCTCCGCAAGTTCTACATCTGTTGTTGTAATTATTTTATATTGATGAGAGAATTTTCGGCAAATTCGTCTTCTTGTTTCATCTGCAAGAGCAACCGTAGGTACTAATATTACAACATTAATTGGTTGTTTAATCGCAATAAATGCATCAATAACAAAACTTTTACCAAAACTTGTAGGAGCACTCACCGCAACGCTTTTCCCTTCTAATAACTTCTTTAATACCTGTGATTGAGCAGTATGTAAGACACAAGGTTTTCTTTCTCCAATATTAACTTTAAAAACTTCACATACAAACCGATCTTCCCAAGATGCAGTATATGTATCAATATACGGTAAAAGCCCCACTTCACGAATAAGATGGTTGACTAATTCCATATATGAATTATTGTTAGTACCATTAATCTCATGAAGTAATGTAATTACTTTGGATCTTGCATTACTTATATCACCAGCATTTAGAACATTACTTATATCTAAACATGTATTATATATATCATTCGTCTGCATCATTTTTGAGATTTTTTGCTTGTGAAATAAACCAGTTTACTATTTTTGTTTTATCAGGAACAGGAAAAAGAATCAAATGAAAGTTTATTTCCGAATACTTATGAACAGAACTAAGCTTGTTGATCTGCTTCTTAAAAAACGAATGAGCACGATCTCTATGAAAAGAAATAATACTATTTTTATACTCATCACTCATTTCAGTAGTACTTGCTGTTATCTGGCATTCATGTAATAAAAGAATAGGTATATGTAGTTTGGGTTTTATTTCGTCAATGGAAGTATTCTCATCGAAACATTCTTTTATCTTTTTAAGTAATGTTTGGTTTTCAATTTGTTTATCAAGTTCATTGAGATTGGTCATTATTCCGCATTCCTTTTTCATAATAGGTTTGCGCAACATTTGTTCAACAGAATTTATTGGTTCGTATAATCGCGCATCCTCAAGAGAATTATAAAATTTAGCTTCTCCTAACCAAAGTTGAAAGCCTCCATTTGGGTCAATTACAATGTGTACAGAATCAGAGCCCTTTGCATTATCATTATCATTCTGTTTATAAAAAATTTTAGGTATTGCAGATAAGGCTTTATAATGGTTCTTCATTATGCCATATAGAATAATTTCCGCTATTTCACTTCCCTTTCCATTCTGCTCTTTGTCAACAAGTCGTAAATGTTTGGCAGCCTCAATAAGCCTACCGTAATCATTATCTATTAATTTCTCTCGTTCTTGTGCAGACAAAGCTGTTTCTGCAATATTACTGAAAACAAATTCTTTGAATTGACGATATCTCCAACTGCCATCTTCAAAGCCATTAGCAACTGATAATAACCTGTCATTATGATCTGGATTTATTTCTTGCTTTTTTGTATTAAAATTAACAAAACAATCATCAACTAATATATCAAAATTCCAAATTTTATTGCTCATACACTTTATTTACATGCTTAAAAATGGTGAAACATCTATATTCCTTTAGATACTATTTTTTTGTATGACAAATAAGTTCATGAACATCAACATCAAGCAAATTTGCAATACGAACAAATGTGTACAAATCAGGTTGAGAATGATTATTACACCATTTAGATACTGTTGCAGGATCTTTCTGTAATTGTTTTGCCAACCATTTGCTCATAACTCCTTTTTCTGATAGTACATTTTTAATGTTGTTTAAAATTGCCATTACAATTAATTTTTAGATTGCGTTAAATGCAAAGTTACAACTTTTTATTAACTATATGAATTTCTAACGATAGAAATTGGTTGGATCAATCAAAAAACTGGTTTTAAGGTCATTAAAACACCCAAGTATATAAAAAGTAAACGGGCAGCACCACAAAATGTCGCCCGTTTCCTTTTTCATGTTGGCCGCCTCACTCCAGCGGCTTGCGGTAGTTCGCTTCCAGCACCTCGCGCAGCCCCGTTTCCGGGTAAAGCACCTTCCCTCCCAAAAGTATGAAGGACAACACGCGGTTGTTGCGGTATTCCTGCAAGGTGCGTCGGCTGACACGGAGCAGTTCCGCCACCTCACCGTCAGTCAGGTAACGTTCCCCGTCCAGCGGAGGGCGGTAACTTTCCAGAAATACAGACAGCCATTTCGAGCCTTTGCGCATATCCTGCATCACAGAGGCTATCGGCTCGTCTTCCATCGTAAAAACATCGTTGTTCTCGTTCATCATAACTTCGGATTCAGTGGGTGAATAAATCAAATCATCTGCCGTGCGGATAGAGCGTGCCGACAAGCGGTATCAGCCGCTTCACCTCCTCTGGCTTGTAATAGAACCTGCGGTTTATCTGCGAGTAGCCGATAAGCCGCCTGTCACGCAGCGTCTGCAACGTGCGCGGGCTTATTCTCAACTGCCCGCAGACCTCCTCGCCCGTGAGCCATCTTTCCATGCGCCCCGTGTCGCTTTTGCGCCTTAGGGCGGCGACCTTCTCCGAGAGTGCGCCGAATGCCGCCACCATCATCTCGAAAGTCTTTTTCTCGATAGATACTATTTCCATATTCATGCAATTATCGGTTTGCCCGCAAAGGTAACGATGCAGCCCTTAACACGTACCGTTTTCCGCTGAAAGGCTGCCTGTTGCACCGTTTGACCGGGTTACGGAGCCATCTTCCGTAAAAATCTTACGTGAGTCACGTAGTGAGTTGTTAAAGCCCCTTTTGTTTATTGCCGAATTTTGTCGCAGAAACATAGAGCAAGCCGAGTGTAGAGCGTCAAACTTGCTTGAACGGTATGCCGAGGCGCAGCCTATGTTCATGAAAATAAACAAAAATAAAGGACTGAATATGAAAGTGATAACGATGGAAAGTTCTGCCTTCCGGTCATTGACGGAACAGATAGCGGAGATTGCGGCACACGTCCGTGCCGCCTCCGGCGACAAGAAAGCGGCATCGCCCGACAGGTTGCTCACCACACGCGAGGCGGCGCACCTGCTTAACGTGAGTACCCGCACCCTCCAGCGTATGCGCAGCGAGCAACGCATCGGTTATGTCGTGCTTCGCGGTAAATGCCGCTACCGGCAGTCGGAAATAGACCGCCTGCTTGAAGCGTGTGCCGTCAACGAGGACGCGGCGACACCGCAGGAATTGAAACGCAACCACACGCTGCGCACTGGCGGCAAACCAAAAGGAAGGAGGACATAGGTCATGGAACTGCTCACACGAAACAACTTCGAGGGCTGGATGCAGAAGCTGATGGAACGGCTCGACCGTCAGGACGAACTGCTGCTGGCGATGAAGGCTGAGGGGAAACAGCCCACTATCACGGAAAGCATCCGCCTTTTCGACAATCAGGATTTGTGCATGCTGCTCCAGATAAGCAAGCGCACACTGCAACGCTACCGCAGTGTCGGCGCATTGCCCTACAAGACACTGGGCAAGAAAACCTATTACAGCGAGGAGGATGTGCTGACATTCCTTTCCAACCATATCAAGGACTTCAAAAAAGAAGATATAGCCTTCTACAAGGCTCGTATCCATAATTTCTTTCATAAATACCCCATTAAAACATTTTTCAAATGGCAAAGAAAAAAGACGAAAAGGACGTGCTGGTAGTCCGTGACGAGAAGACGGGCGAGATCAGCGTGGTAGCCGGGCTGAATGCAGACGACACACCCAAGCGTACCCCTGCGAAAGCTGAGAACGCGCAGAGTTTCCTGCAATTCGACCGACACGGCGACGTGCTGGACAACTTCTTCAAGAACTTCTTCCGGCAGTGCAAGGAACCCAGCCGCTTCGGTTTCTACCGCATCGCGGCAGACCAAGTGGATTCCATGCTTGGCGTGATGAAAGACCTGCTTCAGCATCCGTACCAGAACAAACAAATCCTTGCACCGCACAAAATCGACACCTTCCCTTATCAACAGCAGGTGCAGGAAGAGATGGCGGCACAAAAGACAGAGAAACAAGAACCTCAAAAACAGGAAAACATGGAACAACAGAAAGAACAGCAGGAAAGCCCGCAACAGACGCAGGGCAGACAGGGCTACCAACCCATCAACGAGAGCAAAATCAACTGGCAGGAGCTGGAGGACAGATGGGGCGTGAAGCGTGACGACCTTGAAAAGTCCGGAGACCTTACGAAGATGCTCCACTACGGCAAGTCCGACTTGGTAAAGGTCAAGCCCACCTTCGGCGGCGAATCATTCGAGCTGGACGCCCGCCTCTCCTTCAAGAAGGACGGCGAGGGAAATGTCAGCCTCGTGCCGCACTTCATCCGCAAGGAGCAGAAGTTAGATGAGTACAAGGAACACAAATTCTCCGACGATGACCGGAAGAACCTGCGCGAAACGGGCAACCTCGGCAGGGTCGTGGACATTGTGGACAGGGAAACGGGCGAAATCATCCCCTCCTACATCAGCATCGACCGCAAGACGAATGAAATCACGGACATTCCGGCAAACAAGGTGCGCATCCCGGAGCGCATCGGCAAGACGGAAATCACCAAACAGGAGCAGGACATGCTCCGCGCCGGACTGCCCGTGCGCGACAAGCTCATCGAGCGCAACGACGGCAGGAAGTTCGTCACCACCCTTCAAGTGAACGTGGAGCAGCGCGGCGTGGAGTTCGTGCCGGGAACCGGAAGGTCGCCCCGTACCGCACAGACGCAGGAAGCCAAAGGTGACACCTCGAAAAGTCAGGCGCAAGGCGGGGAAAATGCCGCACAGACCAAGAAGGAGCAACGCCGCAACACGTGGATGAACGAGGACGGCAGCATCCGCCCCATCAGCAAATGGAGCGGCGTGAACTTCACCGACAAGCAGAAAGCCGACTACGTGGCGGGTAAAGCCGTGAAACTGGAGAACGTGACCGACAAGCAGGGCTTCCATGCCACGATGTATATCAAGTTCAACCCGGAGAAGGGCCGCCCGTACCGCTACGAAACGAACCCCGACAACGCCCAGCAGGTCGCCCCGTCCAACGAGAGCCGCACACAGGTGGCGGTGAACAACGAGGGCAAAACCAACGAGGCGACAAAGAACCTGAAAGAGCCTTTGCAGAAAGGTCAGACCGCCCCAAAGGACGACCGCCAGCAACAGCAGCAGGAGAAGCCGAAAAAGAAGAACAACAAAGGCATGAAAATGTAATCCCGTGTCCGCCACTGAATCCAAAA
>NZ_QTLI01000013.1:0-124403 GCF_003434625.1 Parabacteroides sp. AM17-47
TGGACCGGCGTTCTCTCTCGAATGCGGGTGCAAAAGTAGTGCTATAAAACATAACTACCAAACATTTTCAGTATTATTTTTCAAGTTTTTTTTCAAGACTTAACAAGTTATATAATGTACGTGTGATAAAGCCATACTACTCGATTCTCACCCTATTGGAGACATCCTGTTATAGAGACATAGCATGCCGCACTTCTACATGGAGGTATATTATGATTTATTGAGTGGCGATGTGATAATTTTCCATACAATAAGTGCGTGAATGATACAAAAATATAAATCACTGAACATTAACAGTTTAAAAACACGATTATGTTTTACCGGAAAGTCGTACATGTTTATGAGAAAAGTCGTACGTGTTTTCGAAAAAAGTCGTACGTGTTTTTCCGAAGTCACATAATAGAAAATAAGAGTAGATAAAAAATACACAATAAGCATAGCCCAATCTCAGGATCAACTTTTCTTTCAATCTTTTTCAGGAAACCGCCAAGACGTAATTATCTATGATAATCAAAAAACGATTTTAATTCTTATCACGAATCGAAACGAAGGTAATTTGCTAGAAAGAATTCAGACAATGAAATTATAAAGCAGAAAAACAAATTTATTCCTTACCTTTAGCACAAATAAAGCAAAAGACCATGATACACGTATTAATAAACACACTCGCAGAGAAAATGAACGAATTTCTTTCCAGCTATTATGAACGGGCAGAAATTATAGTGGAAGCCGGAAGTATTGATGCGACTCCAAATGAGGATCAATCGGATAAAATCATACTTTCTATCGTGAATATAGAGCGAGAGACAGCAATGGGAATCTCTGCCCCCTATAGGAACACAAAAAATAACACATTCCAACAAACATCTCCACCATGGTACTTGAATATATATATTATGGTTGCCGCTGTTTTTTCATCTAAAAGATACTTAGAATCTATACAAATATTATCGGATTCAATCTCCTTCTTACAACAAAATTCCATTCTTAAATTACCAGACCAAGGTACCATAACGCTCGAGCCCGTAACAATTAGTATACAAGAGCTCAGCAATATATGGAGTATATTAGGAGGGCATTATTATCCATCAATCCTATGTAAAGCACGAATCATATCTTTTGACGGAACAGAAATCAAGGATATAAAACAACGAATATCAAGTCAAAAAATAAATTAGAAATAATGTTATCAAACATATAGCATTTAATATCATGCCATATTCTTTTTATCTACTTTTGGAATATTATAACGATAAAACAAACCAATGATGAAATTTGACTTTTTAATTAACATTATATTTAGCCATGAATATTATAATGAATGTATTCCTTCTGAAATCTTCGAAATAGAACCCAGGAGAACGAATAGAGTCGTATTAGGAGGACCTAAATATCCTTTTAGGCAAACGGGTCGAAATCAATATGCACTAATTGGAGATCGAGAAGAGCTTCTTGATCACCTTTCAACCTCCCCGGATGGTCTCAACCTTGAGTTTCAAGCACATTCAAAAGATCCGAATTTTTTACTGTATACACAATCCCTGCTACCGGAAGAGCTAAATGATTCAGATATACAATTAAGTGTTATCGATAACCGACTGAATCGGCTCAATGTGATCATTCATGTTACCAAAGAATTATTAAAAACGAAATGCCCAATACAGAAAGAAATCCATTATCACACAAAAGAAGCCTATTGGGATTTTATCTTGATACCTCGTAATCCAGAAAATGCGTCAATGGATATTTTTATGGAGGATAATGGACCGGAAAATATTAGCTTCAAGAATCCCGAGCAAATCCGTTTCATGGATAAGGACGTTTTTCGTATCAGCACAGAATATCCGATAAAGATTAAGGAAGAGTCTTATTACCAAAGAAGATCAGATATCACGATTTACGAGAAAAGAGAATATGCTAAAAGAATGCTATTAAGGCATGTTCCTGTTCCCTCTTTGGGACGTTTTCTTATAAAGGAATTACAATCTACCGAGAATTCTATTATACAAATTCTTTATATCTAAATCCTTAAAAAAATAACGTATGGCACAAATGAAAACCCCTGGCGTTTATATCATAGAGAAAAACGCTTTTCCTAATTCAGTCGTAGAAGTCGCTACCGCCATCCCTGCCTTTATCGGGCATACCCAATTCGCACGGGACGGTAACAAGGATTTGACCGGTATCCCTTTCCGTATATCTTCTATGGCTGAGTTCCATTCGTTCTTCGGTTTCGCTCCCACCTTGCGATTCGGAATTCGTCCGGAAGATTCCGAGAGTGAGGACACCACCAATGACATAAACGTATTATTCCCCGACGGAAGTTGCCAGCTTACTTTGCCAAAAACGTTCTATGCTTTATATTA
This sequence comes from Parabacteroides sp. AM17-47, assembly GCF_003434625.1. Taxonomy (NCBI): domain Bacteria; kingdom Pseudomonadati; phylum Bacteroidota; class Bacteroidia; order Bacteroidales; family Tannerellaceae; genus Parabacteroides; species Parabacteroides sp. AM17-47. The sequence goes on from NZ_QTLI01000013.1 coordinate 2,367, forward strand.
TAATATGTTGTTGTTCTACGCTAACGGTGGAGGACCGTGCTATATCGTCTCCGTAGGAGATTATGAGCATGACTTTAAAAGCATAGACTTTACAAATGCGCTCTTAGCCTTAAAAAAAGAACAGGAGCCCACGTTGGTCGTCGTTCCGGAAGCCGTATATATGGAGGAAGGCGATTGTTACAAAGTTCAAACTGCCGCTTTGATGCACTGTGGTAACGATATGAAAAATCGCTTTGCCATATTAGATGTTTTCAACGGATACAAAGATGAAAACGGTGCGGTTATCAAAAGTTTCCGGGAAAATATAGGTAGCAATTTCCTTGCGTACTGTGCCTCCTATTATCCATGGATAAATACATCTATCGTCACCGAGAAAGATATCACTTTTTATAATATAGAAAAGGATAGTTTAGAGAAATTGGAGGAACTGATCTTGAACGAATTCTCAAAGAAGTCCGGTGTAACGAATGAGGCTGTCAATGAACTTATGGACAAGTTCAAGCTTTTGCTTACCATGAAAGAGGACGAGGCGGAACGTTTCCATACCTTATTATACCAAGTCAGTTCCGTATACCGCTCCATTTTGAGAGAGATTCGCTTGAGGATCAATTTACTTCCGCCTTCAGCTTCGATGGCCGGTCTTTATACTATGGTAGATAACACCCGGGGAGTATGGAAAGCCCCTGCGAATATTTCCATCAATAACGTAGTCACACCCGCACTCTCGATCACAAATGCCGAGCAAGAAGATCTGAACGTACCGATGAACGGAAAAGCCGTAAACGCAATCCGTAGCTTCCCCGGTGAAGGAATCAAGGTTTGGGGTGCCCGCACGATGGATGGTAACTCGTTAGACTGGCGTTATATTAACGTAAGACGTACGATGATCTTCCTAGAGGAATCAATCAAGAACGCCGCCCGTGCCTATGTATTCGAACCGAATGTAGCAAATACATGGGTAAATATGCGTAGTATGATAGACGGATTCTTACGGGGCGTATGGAAACGAGGTGGATTAGCAGGAACTTCCCCCGAAGACGCATATAGCATTCATATCGGATTGGGAGACACGATGACTCCCGAGGATATTCTGGAAGGTATCCTCAGGATATCTGTATTCGTGGCTATTACCAGACCTGCGGAATTTATCGAGATCACATTCCAACAACAAATGCAAAAAAGCTGATAATTTAAGAATTAAAACCTATTAAAGAAATACGAATATGGCAGGAGAAGCACAAGATAATGTATGGCCGTTACCCAGTTTTTATTTTAAGGTAGAATTAGGTAGCCTCGGGGAAATCGCTTTTAAAGAGGTATCTGGTCTGGATATGGAAGCCCAAGTAATTGAGTACCGACATGGTAATAGCCCGGTTTTCTCAAATATCAAGATGCCGGGACTGAAGAAGACGAGCAATGTCAGTCTAAAGAAAGGGGTTTTCAAAGCGGATAACAAATTATTCGATTGGTTTAACAAGATAAAAATGAACACAATACAGCGAGAAGATGTAACAATCAGCTTACTGGATGAAGCAGGAAGCCCTACGATGGTTTGGAAATTATCGAACGCATGGCCGACTAAGGTTACCGGTGTCAGCTTAAAATCCGATGGAAACGAGGCCGCCATCGAAACCTTAGATTTAGCGCATGAAGGATTGACCATAGAAAACGCTTAATGCTAAGGTTTGATCATATTGTCCCTCCTCCGGTAGCGTTTTATTTCAACGTGACTTTCGAAGGATTGATCGAGACCTCTTTCCAAGAGGTCTCGGGACTACAACTTGAAATGGAGACGGAAACGATTAAAGAAGGGGGAGAAAACAGTTTCAGCTATCAGGTGCCTACCCGACGAAAGCACGGTAACCTTGTGTTGAAACGTTCTTTAATGCCTTTGCCTCATGTGCTAGAGACATATGTGGTTAAAGTATTGGAAAATAATGGAAGTGCCCAGATCGTTCCCGTCAATTTAACTATATCATTGCTGGATGCCGGGCATTTTCCCCTAAATAATTGGTCTGTGCTCAATGCTTACCCTGTAAAATGGGACATTAGCGCATTGAATTCCCAAAAGAATGAGTTGGTGATTGAAACATTGGAGATGGCTTATACTAATTTGATCCGTATGTCGATAAGAGATACAGAAGATACGAAAAAAGAACAATTTAAGCAATGGCTATAACTATAAAAGAAATCCAAGTGTCCGCAAAAGTGACACAACAGAAAAAGGAACCCGACCTCCCTCTCTCCCGTGATTTGATACAACAAATCAAAGAGGAGATAATTCGTGAGGCCAAGAAAGATTTGTCTAACCTTTTTTCTTGTAGAAAGGAGCGATAAAACATGAACCAAAAGTTGATCATCGAGGCATATAAATCAATTGAATACAAAGGTGGCGAGAAATTGGGTAATATCACCGTCCAAATCAATCCGGATAGCTATAAGTTAAGCAAATCTACCTCCTATAAGAAAGACGAAAGCATAAAAGAGGATAAGCAACTACCGGAGTATAAACACACCAACCCCTCCACTCTCTCTTTTGATATACACTTCGATGGTACCGGTATTATCCCGACGGGGAAAAAAACCGTGACAGAAAGGATCAAGGATTTGGAGAATATCATTTTTCTACCTAGCGCGGAGATCGATCCACCCAGCCCTTGCTTCCTTAAAGTAATTTGGGGGAGTCTCATTTTCAAGGGGAGATTAACCAGCCTAAATTGGGATTACACCTTATTCTCGCCCAATGGCAATCCTTTACGAGCTAAAGGCTCCTTGTCACTAACAGAGGCGATTAGTAGTAGAGAGACACAAGCAAAAAAGAAAAATCAAAAAGCTGAGGGTAAATTCGTTACTTTTAAACAAGGAGACAGTCTAATCGGGTTATGCGCAAAAGAATATAAAAATTCTGGTTACGCTCCAATGATTGCCTCCATTAATAACCTAATCAGCTTTAGAGATATAAAACCCGGAACTCAATTATGGTTCCCTAAAATATAATGAATATGGATAATTCATTTATAATCAAACTATTCCTAAATGGTAAAGATGTAACGGAGCAATACTCCGTAATCAATGCAAAAATATACAGAGCATGTAATAAGATCGATAAAGCAACGATCTCCATCAGCGCTGATATTATCGACAACAGCCAATTTGAAATACCAGACAACAAAATATTCAATCCGGGTACGGAGCTTAAGTTTCAAGCGGGTCCAACAGATAAGGTCAGCACCTTATTTGAGGGATGCGTTACAACCCATCAGTTAAAAATCAATAGCGAACAACAAACTCTATTTGTTTTAGAATGTAGGGGGTTCGCATATCCTGCAACCTTTGGACGTAAAAATAATGTATATGAAAATAGTAAAGATGATGCCGTTATCAAGAAGATTCTGGGACAATACGGGCTTTCTGCCAAAGTAGATAGTACCGGTATAGAAATTCCACAACTGGTACAATATTATTGTACAGATTGGGATTTTGTACTCACACGAGCACAAAATAACGGATTAGTCGTTATCACTGACGGTAAACAAGTCAAGGTATGTAAACCGAATGTATCTGCCTCCCCGGTCTTAACCATCACCTATGGAGATAATTTAATCGCTTTCGATGGTTCTATATCCGCTTCCGAGCAATACACAGATACAAAAGCCTGCGCTTGGGACGTGAGCCGTCAACAAATTATCAAAGCCACCGCCAGCAAACCTTCTCTCAATGCCCAAGGCGATATCGCCGCAAAGGATCTATCCGGTCTGGCAAATGAAGTGATGCTTTATCAAACCAACGCTCCCATCGGCGACGCTTCTTTACATGCTTGGGCCGATGCGCAAGCTTTATGGAGCGGTCTGGCACGTTTTCAAGGCTCCATCACAATTTACGGGAATGCGTCTATTATTCCGGGCTGTATTATCAAATTAGAAGGATTAAGCAAACATTATAGTGGAAACGCATTTGTTCAATCAGTAGAACATACACTACAAGGAGGCGAATGGAAGACACAAGTCTATATGGGTTTCAATCCGGTAGTCATTACCGAAGAGCCCGATGTAGTGGCTCCCGCAGCTAGTGGTTTCTTGCCCGGCATACGAGGATTACAAATAGGGATCGTTAAAAAGATCGGAGATAATAAAGATTTCGAGAATTTTATATTAGTCGATATACCCTTGTTACAATGTGAGAAGACGGAGATATGGGCTCGGCCGGTCAGTCCGTACGCAAGCAATGGGGTCGGCATGTTATTTCTACCGGAAGTCGATGATGAGGTAGTCCTGCAATTCATCAATGAGGACCCCTGCCACCCTGTGATTATCGGAAGTTTGTACAGTCGCAAACGAAAAACGCCGGTTTCTTTAGATCCAAAAAATAATTTAAAGACAATTGTTACAAAAAACCAGTTGAAAATTACTTTGGACGATGATAAAAAGATTATCACAATAGGGACTCCCGGAGAGAACACGCTCATATTGGATGATGACAAAAAGCAAATTCTGTTATCCGATGCTAATAAGAACAAGGTCTGTATGGATAAAAACGGAATTATGGTAGAATCCGGCAAAGATCTCATATTTAAGGCAAGAGGGAATGTCAAGACAGAAGGAATGGGTATCGAATCCAAGTCTAAGCAAGATACCAAGATAAATGGCTTGAATATCGAGGTTTCCGCACAAATGGGAGTTAAAGTAAAAGGGTCTGCCACCGCCGAAATATCCGCATCCGGCCAAACCGTTGTAAAAGGAGGCGTTGTAATGATTAATTAAATCGAATGATTTATGCAGAACAAAAATAGTTTTTTAGGTAAAGGATGGGCATTCCCCCCAGAATTCAGCCATAATGATAATCCCACCCGCATGTCTAATTATGAAGAAGACATCCGGCAAAGCTTGATCATCCTTCTCTCCACTCGCACAGGGGAGCGAATACATCGTCCGGATTACGGTACGGAACTATATCGTTATCAGTTTGAACAATTAGATCTTACCATGGAGACCATGATTAAAAGCGCTATCGAGAAAGCTGTTCTCTTATACGAGCCTAGAGTCTCGCTTGATCGCATAGAAATTAATAAGGCTTCGATTCAAGATGGCATTCTGATTATCGAACTTTATTATACGATACGTATGAATAATGTCCAACAAGAATTGACCTATCCTATCTATTTTGATTCTAACCGATGAATAAACAATGGAATAAAGATGGATTGACAAGAAAAAAATTGGAGAATGATTTCCGGATACATGAGCCTTTTCAAGTACTCGAGAAAAATCTCTCCAATTTATTGGCTCGTGCCTTTTCGAAATCATCCTTTTTATATCATTACCAATCCTTAGCCATACTCAATGAGATCAAGCAAACAGATACAATTGGGATCGAACAGAGTTTCATTTTGTGGCAAAATGAGAACTCACCGGAAAGTAACAGAGAAATCACCTATCTAAGAAACGCTCTATACCATAAGTTCTCTGATTGGTATCAAAGATTGAATCATCGGATCTTTAGAGATTCCATGTCCGATTTATTTCTGGATATGGAGAAATATAACCAGAGACTTCAGCTAATAACCCTATCCAATCCTAAAACGGTTCGTAGAAGTCTCTACCTATTATTACGTATCCTCCGTAATTTACAAAACAAACGGGAGATTTACATCCAAGAAATCGCTAAAAGCGGAGAGACCGATCCCTCATTAGCTGTTTTAATCGCTTTCTTGAAAAACTATCAATATCTGGTAGATCAGTTCAATAAACGCTGGGAAGCTTATCCGTTATTTTATGTCAACCAAATATTGAAGGAATCTCCCCAAAAAGCGATTATTCCTTCCGCTTGGTTTATCGCCGTGAAGAATAATACCGCACGGCAAGCCCAGTTACCCAAAGGTACAGGTATTATAACACAGGTACCATTTCCTGCGCAAGATATCCAATTTTGTTATCGTACGGACGAAGATTATTCGGTCAATGACATGAAAATAACGAGTATACATTCGTTACTATTGGAAAAAGATCCGAAAAAATATCCAGCGAGCCGATTAGGCTTCGTTACGTCCATCTGGCAAAAACAGTTGAATGACAGGATCGGAAACGTTCCTTCTAAGAAGCCCAATCTGGACTCAGAGCTAATCTTTGAGAACCAATCCTCTATACAAGCCGGACTGATGATCGAATCTCCCATGTTATTACTTCGGGAAGGACATCGGGATATACATATCACATTCGGATTAGAAGAAGACTCCATATCATATTTCAAAGAATTAATCGCTACCACGGAACAATCTTCCCACGAAACCGGGCGTGTATTAAACGACGCTTTCCTATTGGAGTTAAGCACAGAGAAAGGTTGGGCCCCGATATACACCTACACCTTGACATTCATCAACGAAAACTCCTTTTATCTGAAATTCGTCCTTAATGAGAAATTCGACCCTACAACACCTTGCTCTGAAGCTCATGGTTGCCAAACACGGAACCCAGCGCTCCGTATATTGATGAACACGGATGCTTGGTTATTCCCCTACTCTTGGGTACACCGTATTTTTATTACTAGCTTAAAGATAAAGGTACATGTATCCGGCATGTCATCCTTGAAAATCTATAATCCTCTGGGAGAAGTAGACGCAAGCGTACATTTCCCTTTATTCGGGTTAGAAGCTCAAAAAGGCTCATGGTTCGCATTCGGTAATTATGAGATAGCGATCAAGCCTATCCAATCCATGGGTATTACTTTACAATGGGCGGATCTACCTTATTCGGAAGGAGGTTTCTATGATTTGTATCAAGCATATAAGACACCTATCGATAATACCACCTTCAAAGTTGAATGGGAAAAACTAACAGACCAGAAATGGGTAAAATTACCGGGAAGTACATCTTGTCTCTTCAATACGAAAGACAAGCATACTTCCCCTAGGGGAAAGCTCTCGGAGTACAGCGAGATCGTTTACGACAAACCGTTCAAAAACATTACGGTCTCCACGGAAGAAGAGCAATATCAATATACGAAAACCCAGCAAGGCTTCTTCAGGATTAGACTCACAGATCCGAACGGCGGATTCGGGCAGACGGAGTACCGGATGCTCTTTGCGGATATCATGATAAGAAACAGCCATACCCGTAAACAGACCCCGGTGCCCAAACCTCCTTACAACCCTATGATTGAAAGTATAGGTATCGGTTATAGCGCCGAGGAAGAATACTTTTTCAATGGCGATACCCCAAGAGATAGATGCCGTATCTATCATATCCATCCATTGAGGCAAAAGGAATTACATGAAATCGATCTACGTCATCCGTTCCCAATGGTGGAAGTACCCACAGAAGATGGGATTATTCTATTCGGTATTGGTAACTCGATCGGTAACGACCAGATCCGTTTATTCTTCGAGATGGCTGCCTTGAAACGGGAAATCGGAAAAGAATATCTTCCTTGCGTACAATGGTCTTTCTTCAACGGCAAGCAATGGGAGTTTATCAAACCGGGTAATTTACTTTCCGATACAACCGGGAATCTGTTGAATACAGGTTTGGTAGACGTCCTGCTTCCCTCACCTATTAGCGAGGAAATGCTAGACATAAATGGAGATTTCTGGCTTTCGGCAAAAGTATCTTGCCACACGCAAAATTGTTCATCCATACGAAATGTCTATCTAAACCCAGTGAAAGCCCGGTTAGAAATCCCCGAAGAAATGGAAGCCCTGATCAGTGAGGAACTCGAAAGCTTCACGGGACTCGTTTCTTTCGAGAAAAGTATGCCGGGACTTACGGATATTTACCAGATCATACCCGCTAAAGGAGGACGTTCGCCGGAAACGCCAGAGGATATGCGGCTCCGGATCACCCAAGAGATGTCCCATCGGAACCGGGCTGTATTGCCTAGGGATTACGAGCAAATAACATTGGCTCAGTTCCCCGAAGTCGAAAAAGTACTTTGCTTGCCCGGAATAGACAGTAAAGCTCAAAACAGGAGCCCGATCGTAACATTGGTCGTGATGCAAAAGGAGAAAGATAAAAAGATCTTGCCTTTATGCGAACATAGGCTACTCATGCGAATCGAAGATTATATAGGTGACAAAGCAAGTCCGTTCATTACCGTTGACGCTATCACTCCGGTCTACGAGGAAGTAACCGTTTGCTGTAACCTCCGGATAAAGCCCGGATATCCCGTAGGAGATATACTCCGCCAGACAGAGGCACGCATTAATAATTGTATCGCGCCTTGGCGAGATAAGGAAGAGATCCCGGTATTTGGGCTTTCGTTCTCATCGACAGATCTTTATAACTCCATACGAGAGTGTGAAGCCATCGTGGACATTGATATATTAAGCGTAGCGCATGTCGTATATACGGCAAAAGACCAACAAAAGAGCTATTATCTAAACCGCTACCCGGAAGAGGCAAGGCAAAATTTCAACGTTAGCCCTTCCCAACCTTGGTGCATATTAGTTCCTTCTGATAGGCATTTGCTATATATTGACCAAAAAGACGAACTACTGGAACAACTCGGACTCGGATATTTAGGAGTTGGAAGTAATTTTATTATTAACAAATAAAACAAACCGGATATGCCTCGTACAAACAGAAATACACTAAAAGAATACTTTAAGCGCGGAAGTATGCCCAACCAAAAGCATTTCTACGAATTAATCGATTCCATGGTCAATATTTCCGACGACGGGATCGATAAAAATCCGGATGATGGCTTACGGTTAGCTCCTTCCAAGGAAAACAGTCCCGTCATCAGCTTATTCACGAACATACAAGACAATATTCCAGAGTGGAAAATATACCTAGGTAACAATAGCCAACTCCATATCATACGTCAAGGGCAAGATGAACCGATACTATCGCTTCATCCAAACGGTCGCATCGAGATGAACCAACCCGGTATGGATATACGTATCAACGGCAGTCTTTCCGCAACCCGCTTCGACGGTGCGATACGGGGTAAATTTCCCGCAGATGGCGAATGGCATACCCTGCAAATACCAACGGAAGGATGTCGTGCCTACCGCATCATGGCTGGATGCGGTAAGTTAAAAAGCGGACAATACGCATTAGTGGAAGCCACGGCTATCCATTGTTACGGAAAACATCGAAAAATCCGTACGAATCAATCCTGGTTCGGTTCCTTTTTTAACAAGATCAAATTCCGTTGGTACGGCCCCGGACAAAAATGCAAGTTGCAAATACGTAGCGGACGGGATTATGGAGACAACATCTTTGTTTGTTTCCAGATAACCGATTTATGGAAAGATTACCGGATGGACGCCTCCGACCGGAGAAACACCTTTAATCAAGAATAGCCATGGATGATCTGCCCAACCTGCAAGAGCTAAAAAAGGAGGAATCCATATTCGATAGCCTCCAAAAGAATGCCTTGGAAACAATCCGGGAGCTTTCAGGGCAACTGTGGACAGACCATGCCCCGCACGACCCGGGAATCACGACTCTGGACATCTTAAATTACGCCTTAAGCGAATTGGATTACCAAATGAGTTTCCCATTAGAACAATATCTCACCGGATCGGATAATCGTTTCAATCCGGAGGATTACGGCTTGTTCAGGCCTGAACGGGTTTCCGGGATGGCCCCTGTGACACCCAAAGATTACCGAGACCATTTTTTAGATCAATTAGATAACACTGACTTCTTAGTTAACTTATCGGACATACAAATCCATCCCTATAGATCCAATGATCAGATCTGTCACGGATGGTTCGACATATTTATAGAACTCTCGTCCTTTATCTCAGAAGATCAACACAAACAGGAAGAAAAGAAAATCAAGGAAAAGATTAAGAAACTATATCACGCAAACCGGAATTTAGGTGAACACCTACACGCAATCCATTTCGTAAGAAGGAAACCTTTATTACTCATTGGAAATATCGATATAGACGGTAGCATCTCTCCGGAAAAAACCTTGATCGCCATTTATACGGAGGCGATTCAATTATTCGCACCGGGAAGTCATTATACAGGTAGCGCACTTCCCATATACAAGCTTTTCAAAGGGATCAAGCAGATACAAGGGGTTTTATCGATACACTCTTTGGAATTTCAAGGTTTTGAAGAGGGTGAATACGCCTATACATTGGCATTATCTTCCCCTGAGCAAATCAAGATACGACTTTACCAAAACCAACAAGCGGTAGAGATTAATGCCACAAAAGTATTGAATCGTTTGCATTCGCGGAATAATATCAACCATGCAATACGAGAACAGAAAAAACAAGCCAAATCGATCCTCATGGACAGTCGCCATATCCATCTGAATGATTATAGCGTCACAAATGATTTCCCGATTTGCTACAAGGACTCGTTTACCGATTCATTCAAGGCATATCTTTCTATATTCGACCATCTCTTTTCGGAGGGACATGAAGAAATGAATCATCTAAAAGATTGGATGGCCTTAAATATGGAAACACCCGGTTCCGCTTCTATGGAACAAAACAAAGATCTGCTATTGGATACGTTGGATAAAATCTACGGAGAAAATAGCAACCTGCCTTTTCTCCGCTACTCCCATAAAGAGATAAACCGTCAACGAAGAGTCCGGTTCCTGCGACAACTACCGGAACTTATCCGGGACCGGTATCTGGGCTGTAATCTATTCGACGCAGACTCCCTTTCCGGATTGGAAAGATATCTCTATTCCATACTCGGATGGGAAGATGCGGAAGAGCAAATTTTCATTCTGGAAAACATACTCCTGCATTCACCGGAGGCGACTGATCATCCAGTCCCCTCCCGGGAATTTACCTTAACGGCAATCCTCTCGCAAACAGAACGTACGCGGCAACGGCCGGATTTTCAGCTTCGTCTTGAAGAATTCTTGAGAGAGAAGATACCGGCACATCTACGATTCACGGTTCATTGGCTTCCTCCGAAAGAGCTAGCCCTATTTGTCAAGGACTATAAGGCATGGAGAAAAGCTTGGGCCGATAATGACGACAAAGAGATTGGCCGCACTGGAGAAGTCTTAAAGAATAATCTGATACGAATAAATATCGAACTTTAAATTTACCCTTATGTCAACCAGATATCGAACTACCTACCACGGCATTTTATTGGGCTTATTGCTTCATGTAATCATGGCACAAGCCGTTAACGCCCAAAGAAGTCTCTCGGAGCGATTGGATTATTTCCGGAGTTTAGGAGAGCGGAACGAGTTAGAACTGGAAGAGATTCGTACCCCGATCGTCTCTTACCAGACTCTTATGGACTCGATCACCCAGCGTATCTTAACGGAACAATGCGGTTATATCGTTTATCCCGCTGAATTGGGGAATGCTTTCACTTTCGTAACAAACCCGGACGCAACCCAAGCGATCTCACGTTTGGGTTATTTACAGTCCCCAAGTTCCTTATTACCCGATCATGTAGAGCAATGCGCATATACACCTTGGCTGTTCGGAAACGAGTTATTAACCGCATCCAAGAATAAAGCCAATGCGGATCCTCTCTGCCGCTTCTTCGATGAAAAGCTTGGCCCAGTCAAAGTAACGCAAGCTTTGTGGTATTATTTCAATAAAAGAGAACCGGAAAAGATCTTGCCTCCCCCTACCGTCGAGAATATGTATTTCTTCAAAGGTAAAACCGGAGATCTGGATAATATGCAATCGTTGCTCAACTCCGATAAACAAGGCTATATCATTTGTCCCGTATGGACAGAAGATGTTACAGGTGTTCTGGACAACCCGGACGAGAATCCTTCTATCAGAGGAAGCGGAACGATTGAGTTTTTCATCAAGGAAGCCCCTCTTTCCATCGCTCTCAACATTACGCCCTGGGAAGAAGACGCCATCGGATACAGGGAAACCGGCTTCATCCCATTCGTCTACGACACCACTTACACGCAGGCCGTAAAGAACTGGTTGCTATCCGTGCGTGAACTGCGCCCCTACACGGTTCGTACGTTCTTCTGTTATTTCGATAAACGTAGCAAAGAAGAGATCGCCGCACAAAAGAAAAAGGGAAATTGCAGTATTCCCGTATTCAAGGTAGATGGCGCATCATCGGAAACCGAACGCCTATCCGAACGTCTAAGCCAATACAACCAACGAGCTTTTCCGATCGTACCGTATTGGCTGCAATCCGTATATGAGCAATTACCGGCAAACCTTATCCGGAAATTCAGCCGAATGGAATATCTAGGGTATGTAGTGGATACAGAAAGCAGGCAACCTAGCCAAGTAAGCGACTGGCAACAACAGGAGTGCTTGATAGATATGCCCGTTTATTCGGATACACCCGTCGATTTACTAGTCCTATTCCGAAACTCAAAAGCGACGAATGATTTCTTAAGATCGAAAGAATCCCAGATGGCTCTTTTAAATAACTTATTCACAAAGGGTACCGGTACGATCAACCGAAACCCGTCTCTCCGGAAACTCAACGGATTGACTCTTTACTTCCCTGATTTCGATTTTAAGCTGGAGAACCGGAGAGAGCTTGTACAATTCGTGAAGTCCACCAGTTTCGTAATTGATTCCTTTTGCGTGGAGGGTAATAAAATATATAGAAACTACGATTTAAATGTCATATTCCCTATCAAGGAGAAAAAGCATATCGGTTATCTATCCATTCTATTGAAATACCAATTGGTAGACCGCCTTTGTTTTGTCGATTACGATGAAATGGGCGTTCCTGTAACTACTTGCGAAAATCGAGAGAATAAGCAAGAACCAGTACTCAAGATGGTCATGTATGAGGAAGAATGCGAGGTATCCTTACTAGATAATCTTTTCAACTCTTTATTCTATTTGCTAAATCCTTTTCCGCAAGGCGAGCAACTCACCAGTTGCTCCGATGATCTGGCGCAACTGGCAAATACGGAATTCTCCAACCCGATGCTTATTTATTTCGTATTGGGTGATATATTCCTATTTCTCATACTATTAATCCTAATCACCCTGTATATGACATCCAGTAAGTTCTACATGTTGGCACAACATTATAAGCGATATGTCTTGCCTCTATTACTGGTATTCATATCCGAGATCGTATTGGTTTTATACCTAATCACCAATATCGTATCCTCGCGGGAAACTTTCGACATATGGACCCAAATGATACTGTTGGCGCTCCCACTCTTCTTTTTTCTCTTAATCATCGTACCGATCGGGCACCGGGAAAGAGAGCCGTTGCCTTAAATCACCACCGGCCCTCTTTATTCAATTCCCGGCGGATCGCCATAGATAAGATATCGGAATCTAGCCGGGGGGTGTCTTGCTTTAGCAACCGAAGGGCACAACGCCTGATCACATTCGAAATGGAGCCACCCGATAACTCATAAGTAGCTGCCATACGGATCATTTTGTCCGCATCCGCAGGTAGCCAAGAAGAGGGAAGCATTCTACGCCATAATTCCTCACGTAAGTCTTGATCCGGCATCGGGAAATAGATAATAGACTGGAAACGACGGGAGAAAGCTTCATCAATATTACTCTTTAAGTTTGTGGCCAAAACAACGGTTCCCGGGAAATCCTCGATCCGTTGCAGCAAATAAGCGATCTCTTGATTCGAATGGCGATCATTAGAAGTGTTCGTCGAGGTTCGTTTACCGAATAAGGCATCCGCCTCATCGAAAAAGAGAATCCAATTCCGGTTTTCCGCTTGGTCGAATACATTCGCAAGGTTCTTTTCAGTCTCGCCGATATATTTGGAGACAATCATGGAAAGATCGATACGATATACATCCATCCCGTTCTTCTTGCCGATCAAGGTCGCGCAAAGCGTCTTACCCGTTCCCGGCGGGCCATAAAACAAAGTGCGGTAACCGGCCTTCAAAAAACGACTCAATCCCCAGTCCGAAAGGATGACCCGATGACCCGTAATCCAATTATTTATCTCCTCCAACTCCTCACGCACATAATAAGGCAATACGGCATCTTCCCAATTCAAAGCCGTACTAATCCGTTTGGCCGGAAAACCCATATTATAGTCCGGCTTATATTCTCCCTCAAAAGATAAACGGTACAAGAAATCCTCCGATATACGCAGTTGTCCGCTCAAGAACGGTTCACCATTCCCGGCTCCTTCCAAGCCAACAACGTGATACATATGGAACCAATGCTCCTCACGAAATAGACGAACCACTTCCAGACGGCGTTCCACACGATCGCCCGCCAACAGGAAAACGGCCGTCTCGCCCGTTGGCAAGAATCCTCCGTGCGATAGTCCTTTCCAACCGCCAAATTCCGTATAAGGACGGTCAAAATTCTTATTATGCACAAAGAAAATATCCAACACCTGCGGAGAAAGATGAGGCATTAAGGCCAACATCAACACCATCCACTCATCGAAAGTAGGATCAACCTGTTCCGGCAACAACGCCTTCCAAAGCGGTCCTGCCTTCGGGAGTGGGATATCATAGACGGAAGATAAATCGCACTCCTGCCGGAAATACAAACGAATAGAGACATCCAATACCCGCTGGAACCAATCGATCCACTCGTTCATAAGACAGAAGCAGCTTTAGCGCCCATCACATCCGCCTCGTGTTCCAAGGATAAATCATCGTTAACGGCCATTCCACCTACCTCGGTAGTAGGCTGCACACGTCCCTCGGCTTGCTGGATGACGTGTGTCAACTCATGTCCCAATAGCTGCTGTCCGGCAGACGTATCCGGTTTGAATTGTCCCGGGGCGAAATGGATATCCGTACCTTGCGTATATGCCAAAGCCCCAACCTCCGGCGCTTTCGATGAATCCGGATGTACACGTACCGAGGAGAAATCCGTCCCGAAGGAAGACTCCATGCCTTGGATTACATGATCCGGAATCCCTGTCTGGTTCTTCGTTTGCCGTTGGGCCACAAATTTTCCTTGAAGAAGCTCATCCTCATCTTCCACATCCCGCTGAACGGCGAACTTACCTTGCAGCAAATCATCCTCATCCATTGCGTCACGTTGCATAGTTTCCACCATTTTAGCCTGCAAGGCAGATTGTACCCGGTTATCTTCCATCAATTGTGTTGATTCACCTTTACGGTTTTGAAAGACCCGCGAAGGTCCTTCTTGAATCTGTATCCGATCCGCATTCATAATGTTATCTTTTAATGTTATTTACCGCCACTTTACTCTAAGTATTTTTTCCATCCATGGAGTTTTAATGAACCTGAAGTTCCAAGTAATCGAATCTAATAAGACGTCAAAAGCTCTCTCCTCGACCGTTAGCGTCCAATTATTCTTCTCCATCTTTAACACTCCCTTTCTCCGGATAAAAGTACTTTGAAGACCTTCCCAGCTCGTATTCCTCATCTTATCCCAATTCATAAGTACCGCTTTCTTCAATTGCTCTATCATCTCTAATTCATTCTCAGCTAAATCACACGAGCGAGGAAGCGGTTCCGGACTATCATAGCCCGTCAAGACTTTGTTTAAGAATAATTCTGGCTCCGGGATTTCCTTCTCATCCGTTACAAAACGTTGAGACGCAAAAATGGCCTTCACTTGGCATTCTCTCGATTTAAAGCCACGTCTGTCATCACTCAAGTAGCCTAACCTATGAAAAAGTATTGGCAGATAGACGGCTATGATCGTCAAGCCCGCATTGTTAATAGACACGCCATGATCTTCTAACTGGCCATTCAAAACATCCATATCCATATTATTTTTAAGTTGATATATAAAAACTGACAATTCAGATAAATTAGTTGTATGTCGACATATAAAAGTCTCTATCTTATGTAATTCCTCCTCTGACACAGACTCCCTCAAATGCTGCCAAAAGAGGAACAACAATCCATCTTTGGAGTAATTCCGGTAAACGTTGCCGGAAAGAGCCTGTAACCACCCCAACCAAACGTTCTCTTCCAACCCGAAGTTATTGAGACGAAACAAGCGGATTACCTCCTCGACAAGTAAACGCAAAGCGGGAGTCGCCCCTGTATATAATTCCTCCAATAATTCCATTTTTTTGGAATTGGACGGATAGATAGCGGGAAAAGCAGTACGGATGGGAAGCTCGGGCGCTTTCCCCGGTTTCGTGCCCAGTAAAGCATCCATGGTACGTGTAAACGCATCCATATTCTCCAACATACACTCATGTAATAATAAGCGCAACCGAGCGGCATCTCCAAATGTACGATTCTCTTTTACATTCGTAAGGTATTGGATCAAGGATACCTGATTCGGAAAAGCCAGACCGTATTCACGGATGACAAGCAGTAATAAGGAAGCGAAGATACGAGCGGCCTCTATCGGTTCTTCCACCCTTATTCCGGATGAAGGAATATCCTTCAATTGCCGTAATTGGTCCAGTAAGACTTTCGGGTTCGTCTTCTCCAAGTCCCTCACGTACTCGAATAGATCGCCCAGCGGTTCATCGGCACGGCCCGTGATTATAAATTGCCCGAACCGATAGGCTTTCCTCTCCTCATTCAACCAAACAGAGAATAAAGGCTCGGGAGATTCCTTATCCATATCCTCGTACAGCAGATCTATTATCTCACGTAACTCTTCCGGGACCCATGGATGTTCCCCATGTGTTCCCTCATGGAAATAGGAGATCAGCTCCCGCACCGTGATATTATAATGGGCAGAGAACTGTCCCAACACCGAACGTACGAATTGTTTCCGGCTAAAAGCGGACAATGGTGCGCTAAACAGCACCAGAAAGATAAATTCCCATTTCAACAGCCGGAACTCGTCGCCCACCCTTCCTTCCAAACGCCCTTGCTCTTTCCCCTTATCCAGCGTCTGCGCATACCGGATAATGAAATGGCTTTCCACCGGAACGATTTGCCTAACCACCGAATAGATTTGCTCCTCGCGCAAGGAACGGATAAAGCGACGGCACAAACCGGAATTAGACAACCGATCTTTCAAATCTTCCGGGTAATAAACGGATATATCGGCAGGAGAATCATCGAGAGCATTCAAGTACAAAGCAATGATCAATTCCCGAACGGCTGGATAAGCCGTTAGCAGCCCACTTGCCAAGGTACGGTAAAAATATCCCAATAACTCCATTACCGTCAGATTGTAATGCGCCGCCAATTCCTTTAACACGGAGAAGGCGAACTGATGGCGGGAAAATACGCTTCCCCCCCTACCGAGAATAACCTCGAAGATAAACACCCATTTCAGTATCCTGAAATCATTCCCGGCTTTCCCTTCGAGCATACCCAATTCCTTCTCCTTATCCAACGCTCTCGCATAGTCGATGACAAACGGACTCTCCGCAGGGATCACCTGTTCCACGATCTGGTAAATCTGTTCCTCATTATACCCGGATAAGAAAGTCAAGCTCTTCTCCCGCCGCACGAGCAAAGCCTTCAATTCTTCCAGAGAAAAAAGAGAGAGATTTTTAGTGAATTCCTTTTCCGATAATGTCTCTAGCCGGATATCCTTCAAGAGCGACAATAACTCGGGCATGAACAAGCGGGTAGAGGCGAACTTATCTAAATCATACGTCAGCATCCCCAGTAAATCCACAAAAGAAATGGAATAATAGCCGGATAATTCCCGCAGCGTGTACGTCACCATTTGTTTCCGGTTGAAATAGCCTTGATCCTGAGATAATAAATATCCCCATAGGATTATCCAGATGGCGTTTCTGTAATCATTCTTCCCTATCTCCGGACGCTTCATCTCGGGATAAGAGTCTTGCAAGAAACGGGCATAAGCGTTTATAAACGAGCTTTCCGAGGGTACCACCACATGTACCAAACGTTCTTGATAGATATCATCCAATTGAAAGACCAGACGTTTACGAATGGTAAGCGCCTTTCCCTTCTCACGCAGGAAATGACTTAATTCTATCGAAGATGTTCGTACTAATTTATCCAGAAGCTCCGGTAAGGTGAGTCGCTCCTCTTCCAGCCAAGGCCAATACCCGTGCGACATATAATAGGTAAATACTTCCAGCCAAGATTGCCTGATGGGAACAACTGCTATTCGGTCGGGATGCTCTTCCTTACTTCGCAAATAAGAAGCGAAAGTCTCGTCCAGTCTCTCCGCCAGTCTACGGGGGAATTGCTCATAGAATTCATCTTCTTCTAGCTCACCTAGATCCAAGTCTAAACTCTCGATCCGGATCAACTCATCTTCCGTATCATAACGGCTTAAAATCTCATCCACGATCCCTTCTAAAGAGGTTCGGTTAAAGGTATCCCAACGACCATATAAATCATGAACGAAAGGTTCCCGATCCGCAACTAAATCTAGTTTTAAGGTGCCTATTGTTATCATATGGTTTGCAGGGTATTTCAGTCTTTATTAGATGCATGCAATATCTATATTATTCTTCGATTAAACAAGTATTATCCAGATTCTTTTCCACAAAAACATATAAAAGTTGATTGTGCCAGAATAAAACTTATGCGTACCTATAGGTAAGCCTGATCGGTACCTATTCTATTCTTAAATTATCGCCACTATTTTACAATCAGCGGCGGCATTTGTATATTCAGCGGCTGTGAATATAAATTCAGTGCCGCCAAATTAAGAAATAGAGCTTATTCGACAAAGAATATATAGGCTCTTGGAGAAGTATTTCCTAGGGAGAGAAGCGTTTTTCCTCCAACAGAGAGAGATATCAAAGATATTTACGTAAATTTGCCATTCAGTTACAATTTATCAACCTAAATTCTTTATTTACATGGAATCTGTAATGAAAAAAACAGCCGCCACAAGCTTGTTAGCCTCTTGTGCGGTATCGCTGGCCTTGTTTTCCTCTTGTGCCAGTCAAGAACAAAACACACTTACTCCTGAGGAAATCGCTGACGGATGGGTTCTGCTTTTTGAAGGAAAGACATTGGATGGCTGGAAAGATTACAACGGGACTACATTGACACAGCCTTGGCATGTAGTGGATGGTTGTATACAAGCCAAAGGAGATGGCAGCGACGCTAGTGGCTACATCGTAACCGATAAAGAGTATGAGAACTTCGAGCTTTCTTGGGACTGGAAATTGTCCAAGGGTGGCAATAGCGGTATGTTGTACCATGTGGTAGAGCGTCCCCAATTCGCTGTTCCTTACGTAACGGGGCCGGAGTATCAATTGATCGACGAGCCGAACTTCCCGGACCCATTGGAAGAGTGGCAGAAATTAGGTGTGGATTACGCAATGCATTTGCCGGATAAATCCAAGATGAAGGTGAATCCGCAAGGCGAATGGAACAACTCCAAGATCGTATTCGATAATGGACATGTGGAACATTGGTTGAACGGACAAAAGATCCTAGAGTTCGAGGCATGGACAGACGATTGGCACGCTAAGAAAAATAGCGGTAAATGGGCCAACGCACCGGAATACGGATTGGCGAAAAAAGGTGTGCTTTGTTTGCAAGATCATGGTTATCCCGCATCTTTCCGTAACTTGAAGATCAAGGAACTTCCTCGTAAGACCGGTAAGGAAGTGAACTTGTTCAACGGCGTGGATTTGACGGGATGGGAACCATACGGTACGGAGAAATGGTACGTAAAAGACGGCTTATTGGTTTGCGAAAGCGGTCCCGACAAACAATACGGTTATCTCGCTACCCGTGATTATTACGATGATTTCGATCTGACCGTAGAGTTCAAGCAAGAGGCTGACGGAAACTCCGGCGTATTCATCCGCTCTTTCGTGGAGGAAGGCGTGAAAGTAAACGGCTGGCAGGTAGAAGTAGCTCCGAAGGGTCACGATACAGGTGGTATCTATGAGTCGTACGGACGTGGCTGGTTGGTTCAGATTCCGGATGAGAAAGAGAATATCTTGAAAGAAGGCGATTGGAACACGATGCGTATCAAGGTACAAGGCGACAACGTACAGACTTGGCTGAACGGACAGGAAATGGTAAACTTGAATGACGAGAAGATCGGAGCCGGCAAAGGCCGCATCGCCCTTCAGATTCACGACGGTGGAGGCATCAAGGTTCTTTGGCGAAATTTAAAACTTACGACATTATAATAGAACGAAACTAGATTATAAACCAAATAAGGTGTTTCAAAAGAAGTCTTTTTGAAGCACCTTATTTTTATCATTGATAACACCCTCTTTTATCACTGGATTTTATGAATAAACTTATCTTTACAGCTATCCTTTCGGGATTTGCCGGCCTCTACGCCATGGGGCAGAACGAGATCCGGCTTATGGACATGGACCTAAATAAATCCTACCAAACTTACGGTGGCGCCGTCAAAGGGAAATCAGTTACCAACGAGCCCGCCTCTATACAAGGAAAAACGTATGATGACGTGATCGGGGTACAAGCCAAAAGTCATATCAAGATCGATTTACACAAGAATGCGTCACGCTTTCAAGCGCAGGTCGGGATCGCCGACTCACATATCGATTATACGGATAAAAGCCTCACGGTTATCCCTTTTGTTGACGGAACGAAAATGTATTTCGATACCCGAAAAAACGCCAAGACATTTGTTGGTTTAGAAGGTAAAGACGGAAAAGTACATCCGGGCTCGGCCTTATTTATCTTGAAAGGAGATGACAAGGAGCTTTATAACAGCGGTATCGTCAAATTTGGCGATGCCCCGAAAACAATCGATATCCCCCTAAATGGCATAAAGATATTGGATCTTATTGTAGAGCCTACCGACGATGGACCTAGCGGAGATCATGCCTTATGGATCACGCCCCAAATAGAGTATATGGAGATCATCCCCTCGATCGTCTTCACGAGCTATCAAGGGAAAGGGCCGGAAGTATCATCCGGTACGGAGAAGAAATTACTTGATAAAATCAAGCAATTACCCCAACAAGGGCTTCCTTTGGAAAACACCTCTTTCGACTGGCTTTTACAACCCTCACGATCAAAAGCCGGCATATATGCGACTCCAGATGGCAAAAGCATCTTATTGTCAAACGGAATGGTAGCGCGTATGTTCCGTGTCTTACCCAATCTTTCCACTCTCGATATCTTTAACCGGATGACCGGAGAAAGTATGCTTCGTGCCGTAAGTAGCGAAGGTAGTTTGACGATTGACGGGAAACGTTGGGAACTTGGCGGGCTGGCCGGCCAGCCCGAGCGCGGATACTTCCAAATGGAATGGGTCGACCAGATGACTACTCGCCCCGGTTCTTTTCTCATTGAGGATTTCCGCATAGAAGAGCTACAGGAAGATATCAAATGGGCCAGAAGCCGCTGGGCACTGAATAAGAACGTACCCACAGGGAAAAGACTGACTTTCGTATTGAAAGGAGAGAAAGAAACAGAAGGTGTCACCGTAGAACTCCATTACGACTTATACGATCACATCCCGGTTATCCGGAAAAGTATGGAGGTTACCAACAATACCCCGCAGTCCATAGATATCGATGCCTTTCAATTGGAATATCTGGCATTCGCCGAACCGGAGTCGCCCGGCGGTGGAGATCCCTCTAAATTCAGGCTCCCGAACATACATGTAGAAAGCGATTATGCTTGTGGCGGAGAGTTTACCGAGCGGGAAACCGATATCACGGAGAAATGGGTGGCCGATCCGGAATATACCTCCCAACGCAATTATCCTTTGCTAACGCCCTGTATATTAAATGTATCCCCCAAGCTAGGTCCTGATTATACCCTAGCGGCGGGCCAGAAATTCAAATCCTTTAGCGTATACGAGATGCCGTTCGACAGCGATGATCGGGAACGGAAGGGTTTGTTTAAACGACGCTTACATTATACGGTAGCTCCATGGGCTACGGAGAATCCGATCTTCATGCACCTTACCTCTTCCGATCCGGATGTTATTCGTACCGCTATCGATCAATGCGCTACCGTTGGATACGAGATGGTTATCATCAGCTTTGGATCCGGATTGAACGCCGAGGATATCTCAGAAGAAAATATCGCCAAATATAAATCTTTGGTGGATTACGCCCGCAACAAAGGTGTAGAGTTAGGGTGTTACTCCCTCTTATCAAGCCGTTGGATCAGCGACGAGGTAGATGTTATCAATCCCAAGACAGGTAAACGAGGGGGGATGCGCTTCGGTAGCGCTCCCTGCCTTTGCAGCGATTGGGGATATGAGTATTTCCATCATATACGAACCTTCTTCGAGCATACGGGCATGCGTTGCTTCGAGCACGACGGCTCCTATCCCGGCGACGTATGTGCATCTACCCACCATACCTATCATAAAGGGCTGGAAGATTCCCAATGGAATCAGTTCCATAAGATAACCGATCTCTATCGTTGGATGTGCGAGAATGGCATTTATATCAATGTTCCCGATTTCTATTTCTTGAACGGGTCTACCAAGACAGGCATTGGTTACCGTGAAGCCAACTGGTCGCTTCCCCGGGATCGGCAGATCATCCATGCCCGCCAATTGAATTATGATGGTACATGGGATCGGATGGCTTCGGCATGCTGGAGCTTTGTTCCTCTCGTGGAGTATCAAGGAGGAGGAGAGGCCGCTACCTTGGAGCCCCTCCACGAACACTTGTTCGAATACAAAACACATATGATGCAAAATTACGGAGCTGGTGTCCAAGCTTGCTATCGAGGCCCACGTCTGTATGATACCCCGGAGACCCAAGCGGCCGTAACCGAGGTCATTCAATGGTATAAGAAATACCGCGATATACTCAACAGCGATATGATCCATTTACGCCGACCGGACGCACGAGACTGGGACGGGTTCATACACGTCAATCCCCACAAGAAGGAGAAAGGTCTAGCCATGTTCTTCAATCCGACCCATCAAGAGATCACCCGTACGATCCATATCCCACTCTATTATACCGGCCTGACACAAACAGCCCGCATCCGGGAAAAAGAGCAAAAGCCTGTCACCTACAAACTGAACCGGGACTATACGGTGGAGCTTACGGTTAAAATCCCCGCCAACGGATATACTTGGTATGTGGTTGAAGCAGCCGATTAGAACTAAAATGGCCGGGATAATCGCTACCCCGGCCATTTTATCTATCTATAGACTTCTTTATCTACGTCCGTTACCTAGATGTTTTCTGCCATGTTTATTCCCTTTAGGCTGCTGTTTCTCCAGATATTGTTTGTATTGTTCCTCCGTCAATATCTTTTTCATCTGGGCGTTCTTATCCTCACGCATGGCCAACATCTTTTCCCGTTGCTTCTCACGCTCAGCCTTCATCGCCTCACGTTCTTTCTGAGCCTTTTCCATATACTCTTTTTGAAGTTTACGGAACTCCACCGCTTGTTTCTCATCTAACTTCAAGTCGGCGATCATCTTCTCGCAACGTGCGGACGGATCCATCTTACGCTTGTCCATACGCCTGTTCTCACGAGCGAACACAGAAGTAGAACTCAACAATACAACCAAACACAATCCTATTACCTTTTTCATAAACTACTACTTATTACTTTTATTATAAATTACCTGTTTATGAAGCGCTTCGAAAGAATAGACATCGATAAAAAGGAAAGGTTTAATCGGAAATAACATTTAACATTTTACCACAGGCCATTTACCATCTCGGAATCTCCAAATCATCCTTACTGGGCAATGCCGGGAATTTAGCGTGTGGTTCCACCTGATACCAGAAAGTAGTCGATGAGATATCCGACTTTTGATTATTATACCTACCGTCGTGCCGCCAACCCAAATCTTGAATTGTAACCTTCAGATCCTTTTCAAAACGAACCGGGTCCAAGATATGCCAGCGATACAAGCCGAACGCCGTAACAGCCCGATATAGGCCATCCGGACGGATCACTTGGTGCATTCCCGCATAAGGAGTGGTGAATTCTTGGTATTGATGTGTTTTCTGATTCTCGAAGTTATACGAACCGCAGAAATAATCCTCCGTACCTGTTCCACAGATTGTCGGGTATTCCTTGTCGCCATCCATATAGAACTTGATCTCTCCTTCACCCCACCAACAGTTATCATTGACACGCCAAGCTAAATAAGTTCCGACATATTGTCCCTTTCCCTTGATTCCATCCACCAACGTATGGATAGAGCCTTGTGTCGGGTTGGAACGGCGGAACTGCGCATGGAAATATCCCTCATCCTCCGGCACTTCCGTCAAGGTATAATTAATCTGGTAATACAAACGCATCTCTTCCGCATTATTAATATTCTCCAACGTTATGCGTGCTTTCTTACGGAACGGCATCTTCCAGTAGCAATTGAAAGCGCTCCCGGGATTTACACAGACCGCCAACGAGGAAAGTTGGGCATACTCATTAAAAGCACTGGCGAAGAAATCCCCGACCGGACATTCAACCGAAGGCTCTTTCTCGTCGTCCCAATACATACGGAGTATCGAGAATCGCCAGTTGCCAGTGGGAGTCATCCATATCTGCTGGATAGCCCCCGGGCCATCAATCTCCGCGATAGTAACTGTCTCCCCCGGTTTCACGATAATAAAAGGATTTACTTTCCAGCCTTTCCCCAAATCTTTCGCTGGGCCAGTTGCATTCGCCTTATTCCGGACATCCTTATCTCTCACGGGATCAGCCATCGCTCCTTTCCCTTTCTCCCCCGTAAAATTCTCCGGACTGATCGAACGACTCTGCGCATTCGACAAACGAGAAAGGTTTCCCATATTCATATCCAACCCGTTAAAAGGATACTGCTGGGCATTCGCCCAAAAACTTAACAGCAAAAAGGCTAACAGTAAAACATTGATCTTCTTCATAATGACTTTTATTATTTAAAATTTATACATCGTCTACCTATCATCCGCCTCCAAAATTAAGATCCAATCATTTCCCCTCTCTCCCGCTTCTCCGGGCGCATTGAATGTACGAATTCCCTTATTCTCGACCGCTCCGATCAAAGTTCTCGCCCCATTCCTCGGATTGAACCAATAAGCTTTACCAAAAGATCGCAATTTACTCATTTGTATTCTTACATCCTGCCCTTGACTCAAATAAACTAAAATAAAAGTCTTATCTTTTGCTAAAACTGGAGTGATATAACTTGCGTCATTGTAATTAATTCCAAACAAAACGGATAGATCCGGACGGAAACGATCTAACGGATACATCGTAAACAAAGACTTTACATAGCGCATACATTCGGCTCCCGGCCTATCCAACGCACCATCCCAAAACGTGAGGCATGGTACATGATATTTACCTCCGGGCTTATACATTTGCCAAATAGCGTTATTCCCATATGTATATCCGGCAGCTCCAGACAAATAAGTCCAATAAGCCTGCATACGAATATCATAGTCATCGTAAATTCCATCCGTAAAATAAGTCGTATCCTTAATCAACCCGTTATCACCTATTATGTCCTCCTTTTTCTTCCCGAATTTAGCATAATCAAAATATTCCCAGAAACGAACCGGTATGTCCTCGTATGAAGGTTCCGCATTTACAAACGGTTTAATCGGACTCAATTGAGCATACATACCCGAAAAACGATATACCGGATCCATCCGGCGGTAATGTCCGCTTTGGAGAATATTGAATGATAGCCAAGACTCATTGTGGAACCAATAATGCGAGGAAATCTCTCCTGTCGGATGATAGGACATTAGTTGTGTTCCTCCATTTCCTTCTTGAATTCCTTTCGCCATAGACTGCCAGATTTCAAACTCCTTATCTGTAACTACATTTCTATCGCCACCAAGAATCCATATTACAGCTTCGTTTTTATACCGGGTTCCCAGTATTTTCCCGTACGTATACGCATTATCTGGGTTAAGCAAAGCCGGATTTCCGTCTTTCTCTACCACATTACTCGCCCAAGTAGGTAAAAGCCCAATATACAGTCCTCGTTTTCCAGCCTCTCGAATCACGAAATCCACCAACTCAAAGTATCCTTCCGTGATTTGGGTAGGATTCTTATCAACCAAGGGCAAATATCCGTACACATTCGGTTTATCCAAACCATCCAGTTCAGATAAGATAACAGCCTGTATTACCGTAAAGCCCTTTTCTTGCCGGTTATCCAGATAATGAACGATCTCCTCCTTATCCAATACATGAAATAACTCCCAAGCCGTATCCCCCAGCCATAAAAAGGCACCGCCCTCTTTCTTATAAATAATAGGATCGTTCGGACGGACGATCAAATCTTGAGCCAAACAACCCAATACACAAAAAGCTAGACAAAACAAAAGATATTTTCGCATACTAATTCTTTTTAAGATTAAAAACTTACATTATAAATCTCCACGGACCCCACATTATCGAAGCATGAGGCTGGGCTAACTTTCCCACTCTCACAAACTAATCGAACATTCCGTAAAATCACTCGATCTAAATTATGAAGGTAAAGCCCCCAGCAAGGGAGCGCACGATAATCTGTCAATGGCTTCGAGGGAGTACGTCCTACTATTTCTTGACCTTTATTTCCAACATACGATAAGGAAACATCCGAAAGCCGGACATCTTTCAAACTACTATCTCCCCAACTCTCTACCGAGGCGGCCGCTTTCATTAAACGTGTACCTCTTATATGCTCCAAACAGATCCGCTCTCCCCGGTTCCCCTCATTCAATGTGACTAGAAACGGATTATCCAATTGATCAAAAGAACAGCTAGATATCAATATATCCTTTACTTCCCCAAACGCTGGAAACCATGCGCCCGGTTGGAGCAATATACCAGAAAGCATATTCCTACGTTTTTGCTCACCGGAAGTCCGATGTGGATATTTTCCCGGACCTCTAAATTCACAATCAACGATCTTTAAACCAGTAGCCGGCATTATCAACCTTATCCCATTGCACGATGAGTTCATATAACAATTCTCTATTACCACATTCTTCCATAGCCCACCCGCAACAGCATCATCACCCGTATTAAAACGGCAATTTCGGATACGGATATCTTTTCCGCCACGAATATGAATCCCATCCCATCCTTCCTCCACTAAAAGATTATCGAAAGAAGCCCTTTCAATATCATAACTCATAAAAGCATAGTTCGACGCTCTTCGTAGTTTAACTCCCGATATCTTAATCCCTTTCGATCTCGACAAAAAGAGAATATGAGGGCCTCTCATCCCTTCTTCACCTTTTTTATCTTGAATATGGGCACCATCGATTACCCCCTCTCCTGTAATTGACACATCTTCAACTTGATCTCCTAAAAGCAATGCCTTGTTCCAATTCCGGGGTTTTACTTTATAATAAGCCTCATCTTGATTAAGATCGGATATAGAACGGTACTTTTCCAAATTATTTATGCCTTTCACTACGGCATTACTTTCTAAGAATAAGTTTACTTTACTTTTCAGCAGAATACTTCCTGTCAAAAACGTTCCCTCCGGAATGATAACCGTTCCTCCCCCTCTCAAGGAACAATCTTCTATTGTCCTGTTGATGAACTGGGTATTGTCTGTTATTCCATCTCCTTTAGCTCCAAAATCCACGATATTATAGGTGCTATCATCATTTGAGGCCCAACCTATCCGCATAAAGAGCATAAACAATACAAAGAGACACACCCGAAAGACTCTTACTTTCGACACATCTATCATCTTCATTATTCAATAAGATTTAATATGATCATAAAGGAATAAAAAAAGAATAGGATTAGCGATCCCAAGAGAACCATCCTATTCCTTTTCTTTGATGAACTTTTCAACAAGTTATATCTACTCGTTCTCGTAACCTATGCTTTGTGTCATATTCGGATTATTCTCCATTTCAACCTTGGGTATCGGGAAATACAAATCTTTCGCATCATAATGCGGATTACCAACACGTGTCTTTCCATACCAACGGCTAATCTCCTCATCCAAGACCTTCCAGCGGCAAACATCTTGCCAATGTTGTACGCCCTCACCGCAGAACTCCATGAAACGTTCCTCCCGAATCGCATCTCTCAAAGCTTCTCCACTAGCCGTTATATCATGGGAACTATCTCCATTATAAGCTCTTCTTCTTACCAGATTCATATAGTTCCGGGCATTTACCTCATCTCCCGTAGCCTGACAAGCTTCCGCATACATCAAATATACATCCGCCAAACGCATCAAATACATATTAATACCAACCCCTAAATTCAACTCATTCACCGTACTTTTCAACGGATTGTATTTTCGCATGCTCCAACCTTGAATGTCAGCCTCCGTATCCTTATATTTCAGAACCTGCGTCTGCTGTCCATTCATAATAACAGGAGTTCCCGGACGCAAAGCGGCGATATCCAAACGAGGATCTCCATTAAAACGTTTAATATTCGCATCATGAAAGAAAATATTACCCCAACCGGCCGCCTCAACATCTCCACTTGCGTTCTGGAAACATAAGGCAGCGATCAATCCATATTGAGAACCTTCTCCATACCAAAAATATCCGGAAGTATCCCCATTACGGAAATTAATCTCTAAGATCGATTCTCTATTAAATTTCTCCTGATCCTCATTAAACATCTTCGCATATTCATTGAAAGGGAGCAATTCTTTTCCGGAAGAATCAATAACCTCTTTCAACGCTTTCTTTGCCGCATCATAATTACCCATATACAAATTCGCTTGCCCGATGTAACTAGTAACGGCAACAGAGGTTGGACGTGGATAGTCCGCCCGCTCTTCCCATACAGCAGGTAGCAAAAGTTTGGCTGCCTCATAATCTTTCAAGATCTGATCGTAAACCTCGGCCACCGTGCTACGTTCTATATTTAGCATATCCGGAGTCGATGCTACCTGTAAACGAACTGGTACACCTTTTCTATCGCCCTCCCCGTTGCAAGGATATCCCTCTCCAAAAAACGCTACTAACTGTTGGTGTGCCCAACCTCTCCAAAACAAAGCTTCTCCCTTCATCTGCGAAAGCCTTACTAAATCCGCATCTGTAAACTTCTCCTTGTCGATTCTTTCCAATTGCTCCAATACGGTATTCGCACAAGAAATCATTTTATAATAACCAATCCATAACGTCCCAATGTAAGCATTATCAGAAGTCACTTGATTGGTCGCCAACTGGTTCCAGTTGGCGTCACCAGTCCAAGCCATATCTACCGTATGATCCACACAGAATGTCCCTTTCGCCATAACCCTCTTTCCATACAAAGGCACAGCGACCATATTTGCATAAACTGATGTTACGATAGTCTCCATATCCGCCATAGATTTAGGGTAGACACTTGGAGATAACGCACTGGGATTTGATAAATCCAGAAAACTATCCGAACAACTATTAAAAGTTAACGCAGCAGCTAATAATATAACTAATTTCTTCATCTTCCTATTAATTTAGAGGGTTAAACTTAAACCGCCCATAATGGTGCGGGTGGATGGAGCCCGTTTCACAGAATACATATTTCGTTCCAAATATCCACCACCCAATTCAGGATCTCCTTGAAACTTTGTGATAATAAATAAATTATCGCAATTAATATAAAACTTCAAACCTTCTATCTTCAAATGAGAAAGTATTGATTTCGGTAAATTATAGCCGAAATGTAAATTCTTCAATTTAAAGAAAGAACCATCCTCCACAAAATAAGAGGAGACATTCTTGAAGTTTCCATTCGGGTCCTCTTTCGTTACTCGAGGATGTGAAGTAGCCCGGTTCGTCGGACTCCACGCCTCATATACCTTATAAGTCGTATTATAGTCGCCATAGAAACTTCTTTCATAAAGCTTAGCGCTATTAAAGACATCAACACCTGCGTTTCCTAACCAGCCCATACTTAAATCAAAGCCTTTCCATGACAAATTTATATTCAATCCATACATCAAATCCGGCCAAGGATTACCGATATATGTCTTATCCTCATTCGTCACCTTTCCGTCTCCATTTAAATCCTTATATTTCAAATCACCCGGAGCCGTACCTGCTTGTTGGTACAATCCATCCGGAGATTGAGCGTTTAAGGCATCGATTTCCGCTTGGTCTTGAATAATACCATCCACGACATATCCATACATCTGTCCCATCGGTTGTCCATTTTCCGTACGATAAATAGAACTATTCAAAGCCGCATCGCTTCCAGCCCAAATGATCGGATTCACTTGGTCACTTAACTTTACCACTTTGTTCTTGTTGGTAGACAACGTAAAAGCCACGTCATACCTGAAATCTTTATAGGAATCCCTCCATTGAACCATCCATTCGAAACCTCTATTGCTTATCTTTCCGATATTAGCCCGATAAGAAGAAGTCTCGCTAAATGGTTCCGAAGAAGGTCCGGCAGAAGGTGGCACACCTACTGAATATAACATATCGGAAGTTTTCTTATCATAATACTCGATTGTCGTATTCAAGCGATTATCCAGAAAACTTGCGTCAACACCTATATTCCATTGGGCCACGTCTTCCCATTTAATCGTAGCATTCGCAACATTTGAATACCAGAATCCTCTCTGCGTATTTTGCCCATCATATGAATAATATAGATAATTATTCGTAAAAGAAGGTTCATACAAGAATTGAGGAATTGTATTGTTACCAATTTTACCATAACTTCCTCTCAATTTCAACTGAGACATCCATGTTATATTATCCTTTACGAAGCTCTCTTTTCCCACATTCCAACCGACAGAAGCAGAAGGAAACACACCAAACCGATTCTCTGGACCAAAGTTATCATAACCATCCCGACGAATACTAGCCTCTAGCAAATACCTGTCATCATAAGCATAGTTTACACGAGCGAACTGGGATAAACTACGACCTTCCGTTTTCGTTCCGGATACATCTTTATCTCCCGTACCTAAACTAATATCATCCGAAGGCTGAACCAAAAAGCCGTTTTTCCAACCACCTGCCGAAGAAGCCGTCGCCCGATAAGCCTCGTAGCCAACCATACCTTTTACATAGTGTTTCTCCCCAAAAGTATGGTCATAGGTCAATGTATATAACATACGTAAATCATAACCGGAGCCATAATCTTTCGAGTAATAATCCTGTTGAGATAAAGATCCCAAATTCCATGACTCTAAGAACAAATTATTCGCATGGGAGTCAAAATTGGCAGAGAAATTCGCTTGGAATTTTAAATCATTGATAATCTCCCAATCCAAAATCGCATTTGCCCGGGCCCAAAACCTACGTTCATTCTCATGATGAGACATTAGTGTAGCCACATGATTAGGTCCCTCGTAGTAACCACCTGCCGGATGTTTTCCCCAACCTCCACCAGCTTCGTTGGTATTATCATAAGGCACCATCGTAGGAACTTGGCGGTAATAAACATAATCATTATTCGTCTGCCCATACAAATGGGGATCCGTATTATTAAAACCAACAGTCAGGATCTCGGAAAATTTCACGCGTTTACTTATATTTGTCTGGCTAGCCACACGGAAATTACCCGCATCCTCAAATGAATAACGTTCGATAAACTGATTCTTGTAGAACTCCGCAGACATATTAAATGTAGTTTTCTCATTACCACCCGTCATCTGTAAAAAATAGTTTTGCCTAAAAGCATTACGCCAAACCAGATCTTCCCAGTCTGTATCTGGTAGCGAAGCGGGATTATCCCAGCCGGAATTGGGATTATTAGGGAAGCCTGCCGCCAATTTCCGGTCAATAAAGTCTACGGTATGCAGCATATCCGGCAAATCGATCGGAGTCTCTATTCCAAAGTTTACTCTCGCATTAATAGAAAGTTTCCCTATCTTTCCCTTTTTAGTGGTAACAAGGATCACACCTCCTGCTCCCCGGGCACCATAAATAGCAGTCGAAGCCGCATCCTTCAAGATCTCGATAGATTCTATATCATTAAAATTAGGAGCGCTACCCGGCACTCCATCCACGATCCACAACGGATCTGCGCCATTGATAGAAGCCGCTCCACGAATGATAATATTCCCATTGGAAACATTGACACCTGCCACACGGCCTTGAATAACATGCGACACATCCATATTTAAATCATTAAAATCATCCGTCTTAATAGAAGCCACAGATCCCGTTACATTCGACTTCTTCTGCACGCCATAACCAACAACGACTACCTCATCCAGTTTTTGAGTATCTTCCTTCAAGTTTATCATTAAACTTGATTTTCCGTTCACAGCTACATCTTGAGTATTAAACCCAATATACGAGACCTGTAAAATACCGCTATCATTTATATTTAATGAGAAATTTCCCGAAATATCCGTTACCGTTCCATTCGTAGTCCCTTTCTCAACAACATTCGCTCCGATAATCGGTTCACCGTTACTATCCACGACAGTACCAGATATCAGCTTTACATTACCGGCAGTCTTTAAAGTTACGACAATTGAATGGCCTGTCATCGTATATTGCAAGTCCCTTTGATGCAATACGTCATCCAACAAACGCTGAATCGGCTGATTCGTCACGTTTAAAGTTACCTCTTTCTTTCCTTCCACTATAGCATCCCGATAAGAGAATATATATGTGGTTTGCTTCTCTACAGCCTCAAAAAATTGCTTTAATGTAGCATTCTTCATGGAAAGAGTGACACTTCCTGTCTGAGCTAATACCAAAATAGGATTAAAAAACAGAAATAGAGCCAAAAAAATTATATAGCTACATTGATTTTTTCTACTTTTGAACATATATTATTTTTTTAAATTGATACAATCCGTTTTATGGCTTGATCGCCATTCTCGTAAATGGAGTATTAATTGGGGAACCGGAAAATCTCGACCATTTTTCGGTTCCGTTTTTATTATGAAGAATCTTGTCGCATAAGAACTGATTTAAGGTTATACATTTTATTTTCACTCGCTCAAGGATGTATAAAGATATCATCTCCTCGTATATCATATGTAAAGTCATAATGCCTCTCTAAAAGGTCCATTACCTCTACGATATATTCACTATCAAAATTTCCGGTAAATAAGTCATTCGCTAAAGAAAAATCATTCAAATGGATATTCACGCCATATCTACGCTCTAGTTTGGCCAAGACATCACTTAATTTCGTTGATCGAAAAACGAGGTCTCCTCTTAACCACGCCGTTTCAAATCGATTATCTGTTTTCTCCACGGTTATAATACCCGATTCTTTATTGAACAATGCTTTTTCATTTGGTTTTAGATAAACGACACGAGAAGGGTCTGAACAAGTCTGTATCTTGATCCGTCCCGATATCAAGGCCATTTCCATGACATTCTCCCGCTCATACGAATACACATTAAAACTTGTGCCCAACACTTCTATATCCAGATATTCAGTATGTACCACGAAAGGTTTATCCTCATTCCGAGTCACCTCAAAATAGGCCTCTCCCTCTAAATTGACCTGTCGAAGCTCTCGACCGAAATCGTGAGTGTAACTTAAGCTCGATTCCGCATTTAGTTTTACTTGTGTTCCATCCGGTAAAGTCACCCCCGATCTTTCCCCTCTATCGGCATGAACCACTAAATTGCCAATGCTACCCTTCTGATCGACTGGATTGAAATATAAATAACCAGACAATATACTTAATAAAGGTATTAATAGTATTGCGGCGATACGAGCCAGTTTCCTAAACACCATAACGAATCGTTCTTTTCTCGTTCGATTTTGAATCTCACTGAACATATCTCGTATGATTCTCTCATCAACCTCTTCAAAGGGTCGCCCATTTTCCCATAAATGAGACAATGACAGCGATAATTCATCATCATCAGACAAATTAACCAAAAGCCGTAGTGTTTTCAACTCTTCCGTAGAGATCGTATGATCCATGTACTTTGAGAGCAAATAATATGTATGTGATTCCTGCATAATATCCTTTTTATAAGGTATACACATGAGCCGTTAATTTATAACATGCCTTTTTAGATGTTATAAAACATAAGAATATTATTTTTCAATTTTATTTATCCGATAAAGAAAAGAGAGAACAACAAAGCATACTTACCGAGCTCCTTTCTTAAAACACGTAAGGCTTGCGATAACTGGTTACGCACAGATTGTTCTGAAATTAAGGCTTTAGCCGCTATTTCTGTTATAGTTATACCTTGTTCCTTATTTAACTCAAACAGTTCTCGTTGGCGAGGTGTCAACTTTTGTTTCGCTATTTCCAGTCTATGGTTAAATTCCTCAAAAGATAATTTACGTTCAATCGCTGTTTCCTCTCCATCTCCAGACTCATTCAGTACAACATCTTCCAAAAAAAGCGGACTATTTGCCTGCCTACGAAACTCATTCAATAATTGGTTCTTGGCCATCGTAAATAGGAAAGCACTGAAAGACATATCTAAATCAATTTGTTCTCTCCGCACCCACACTTTGATAAATGTCTCTTGTACAATATCTTTTGCAAGAGCATCAGAATGAGTCAAGTGCAATGCGAACGCATATAGACGTGAAGCGTATGATTCATACAGTTTCGTAAAGTCTCTGTATGAACCGCTTCGTAATCGTTCTAGGTATATCCGTTCTACATCCATCTCCTCTAGCACATATTGACCGAACAAATATAAAATAAAAAAATAAGAAGAGGTTATTTCCTCTTGAAAAGAAATAACCTCTATCTACTACAGATACTCTTTAACTAAATGACATCCAACAGAAGTTCACGACCTTTCTATGTTCTCAGAATGGCATACTGGGTAAACTAAACCCATTATTATAAGTATGCTTAATCCACTCATTCGCAACATCAAGAGCATTAAAGTCCGCAAAACGACGATCAAAACGAGGATCACCATCAACAACTTTAAAATCATCAACTGTTACAATCTTAATTGTGTCAGTAGGAGATATATTGGTAAATTTCATATTCTCTCCATCCCATAACAATTCTCTATGTAGCCCATGAAGACCAGAAAGACGTACCGCAAGAACTCCCATTACTACCATTTCATTAAAAGGTCCGGAGAATTGGAAATTTGAAGATGATTCTACTCGGTTTTCTGGAGATTCTTTACAAGCACGAATCCAATCTTGCTCATGGGCATTCGTAGACCAAATATTGCCATTACCTCCTTTAACTCTTGGTATTGAAGGCTTAGGCTGGTTAAAATGTTCCATATCAGATACGGGCAATAAAGTTGGATTCATTCCATAACAGCCAGTCATGATTTTCCCTTTTGTCCCAATAAAAATAATACCACCATTTTCATCTCCCATCATTTGTCCATCTTTTAATTCCTCCGGACGAGGAGGCATTAAACCTCCATCATACCAATATACCTTAACCTCTGGCATTTTTGTGTTTCCTTTTGGGGGACGAGCCGGGAACGTATAAGTTACAATTTGTGCATGAGGTGGCGAATATAAATTACTCAAGGTTGAACTACCTATCACACTTATCGGATACTTCAAATCAAGTGCCCAATAAAGTGGGTCCATAATATGGCAAGCCATATCTCCTAAAGCACCCGTTCCAAAGTCCCACCATCCCCGCCAATTCCAAGGTGTATAAACTGGATTATATGGTCTTTTTTGCGCCGGTCCAATAAACAAATCCCAATCAAGAGTCTTCGGGCATTTCGGATTATCGCTAGGTTGCATCAATCCTTGAGGCCAAATTGGACGATCTGTCCAACAATGAACTTCATATACTTCCCCAATAACACCGGATTGAATCCACTCTGTTATTTGACGACACCAATCAAAAGAATTTCCTTGATTACCCATTTGTGTCGCTACTTTATATTTTTTAGCGAGTTTTGCTAGTAAACGAGATTCATAAACAGAATGGGTTAAAGGTTTTTGAGTATAACAATGCTTCCCTAATGTAATAGCATGAGCAGTAACTCCCGCATGTGTATGGTCTGGAGTAGCAACCAATATCGCATCAATTGATTTTCCGAACTCATCGAACATAACACGCCAATCTTTAAATTTTTTTGCTTTTGGATAATCATTGAAAGTCTTCTCTGCATATCTCCAATCTACATCACATAAAGCCACAATATTCTCTGTACTCATATTCCGTAAATTACCACGGCCCATTCCCCCGACACCAACTCCAGCAATATTCAATTTATCACTTGGTGAAGTAAACCCATGCGTTTTACCTAAAACAGAATTTGGTACGATCGTTAAACCTGCAGCTAAAGCTCCTGTCTTCAAAAAATCTCTTCTTGATATATGTCTCATAATAATGATGATTTTAAAGTTGTTTCAGTTGAATATTCCTAAACCAAATATTAGATTCTCCATGTTTCCCTTGCAAACCAATATAACCTTTTGTTGGCATATTCGCATACGGGATTGGTAGCCATTCCGGAATCTCTGTTCCATCTGGATTTGTTGTTCCAGAAGTCCAATCTGCTAAATTAGCCGAAACAATATGTTTCCCATTCAATTCGATATCTATCTGCTGACCTTTAGCAGTGACAATCATGCGGTTCCATTCTCCCGGTTTCTTCACGACCAATTGTTCATTTGCTCCTTTATGTCCATAAATAGAACCACAACGCCAATATTCTGGATATGATTGCCATTCAGGATGATGATCATCCGCTATTTGAATCTCAATGGAAGATGGGATCCAATTACCCTTATCCGTACAATAAATCACAACCCCACTATTTGTATTCACATCTGTCTTGAATTCTAAATCCAAGATAAAATTTTCATACTGCACCTTCGTCCAAATAGATTGATCGGCAGTGGCAGTAAGTATGCCATTTTTAAAGGTCCAAACCGAACTATCATAATCAGCATTTGATAAATCTTTGTCAAATAATGGTCTATAATCAGTTTCGACCCTACACGATATTAATAACAAAAGTATAATCAATACGGTAAATACTCTTTTTACATTTATAAACTGTTTCATATATCGATTCTATTTATTAAAAGCCAGCTGTTGTTTGTTTTAACAAAGGATTCGCATTCAAAGCACGATAAGGGATCGGAAATACGTCTTGATTCGTCGCATCCGGAGTTTTATCCCACCACGCACCTTCACTAAAACGATTCCATCGTATTAAATCAATACGACGATGACGCTCTCCTATGAACTCACGACCTAATTCATCGACAAATTCATCATCGGTTAATTTCGAGATATTAGATTCGTAACTAAATTTAGACCAATCTTCCGCTTTATAATAACGTTTCCTAACCGCATCCAGCAACCGAGCAGCCCCTATCTTATCCCCTGATCTATATTTACATTCAGCTAACGAATAATAAATCTCTGCCAATCTGATCTCTGGAATAGAGTTCATTTGGAACAAATCTTTCGATTGAGGTAACCAAGGGAATTTTATCAAACGATATCCCGTATTCTCTTCTCCGTAAATTACATGAGAGCCTTTGGCTAAACCAGTCTCTCCCTCCGAAAAGCGTCCAACTTGATCCACATAAACTAGAGGTTTACCATTATATTCTTCCGTACCAGTTATTACTTCATCTGTAAATCCATACCCTTTTTCATAATCAAATTTATATTGAGTTCCCATCAAGAAAAAGCCCTCATAATCTCCATCATTTGAAATAACTCTAAAAGCTTTCTTTCGGATATCTTCATCCGGGAATTTTTCAAACGGCATACCTAATTTATCTTGGTACAAATTTCCATATAAGTCCCGAGACGGTGCTAAATTACCTCCATTCCAACCTTGCCAGTCATTATCCAAGGAATAACGATCTTGATAGTGCATCCACATATTATATAGCCAAGATGCCTCAAAATAATTTTTCTTAATCGCAAATTCCATAATATTCTCTTTAGATCTATAACCGTTTATCCCCGAGCGGAACGGGCCTCTATAATCAGGGTCAATACTATATTCTCCATATTTTCCATCTAATATAGCCTGAGCCATTTGCTCACATTCCTCATATTTTGAGATACCTATCCATTTTTCCGCATTCAAGTATAAACGGACAAGTATAGAAGCTACTCCTGCTTGATCAAACCTAGATACCCCCCTATTTTTAGGTAAGTCCGGTAATATAGCTAAAAGCTCTGACTCCATAAAGTTAAATACTTCTAGGGGTGTAGATTGAGCCTTCACTTCTTCTATATCTGTAACAATTGGTACATGCCTAAAGAAATCTATTAAAAACATATAATTCCAAACCCGAAGAGCTCTTAATTCGGCTATATATTCATTTTTCGTTTCTTCCGTCAATTTAAACGTAGAGAAATCTAGATTTTCAAAATCAGACAATGTATTATTACATAATGCTATACCTTGAAAAGGAGCAGCCCAACCATTATATACGAAATTCTCCTCCACAGTCCATTTATGCTCATGCAAACGAACATACTCCCCACCATTATAACCATGTTTTCCTCTTGTCGGAATCATTAACTGGTCGGCAGTAACTTCCTGTAAAAAGTATCGAGCATCAGACCAACCCGTACTAAAAGCCTTAGCATAGTTATTCACTAACGCCGCATAAATATTATTGCTATTTTGATAATAGTTATCCGTTGTAATCTCACTAAAAATCTCTTCATCTAAATCTGTACAAGAAAATGAGATTAATCCCATTACGAAAAGAACTATTATATATTTAAACTTCTTCATAATAAATGAAATTAAGATTAATATGAAATTTGAATTCCAAATGTGAATGATCTGGCAATAGGATACACATTTAGACCGCTAATACCTGGTTCTAGACCATTTATATCCACAGATGTCGGGTCCATTACTGAATATTTCGTAATAGTAAACGCATTTTTAACTGTCGCATATACCCGTAAATTGCTAATCCACTTTGTATCTAATTTTGGAGTCCATCCTAAAGTTATGTTATCCAACCTAAAATAATCTCCATCCTCCAAAAAATAATCACACATCACTTTTCCTGACTTAATATGCCCATTCTTTCCATAAGCATCTTCTAATAAATTCATACCCGGTTCAGCAACTAATCCATAATACATTTGATACATATTCAATATTTGATAGTCAAAGCGCCCTTGGAAATATAGACTTAAATCAAATCCTTTATATCGAAATGTATTCCCCCAAGACAAAGAATATCTAGGTGTTCCATGGCCAATATAATCTTTGTCTGTATCACTAGCTTCACCATTAGCGAGTATTTTTTCTCCTCCAATTTTAGCGTCTTTCCAAACCAACATATTGCCATTATCATCAACTCCCGCATATCTTAAGCCATAAAAAGAACCAATTTCCACTCCGTCTTGTAAGCGTTGGGCATAGCCGGGATTTCCGGGAGCTGGCAGTAAATATCGATCCATATATCCTTTCTGATATGTACCATTCGAGAATTTATCCAGTTTAGATTTCGTAAAAGAAGCAACTAGATTAGTCGAATAACTAAAATCTTTCATGTTTACAACATCCCAATTTAAAGTCAGTTCCAAACCTTTTGAACTAGTAGAAGCTACATTTGTAAATATCTGATCAAACATAAAAGGGGGTAGTGGAGCGTCATAATTAGAAATTACTTCTTTACCTTGTTTTACATAGGCATCCAAACTACCTGATAACTTATTCTTTAAAAGAGAAAAATCCACACCCAAGTTATAAGATATCTGCTTTTCCCAATGTAAATCAGGATTAGGATTATTCGTAGGTCCCCACGCTTGGGTCCATTGTCCATTATCGTCTAGCCAATACCCACCTTGCTCATAACGAGCCAACGCTGAATACTTTGGGAAACCAGAGCGCCCTGTAACTCCATATGAAAAACGGAGTTTTAAATCATTGATGGCCTCTATATTTTTAATAGCAGGCAAACTTGACATTCGCCATGCCGCAGAGGCTGCAGGGAACCATCCCCATTTATGATTTGCCCCAAATTTACTATTTCCTTCATATCTAACAGAAGCCGTCAAATAGTAAGTATCATCATAGTTATAAATCAATCGCGCAGGAAAACCTATTGTCTTTTCTTTTTCTTTCAACGAAGATACCCCTAAACGACCTGCTGCCATATTCCAATCTCCAGCTTCCAGATTGTTATAGGACATCGCATCCGAAGGAAAATTTGCATTCTCTGAAGAAAAACTACGATGATTAAACTCTTGATACGAATATCCAGCCATTAATTTAATTGTATGCTTGTCAATTGTCGTAAAATAATTACCGATCCATTCCAATGTATAATCCGTATAATTTTCTTCCTGCAGAGTTCCTCGTCCGGAACGCATATTATCTATAGATTCCTTATGATTTGAATTAACATATATACGTTTAAAATACTCTTGACTCTGTCTAGCTAGAGATAATTCAGTATTTAGCGTCGGTAAAATATTTAGTTTCACTTTAAAATCAGCAAGGGAAAACTGTCTATCACCTCCATCCTCCTTATCTTTCAACCATCCTACAGGATTATAGGTATCAAACCCATACAGAGTACTATATTTAGAAGGATCTTTTTCATCCATCAATGGATGAGTCGGATTCAATTTTACCGCTTGCTGAAATACGCCATAATCCACATATTCCTCATTGATAACTCGTGTGGACAAGTTTCCTTGAATCTCTAGCAGACCTTCTAATGTCTTTGCGGTGAATCCCATTCTAACTCCATACTCTTTTCTAGAAGACGCTATATCCAAGCCATCTTTCTTCTTATAATTGGCTGAAGCTCTAAAGGTCAAATTTTCACCTCCTCCTGAAACAGCTAAATAATGACTTTGACCCAGATTACTCTTATTCAACAATTTGTCATACCAATCCACCCGATGACCAAAATCTACATCTCTTTCATGCGCAAGAAACTCATCCACAGAAAGTACTTCTGGTTGATTAGCTACCATATCATGATCGATATAGCCATCATAAGATATAGAAACTTTTCCAGCCTTTCCTTTTTTTGTTTGCACCAAAATAACTCCATTCGCTGCACGTGAACCATAAATCGCTGCAGCCGAACCATCTTTCAATATTGTAATTGATTCAATATCTTGGTTAGCGACACTTCTTAAATCTGCACCCGGCATTCCGTCTATAATAACCAATGGCGAATTCCCTGCCTCTATGGAAGAAGCACCTCGCATCTGGATATTAGGAGAAGAGTTAGGATCTGCCGCCGCCGCATTCGAGACATTAACGCCTGATACTTTTCCATCGATCATTGACAGCGGACTTGTAAATGCTCCTTGTAAAAAGTCTTTACTAGAAACAGCGGTTACAGCAGAAGTCAACTCTTTTTTGTCAACTGAGCCATAACCAACAACGACTACCTCATCTAATTTTTGTGTATCCTCTTTCATAATGACCTGAAGTACATTTTTATTTTTCACGGCTTCTTCATGAAGAGAAAATCCAATATAAGAAATCTGGAGTACCGCATCGGAAGACACTACAATAGAGAAATGACCATTCAAATCAGACATAGTTCCATTTGCTTTACCCTTCTCTACAATATTTGCACCAATAATAGGCTCCCCCATCTCATCAACAACAGTACCTGTTACTGTCTTTTCATCTTGATCAGACTTACTGCCTTTTACTGATAGAATCACATCTTTTCCTACTATTTTATATCGTATATTCGAATTCTCAAATATATGATCTAATGTAGTGAACACATCTTTATCCTTTATATCAACAGATATTACTTGATTGATATCAACTAATTTACTATTATAAAAGAAGTGGAAATCAGTTTGACTTTCAATCAGTTCCAAAACTTCTTTTATAGATTGATCTGTCGCTTTAAAAGAAAGTGAGGTGCTTTGAGCATTTGTTGTCATAGCAAATGACATACTAATTGATAAACATACAAGAAATAAGGTCAACTTCATAATTCTTGATATTTTAGATACCAACCTGACAAACGCTGATTTATCTCCATCAAGTTGGAAATATAAATTATTCATCATATTTTTGTAATTGATTTAAGATTAAAAAATAAATTTCTTAGTCGGTTTAAAGACCTTCTATCAAATTGTTTCATATGGGAAGATGCTGGTAACATTTTCCCGTATGTTTTTTAGATAGACCAAGTCTACTTTCTTGTTCTTTTATTCCATAGGCCCATATTATTTAATTGTTATACATTTTTCTTTATTTTCCTTTCCAAAGTATAACTCGAGTACGGTTAGTACCTTTGCTGTCATCTGTCTTCATATCTTCTATACGATAATCAATATTTGAAGATATTCTCAAATAGTCTAGTGTCTGAGATAGCAACCTATTATCTAAAATACCGGTTAAACAATAGCTTTTAATCTCCGCATCCTGAATCACAAATTCAACATTATAGTAATATGACAATTTTTTCAAAGCCTCAGGTAAAGGCGTATCCTTGAACATCAGTATGCCATCCATCCATGCGGTTTCATACATCGTGTTTATTTTCATCACAGAAATTTCTTCTTTATCCAAGTTGCAAATCGCTTTTTCGGATGGTAGTAACGTCCTATGACTCACATTCCCTGATTTATTCTTCACCTCGAGATTTACGGAGCCCGTCACTAAAGTAGTCGAAATTATATTCTCATCCCCATAAGCTTGTATATTAAACTCCGTGCCTAAAACTCTAACCCTATGCTGATCTCCTGAAGTACTGACAATAAAAGGTTGTTTTTCGTTGTGAGTGACTCTAAAATAGGCTTCTCCTGATAAATATACTTTTCTTTCTTTTTGGTCATAAGACATCGGATAGGATAAAACACTACCCGAATTTAGATAAACAACAGTACCATCCGGTAAATTAAAGCGTGTACGGACTCCCGCATTTGCCTGAAGTGTTATAATTTGAGGATCTCCAAATTCAGAATCAGCCTTTCTATGGGAAAATAAGGTTGATAGTCCAATGATAGCAATTATACAAGCCGCAGCGACAGAGAACCTCTTCAGCCAATATGAACGAGTCCGTTTTGCTAATCGTTGTTCCAGCTTTTCGTAGGCAATCAATGGATTTCGGCTAGCGATCCGTTCCATCGCATTGTTCGCATAATATATACGGGCGGTCTGTAATAAGATCCTCTTATTATTTTCATCCGCTTCCAGCCAAGCTTCAATATAAGATTTTTCCTCATTAGAAGCTGTGTCCTTTATATACCGTAAAAGCATCATACCTTCCGGCTCTTGGAAATTAATATGTCTATTTTCAGTTTTCATTCTTATCTGTTTCTATAACTAAGACAATCCTGAAAGAACACACCCTTAATTAAAAAGCAATTTTTTTTCAACTTTCTCATTTTTAGCCCAAGGTGACCGCATCAATTTTTTTTACGGAAGACCGTTAGACTTTTACTACTTACTTTCCCATAGGATATATACTTCATCAGTAAAGTAAGTAGTACTTCATCGGTAAAGTAAGTATATCTTGTGATAAGGATGTCCTAAAAGTGATATTTCGATGTGGTTACCCTGATTTTAACCTTGAATATCCAAGATAAAATATATCTTTGCTTACAGAAAAGAAAGGATGAAGAAGGTGCTATGGATGATTCTACTTTAATTGAACAAATACAATTAGGAAGTAAAAACGCTTTTAAACAGATGTTTATCAAATTTTATTCGCCACTATGCGAATATGCTTCCCAATATGTTTCTGATGAGGATGCCGAAGAACTTATTCAGGAGCTAATGTTATTTATATGGGAAAACCGAAATTCCTTATTTGTAGAGATATCCCTAAAATCCTATCTTTTTATGGCTGTTAAGCATCGTTGCCTCAATGCGATCAAAAGGCAATTGTATCATGAGCGAGTACATAGCCTGATTTATGATAAGATTAAAGATCAATTTGAGAATCCTGATACCTATTTCGTAAACGAGCTTACAGAGAATATCACGAAAGCGATCGAAGAATTGCCTGAGAATTACCGGGAGACATTTAAACTTAGCCGATTCGGAGAGCAATCTAATCCCCAAATCGCAGAGGCCTTGGGGGTTTCTATCAAAACCGTGGAATACCGGATTACACAATCCTTGAAAATATTGCGGGTTAAATTGAAGGACTATTTACCTTTTATCATGTTCTTATTCGCATAAAAATAGAGAAAGAAATGCGCAATGTAGCATATCACAAGAGTACTCACGCAAGCGTTCGTGGGTAGTCATGTACGCTTGCATGAGTAGTCATGAATGTTAATGCGACTGCTTACGTAAATCAATAGGTTTTATCCTTATCTCACGTTCATAAGCTCCGGGGTACACTTTATAACTATCAAAAACCGCACGAGCCGTACATCCGACCCCGGTCGTCGCATAATCCAGATTGAACGTTATTCCATCTTGTTTCTGGAGCTGATAGGTATACATCGCTTTTGTCAGGTTATCCGTGGAATAAGGATACGCATTAAAATTGAAAAACTTATTCATTGAGAACTCTAACCCAAGCCCCTGTTCATCGGTCATGCGTACCCAACGGTTATCCGTACGGAGTCCGTAATCTTGCGGGATTAAGTAAGGTTCATACATATCATCCACCGTAGACCGGTAAATACCGATTTTATAGCCCGTCTTACGATCCGGATAATTCTCTTGAGGGCCACGCCCGTACCATTCTACTTGATTCAGACGTTCATCCAATGTGAGTGTCATACCAACACGAGGCAACCAGAGAGGAAGTTTTCCTTGCGGTAGTAAAGTATGCTGCAGAACAATTTGCCCATCACCCGCAATCATATAGGTATACATATTTTCAAAACCATTACTTTGAGCTCCCCAGATATACAAATCTTTTTTCTCCACGGCGCTATTGCCTGTCAAGCAAATTTCCC
The DNA here is from genome assembly GCF_003434625.1 of Parabacteroides sp. AM17-47. Classification (NCBI taxonomy): domain Bacteria; kingdom Pseudomonadati; phylum Bacteroidota; class Bacteroidia; order Bacteroidales; family Tannerellaceae; genus Parabacteroides; species Parabacteroides sp. AM17-47. Next base: position 46,735 of record NZ_QTLI01000013.1, read on the forward strand.
TAACACGGATCAAAGCTTTCCCTTCTATCAACTGAGCGTCCACAGAGATTGGATAATGATTGAGTTTATCAATCCCTGTTGAATAATATTCCGCTGCGATTTGCTGGCCATATCCCTCTTTCCAACTATAAGAACGAGCATTTCGGGAATTCCATTGGTCCTGCTCATTTGCCAATGGAGCCCTCCAAACATTCATCTTTAAAGGTTCTTTCAGCATTTCACTATTCTTATAGATCATGGAGATCAATGTCCCTTGCTTTTTATCAAAAACATATTTAAAATCCGTTCCGGAAATCAAGATTTGCCCCTTTTCTTGTTCTAATGATACCGGGGAAATGGATACCGTTTCAACCTCCTTCTCTCTATGCCAAGGAAGTTCCAATTGGTCCCAAGCTACCTCAAAGCCAGCCGGAGCCCAGCATTCCTTATTCCTTAATGTCGAACTGAACGTAATCCGATATTCTGCACCTGCTTGAATAACAGGTTTCTTAAATGGTATTTGAACTTTCGCCTTCGATAACGGGGCTACTCGCAAATCCAATTCACCTTCATCCAATACCGTACCATCCGCTTCCAAGAACCATTTCGTACGATAATAAGAACTATTCAAGAAATGACTTCTATTCCAAACCTCTATCCAACCATTTCCGGCATCAAGCCATGAGATTGAAATAGGTTGAACAGACTTCTTCATCTGCCACATCTCCGGTTGAACAGTACGATCCGGCCAGATACTCCCATAAGTACGGGCACCTATACCATAACTAAAGAATGATCCTAAGGTCGTTTCAGTCTCAAAGTCAAGCCATAAGGCAGCTTGTTCGGAAGAACAAGACTGATCTGGCGTAAAAGCGGTCGTAAAAATACCGACATTGTCCATCTGTGCGTCACAGATATAAACATCCGTTTCTTGGCCATGGATCTCCGCATTTCTACCGATATTCACGGGGAAAGGAAAATTCTTGATCGTACCGGATACCGCCTGTTCACCCACCTTTTTTTGATCGATATAAACCGCCATCGCCTTGCCATCATATACACCCGATAATTGATGCCAATTATTCTCCCAATCCACCGGCAATTTCACACGTAAGATATGACGTTTATCCGTATATAAATAAAAATCCAGTGAATCTTCCCCCTGTTGCTGCAATCCAAACTGATAACTACCTTTTGTGATAAAAGATCCGCAGCTACTTATCAGTTTCCGAGGATAAACATCACAAGTTAAGGTTAACTGGTCACCCGTAATTTCCACATTCGACTGCCTATAGACCTCTACCCATTGATCGTGTCCGTTCAAATCCAGTACATTTCCCTTACTCTCTTTCACTAAACGGGCATTACCCATAATATAAGCGGGAGTTTGATAAGGGGATTTATCATTCAATAGACGGACTGGCTCCGTCAAACCCGGACTGACGAAATCCCAAATAGCCCCTCCCATCGTACGGGGATGCGCATAAATCACCCGCCAGTAATCGTCCAAACCGCCACCTCCATTTCCGGCGACAGACAAATATTCATCCATAAAGGACGGACGGATATCCGAGCTATCCGGACAAATACCTACTTGCATCTCTAATTCGATCGGAGTCGGGTAACGAGGACCTATAATCTCTTCCGCCGGATGAGCGAAAGCATTACCGCCATACATCCAATAACGTGTGTAATCATATTTCCGGCCTTCCTTGACAACCTCACCAATATTAAATCCCTCGCCGCTCTCATTTCCGGCACTCCAGAATAAGATACTCGGATGATTACGATCACGAAGAACCATCTGCCGAACTCTCTCCTTATACATCTCCGTAAACTCCGGCTTTTTTGAGACAAACTCGGTAGCATGAGCCTCTACACCCGCCTCATCTATAACGAAGAGCCCATACTCATCCGCCAGTTCCAGATATTTATTCACCGGTGGATAATGAGACGTTCGGACCGCATTGAAATTAAATTGCTTCAATATCTCAAAATCTTTTCGGATAATATCCTCGGTCATCGCATGGCCCATCTCCGGATGCTGCATATGGGAATTCTGGGCATTCACTTTTAAGAGTACTCCGTTTAAATAAAAAGCCTCTCCTCTAATTTCAGTCTCCTTAAAACCCATACGGGTTTCTATCGCATCGTGCTCCGCACCATCCATGGTTAGCAAGCTCATTTTTAGCGTATATAAATACGGAGTCTCAGAGGTCCATTTCTTTGGATTTTTTATCAACCGTGATAAATCCAACCTCTTCTTACCGATCGATTCGATCTTAAACGGATCGCTATTTAATTCCGTAACCAATTCCTTCCGGTCATCCCATAATTGAACTTTCAATCGGTAATCTATCGAAACCTCTTCCGTGTACTTTTTAATGTCTACCTGCAGCTTCAAGTCCGCATCTGTATAAGTATCATCCAGATCAGTCACGACATACCAATCAAAAAGACGGACAGAGGGCGTCGCATAAAGCCAGACATCATCGAAGATGCCAGCTAAGCGCCAATAATCCTGTCCTTCCAGATAATAACCATCCGAATACTTCAAGACATGTATCGCTACAGTATTCTTTCCCGGCTTCAGATATTTCGTGATATTATATTCCGCAGGTTCTTGTGCTCCCTCATTATAGCCGATTGCCTGTCCGTTCACCCAAACAAACGAAGCGGACGCCACCTTTTCCAAACGAAGAAATACTTGATCGTTTTCCCACGATGCCGGAAGCGTAAAAGTCTTCCGATAAGCCCCAGTCGGATTATATTCCTTCGGTACAAACGGGGGATTCGCTTTAAAAGGCGCATGCACATTACGAAACAACTTATCGCCATATCCCTGCATCTCCCAATTAGAAGGAACCGGGATCAAAGACCATGCCTTATCATTAAAGTTCTCCTTATAAAAATCAGAAGGGATACCTTCCGGCGTATCACTAAAGAAGAATTTCCAATCCCCGTTTAGGGAAATATGCTTCTCGGGTATATGATACGCCCGTCCCTCCTCTTGATTCCATCCAAAGACCGATGTGTTTTCTATATAATCAGATAGATGGTCCAAGTATTTTTTTTGTTGGGCTGATAAAAAGCAGGATGCTGCCAGAAGGCAACATCCTACGATAACGGATTTTCTCATACGCTACTTAATTAAAAGTGTATTCACTGAATTGGCTTTTAATACAGGTGAATATATTGAATTGTTAACCTTAAAACTTACCGGTTTATCCGTTGTTCCAGAGTTTCCCGCCACAATAACAACGCTATTATCCCGATTCACGAAAGCCAATACATCTTTATACGCACCATCCGTCACTAATCTTTTCGCACCCGGTTGTACATAATGACTTACATGTTTCATTATATAGTATTCCGGGGTATACGAGAAAGTCTTACCGTCTTCACTTACCACCACCAAGGAATTCTGAGCCCATCCCCAACGGCTGATACCTCCTTGCTTTAAGGATGTATTCCAATAAGTATAGACAGACACGCCATGACTCAAATAATGTTTCATCAAATCCCAAGAATGAACAGCACCATTCCAGTCATTCTTACCATTTCCACATTCTTGCTCCGTTTGTAGGAACTTCAAGTGCGGATATTTACGAGCGGCTATCGGCAGGGCATCTTTTCCAGCCCACTGGAATCCGATGGCTTTCACATAACGCTTGCAATCCGGATCTTGCATAATGGAATCAATCATCGCCTCACGGGGACGCTCCACCGTTCCATACATCATCTCTACCCCTTTCTCTGCCATAGCTGGGCCAAGATATTTCCCCATAAAGGTAGCCAATCCACCCAAAGTCCAGCAACAGCTTGGGTAGGGCTGGTCAGAGTTAAACTCGTTCTGAGGCATCACTCCAAATATATCAATACCCTCCTGCCGGTAGGCATCTATGAACTTCGAGAAATAAAGCGCATAAGCCTTGAAATAGGCATCTTTCTGAATGAAAGCGTCCGCACCCTCAAATGCTTGGCGGTCCTCGGGCAGCTCGTTATCAACTACCCTGAACATAAAGGTTTCTTCTCCCGTCTGTCTTTTCTTCAGCCGCTTAGCTAATGCGGTCGTTGATCGGGAAGCGTAGTGCTTATTCCACTTCATCCACGAGGGAGGACACCAAGGTGAGGCCCAAATCTTGATGTTCGGATTGTAACGCTGGGCACCTTGAATAAATGGGATCAAGGTAGCCCGGTCGTGATCGATCGAGAAATTCTTCATTTCAAAGTCTCCTTCTGTCTCATTATACGAATACCAGTCTATGGCGAAATCATTCGCCGCTACCGGCATCCGGCAAATCGTAAAATTCGCACCTACACCCGGGGCGAACATCTCTTTTAAGATACTCTCACGTACGGTTTCATCTAGCAGAGAGAGAGAAGTCCATCCCAACTCATTGAAACAAGTACCAAACCCATCAATCGTTTGAGCGGTCTTTGTTACGTCTACAACCACATCCGGCTCTGAAGTTTCAGATACCGCTACCACTTCGGGTTGTGTAACCCATGGGGACTCAAATGTCGTACTTACCCACTCCGCTTGAGGAGCCGTCTTGCATGAACAGCAGATACAGCTAAACGCTAGTATTAATAAAAAATGTGTTTTCATAGATATTTATTTAAATTCATTCCTTAATTACCAACCTGCATTCTGTTTCAAATTCGGATTCACATTAATTTCCGTATCCGGGAATGGTAATAACCAATTACGTTCCTTAAAACCCGCATCCGGGAAATCGAAATAGGTTCCATCACCTCTAGGGATCTTCTTACCTTGATCAGCCAGCACTTTATCCGCATCTCCCCAACGGATCAAATCTTGATAACGTACAAACTCAAACGCAAGTTCCAAACGTCTCTCTAGCTTAATGTCCTCAAATAACTTATCGCCTCTGGAGGTCAAATCCGGCATTTGCGCCCTAGCACGAACTTGATTGATGTAACTTAAAGCCTTTGTGTCATCCGGGCTCGACTTACGATTATAAGCCTCCGCTGCCATCAAAAGGACATCCGCATAACGAGTAATACGGTAGTTCATCCCGCTAATGGTATGATACTCCTCGCCCGGGGTCTCATCGACAAAAGCGCCATGCTTGATACGTACATACCCTTCCGTTCCATAGGGTAAATTACCTTCCGAATCACGGAAAGAGCCTCCGAATTCCGAAATCAAATCTTGCTCACTGATTACAGTACCTTTCCTGCGCACTACATCACCCGCCGCAACAAAAGCGTCATATAATTCAGCTCTCGGGCCGCACCAGCCCCAACCGGTTTCCGTGATACCGCTCGTCCCTGCTGTAAACCATGGCGTACGAGGACCACAATAGGCCACAACCGTATTTCCTTCCGTTATCGTTGACAACTCATCCGCATAAGACACCTCAAAAATAGATTCCTTCCCAAACTCGGTAGATTTACGGGTTAACATCGAAAAGTCTGGATTCAAGGCATATTCATTGCTATTGATCACCTCATCGAACACAACTGCGGCCTCATCATATTTTTTCTGATAAAGATACGCTTTTCCTAACCAAGATTGAGCGGTACCCTTGGAAATATTTCCTTTTTTCGCCGCCGATAACTGACTTTTTAAAGGTAAATCGGGGATAGCCTCCTGTAAATCCTTCTCAATTTGTCCCCAAAGCTCTTCTAGCGTAGAATTGGGCTGCGCATAATTATCCGGATCAAGAGGTTCCGTTACCAAAGGAGCTGTTCCCCAAAGAGTCACTAACTCAAAATAAGCATAGGCACGGAAAGTCTTGGCCTCCGCGATCGCCATCTTTTTCACTTCCGATTCCGGAGCCACTTTGTTAATCAATAAGTTCGCAGTATAGATGATCTGGTAATATTTCGTGAACATCGCACGAAGTATCGTATTACTCGATCCGAACCGAAACTCGTCCAATTCCTCACCTTGGTTATTATCTCCACGACCGCCACCACCGGCCATGGCGTCATCCGAAAGAAGATTCTTGAACTGGAACGTATTCAAATCACTGCTTTGCATCTTATTGTAAATAGCATATAAAGCCTCTGTAACCTCTGCGTCCGTCTTATAAAAAGACTCCTGCGTCGTTACCCCTCTTTGTTCCGTATCCAGAAAATCCGAGCAACTAGCCGTACACAACGTAAATGCCAACGATAATATTCCGTATTTAATGATTCCTGTATTCATAATCCATGCATAATTAGTAGTTAGAAATTAAGAGATAATCCGAATAAAACCTTCTTAGATATCGGGAAGAATCCACGATCTATACCGATGCTATTATTATCGGAGCTAGATGCCTCCGGGTCCATACCCGGATAATTCGTAAATGTGAAAAAGTCATCCAAAGACGCATAGATACGTGTATGCCCGATATGCAACTTATTTGTCACGAGAGCCGGTAATGAGTAACCTAATTGTATTTGCTTGATTTTCATAAAAGAGCCGTTAAATAACATCTGGTCACTATTCCAGTACTTAGCGTCTACGGTTGCGGACGGGCGTGAGGCGTTCGGATTCTCCGGAGTCCAACGATCGGTGTAGAACAAAGACAGCTTGTTTGTCGCCGGACGGTCCGTACGGATAATACCCATCAAGATATCGTTTCCTGCTTGTCCCTGTATGAACATCGTAAAGTCAAACCCCTTATATTCCATATTCAAGGTAGCTCCGTAGGTAATATCTGGAATAGCACTACCGATATACGTAAAATCATTCGCATTCACCGTTCCATCGCCATTTACGTCCACAAAGTTCACGTTTCCTGTTGCCGGATCTATACCATCCGTCTTATATCCCCGGAAATACCAAACCGGAAGGCCTTTCTCGAACGCCGTGGCAGAAGACCATTTGTTTACGGAAGCACCATTCAGGCGACTGATTGTTGGGTCTAAGTAAGTCACCTCATTTTTCAAGGTAGATAAGTTCGCCGCAATACTATACTTAAAATCACCGATATGATCACGCCAAGTCAACTCAAAATCAAATCCCTTATTCACCACGTTTCCACCATTGATCGGGGAAGCGCTATTACCGGCTTCTAGTGGAGGCGTATTTGTCGTAATCAGATCTTTCGTAGTCTTATGATAGTAGTCCATCGTAAACCCTAGACGATCGGCCAAGAAGCGTAGATCGATACCAAAGTCTAACTGCTCACTGGTTTCCCATGTCAATTTATTATTACCCAATACGGAAGGAGAAGAAGCGGTCGCATATGTACCATCCGCCAAAGGATACAAGGTAGAAGCATTCATGCTTGACCAAGTCAGATAATTGGTTACAGAACCGGATGACACGACATTAGACGCATAACTGTATTTACCAAGGTTCGACAAACTACCATTTTGTCCCCAACTACCACGAATCTTAGCGTAAGAGAACCCATTCAGTTCCGGAAAGAAATCCTCGTTACTGATCACCCAACCCGCTGATAAAGCAGGGAACGTACCCCAACGATTATCCTTCGGAAGGATAGAAAGACCGGCAGCGTCCCGGCGAACCGTCGCTTGGAATAAATATTTATTCTCATAATCATAATTGATTCGGGCAAAATAGGAAAGCTTCGTATCAGTCAAGGTGGTTCCACCTACCTTTGAATTCGCCTGCGTAGAGATATAATCCAGATCGGCATACGAATCTTGGTCTTTGATCAATGGATAACCAGAAGCCGTAACCGTCTTATAGTCCCTGCGGGAGACTGCGGTTCCTGCCATGAGGGTAAAGTTATGCTTATTGAAGCTCTTTACATAAGAAGCATAATTTTCCCATTGCCAATAGGTCATGGTAGCGTCTGACTCGCTAACTGAGGCGAACGCATTCATCATCTCGCCGCTATAATAGTATTCCGGCTTATAGTTGTGTACGTTTTTAGAGAAATAATTAATACCTAGCTTTGAGGTAAAAGTAAGTCCCTCTAACGGAGTGATATCCATATAAGCATTACCCATCAATGACGTAATCGTAGTAGCAGTTTGAGACTGCCCCTTCTGTACGAACGGATTAATCGTCTCTCCGTTTACATATTTAGAGATTCCGTAATAATTACCATTCTCCGATTGCATCACCGGCTTCCCGGCATCGATCAATTCCTGCACACGGGTAGGAACCTCGCCTACATATTCTACCGGTGTCAGCGGGTCTAGCAAAATAGCGTTAGAGATCACGCCACGAGACTCGTCATTCTCGTTGATCGAATGCTGTACGGATCGGTTGATCTGGACACTACTACCTACCTTCAACCATTTGTTCACCTTCTGGCTTCCGTTAAACATCCCGGAATATCTTTTATAGTTATCATCGTCACCTTTTACGATACCATCTTGATTCAAGAAAGATAATGACATTAAATAAGTAGACTTTTCATTTCCTCCCGAGATTGACAAATTATGCTTTTGCATCGGAGCCGCCTCAAAGGTCTCTTTCACCCAATCCGTATCGGTACCGTCCCATTGAATACCCGGAATAGCGCCGGATTCATCCATGTAAGATATGTATTGCTCCGCATTCATGACTTTCGGAGTCTTGCCCAAGCTCTGAATCGTATATTGGAAATCGTAAGTCACTTGAGTCTTACCAGCCGAACCATTTTTCGTGGTAATCAAAACGACGCCATTACCACCTTCCGCACCGTAGATAGCAGCAGATGCTCCATCTTTCAAAACCTCCATACTAGCGATATTACTAGGTTCCAAACCACTAATATCATCCGTACGCAAACCATCGACAATATATAAAGGGTCCGAGTTACCATTAGAGCTATAACCACGTATACGGATTTTCATACTGGAACCCGGAGCACCGGAAGAAGACAATACCTGTACACCGGAAGTCTTTCCTTGCAAAGCTTGCTCCGGTCGTGTATTAGCGCTATTCATCATATCCTCGGCTTTTACGGATGAGATCGCTCCCGTCACCACACTCTTTTTCTGGATACCATAACCTACTACGACTACCTCATCCAACGCTTTCGTATCCTCCGCCAATTTTATCTGAAAGGAGCTTTGGCCTTTTACCACTATCTCCTTAGGAGAATAACCGATATAAGAGATTAACAATGTAGCGTTATCCGGAACCTCCAGTGAAAATTTACCATCCATATCTGTAATCGTTCCGTTCGTAGTGCCTTTCTCTACGACATTCGCTCCAATCACCGGAATCCCGGTACCATCCACGACAACGCCGCTTACCCGTCTTCCTTGCTGGACGATCATGACATCGGATGTCTTATTCAAGACAATCTGCCGGTCACTTATCACATAATTCACATCACTCTTTTTAAAGAGATTATCCAAGATAGTTGTTATTTCTTTCCCGTCTACAGAGATATCAACTTTTCGGTCTACATCTACCGATTTCTTATTATACAGAAAACGGTATTCTGTTTTCGATTCAATCTCATTCAAGACATCTTCTACTGATACATTTTTTAGATCTAATGAAAGTGTAGTCATTTGCGAATAGCCGGTAGAAGCAATAACTTGCATTACACTACAGATCAGTAATAACAGGCATATTCTCATAATACAAAAGATTTTAGAGGTAATTAACCGCCGTTTAATTTCATCAAGTGAAACTGATTTCATAATTTTGCTGTGTTTAGTTAGAAAATAAGGTTATAAAAATTTTACGACTAAGCTTTATAAAAGGGGAGGTGTACGAGACCTTCCCTTTTTTAGCCTAATTTCGTGTCATGATATAATTTCTCCACTCTTTTTTATTCCATAGGCAACATCTATTTAATGGTTAACAAATAAAATCCTTTCACATATATAAGACGTCTCAACTCAAGAGATCCACATACAATATGTGTATTTTTCTCACTTTTTTGTTTTGTATACCTCTATTTTTTGTTTTCGGTAGTGATTATCGGTACCCCGCTCCCGATTTGAATATTTATATTGGATAGGGGCCGTCAATCGTAAGAGACGCAATATCTCGTCCAGAGATTCCTGTTGGAAGGTAGCCCGATAGGGCTGATGAGCTATAGCGGTATCTTTTAAAACGATATCCACATTAAAGGTCTGCCCGATTTTCTTGAATACATATTCTAAAGGATCATTCCGGAAAACCAGGGCACCATCTTTCCACGCATACCATTTATAGGGATCGATCTGCTCGATCCGACAGGAAGAAGTATTAACGTTGTATCCCATCCGTTCACCGGATACCAAGGAAAAGACTCGTTGTTTCCCCAGAGAGACATTTACTTTTCCAATCGCCATCGTCACGGCCACGATTGAATCGTTCCGATAAGCCTCCACATTGAAAGCAGTTCCCACAGCAGAGACCTCTACCCCATCGGTTTGAACAATGAATGGATGCTCCGGATCTGATTCCACCTCGAAATAAGCCTCTCCGGAAAGTTCTACTTGTCGCTTATCCCAATCAAACACAGTCGGATATTTCAAAGAGCTTCCAGCATTCAGCCATACCAAGGAACCGTCTGGTAAATTCACCCGGGAATGGGTACCATAAGGAGCAAAGACCTCTTGATAAGCGACTTGGGAGTATTCCGTACGCTGATTGGAAATAAACAAATAGGAAGAAAAAACAACTAAGGGCAACAGAAGTATCGCCGCCGCATATTGCCAATAACGGATAAATCTCGATTCATACCATTTTACGGGAGTAATCCGACTCATCATTTTTTCATTGGCACTAGCTACTTGAATCGTATCAGCCCCGAAAGCGGGATGGGAAACCTGCCATATATTTTTCAACCGTTGATAATATCGAAGATTGTCGGGACTTTCCTTTATCCAAGCCACCAATCGTTCCGTGTCTTCCTTATTTGTATTCCCGGACAGATAGCCGGTTATTAATTCCTCTATTTGTTTTCTTGTGCTCATCCTAATTTTATATTTTATAAAAAAGACGTGCAAGATTGAAAGTCCCACAGTTAAATAACATTCTTTAAGAAAACAAAGTGATCAATAGTACAAAGAATAGAAATAAAGATGTATCGTCTTACAGCAACAAGATGTATGATCTTATCATTATAAGATCATGCATCTTACAACGATAAGATATATCATCTTTCAGGGGACTCTATCTATTTAGGCTTTTGTATGTATAATTGCACTTTTGAAGATATACACCCCTCTTCAAAGACTGGTTGAAAAGAGGTGTAAGATTTAATCAATAACATTTAAATCGTACAGCCGCTTCCTCTATGGGCAATCCGGCTTTGTAATTTTCGATGTATGTGTTAAAACCTTCTACCTCTTCCGCCGTGGGTGAAACTTCAACACCGGCATCACCGGCAAACACATACTCGTCCAAGAAATCAGCCAGAGATTGCTTCCCGTCATTGTTCACAAGAAAAGCACCCAGCAGGGCAATTCCCCAAGCACCCCCTTCACCAGCGGTTTCCATAACGGATATGGGTGAGTTTATAGCCGCAGCCAATATTCTTTGACCTACACCCTTGGTCTTGAACAGACCTCCATGTGCTGTAATTCTGTCGACTTTGATTTTCTCTTCTTTGAAAAGGATGTCATTACCTATCTTAAGAACCCCTACTGAAGCATACAGATGAGTCCGCATGAAATTCGCAAGGTTAAACTTGTCATTCGCCGAGCGTATAAACAGCGGTCTTCCATCCGAAAGCCCCGTTACAGGTTCACCCGAGATGTAATTATATGAAATAAGACCACCACAATCCACATTCCCCGTAAGCGCATGATTATAAAGCTTTCCAAATACCTCGTCCATGTCCACAGGTACACCCAGCAGCTCTTGATATTCCTTGAATAAATTGACCCATGCGTTAAGGTCGGAGGTACAATTATTGCAATGTACCATAGCCACAAGGCTTCCATCCGGCGTGGTAACCATGTCAATCATCTCGTATGGCTTTAACAACTCCTTCTCCAACACGATCATAGAGAATGAGGATGTACCGGCGGAAACGTTTCCCGTACGTCGCTTGACGGCATTGGTCGCCACCATACCTGTACCAGCGTCGCCTTCCGGAGGACAAACAGGTATGCCTGCTTTCAAATGGCCTGATACATCAAGCATTTTAGCTCCCTTCAATGTAAGATGACCGGCATTTTCACCTGCTAGCAAGACCTTAGGCAAGATATCCCGCAAATTCCAATCATATCCCTTTGTAGCGATTAATCGGTCGAACTGGGATATCATTTCGGCAGAATAGTTCTTGGTGGCCGGATCTATGGGAAGCATACCGGATGCGTCACCTACACCCAATACTTTTCGCCCCGTTATCTGCCAATGGATGAAACCGGCAAGGGTTGTCAGATAATCAATATCCTTAACGTGTTCCTCATTATCCAAGATCGCTTGATACAAATGAGAAATACTCCATCTCAAAGGAATATTATATACAAACAATTCCGATAAGGCCGCCGCAGCCTTGCCCGTATGGGTGTTTCTCCATGTGCGAAAAGGCACGAGTATCTCCTCTCTCTCATTGAATGCCATGTAACCATGCATCATGGCACTAATACCGATTGCCGCCAGTGTCTCGATCTCAACGTCATACTTTTTTTTCACGTTTGAACGAAGATCCGCATAGCAATCCTGCAATCCATACCAAATAGCCTCCACGCTATATGTCCAAAGTCCGTCGACTAACTGGTTTTCCCAACTATGACTTCCTTGTGCGATCGGTTTGTTTTCCTCATCGATCAAGACAGCTTTTATTCTGGTCGAGCCAAATTCTATGCCAAGAATAGCTTTCCCCGCTTCAATGGTTGATTTCGCATCTACTTTCATATTGATTGAAGTTTAACAAAGCGCTTTGTTCAACATATAATAAACCTCATTCATGCGAAGTTCCTTCTTGAAGTTGCTGATAGCCGTATCCTTGTTGATATGTACCATTTCGATACCTGCGATTTCAGCATAATCTTCCCAATATTCCGCAGTCAAGTCGTACGAGAAACATGAGTGGTGAGTACCACCTGCCAAAATCCAAGCACCCGCACCTATCTCGAAGCTTGGCATCGGAATCCAAAGGGCAGACGCAACCGGCAACTTAGGCAGCGGCTCCGGTTCGATACATTCCACATCGTTTACGATCAAACGGAAACGATTCCCCAGATCTACGACAGTAGCCGTACAACCCGTACCTACTTTTGAGGTGAAGACCAAACGTACCGTCTGGCTCTTACGGATACCTATACCCAAGAAATGTACTTCAAGACGTGGCTTGGATGCGGCGATAAGAGGACAAATCTCCAACATATGTGATTGAAGAATTGAACTTTGGCCACCTTTAAAGTTCAAGGTATAATCTTCCAAGAAAGAACAACCATTGGAAAGTCCTTGGTTCATTACCCATACCGTACGATAAAGAGCGGCGGACTTCCAATCACCTTCAGCGCCAAATCCATAACCTTCCGCCATCAGACGCTGAGAAGCCAATCCCGGGATTTGGTCGAAATAACTACCGTCTGTCTGTCCTAGGTCATCAAAGTTTGTAGTAAAACCTTTGGCTCCTTTCGCTTTGAGGATAGCACGGAGAGCTAATTCCGCTTTCGCCGCATTCCATACTTTCTCATAAGCTTCTGTAGATTTATCTTCCAATGAAGCGTCATGGTCGTATTCACTAAAATAGATTGCTACAAGAGCTTCCACATCGGCATCCTTGATATTTTTATGATATTCCATCAGTTCGCTCACCGGGCAGTAGTCCACATGGTAACCCATGCGTTGCTCCGCCTCAACCTTATCTCCATCCGTTACCGCTACATTATTCATCTGGTCGCCAAAACGGACAATCAGCATGTCTTGAGCATCCGCCCAAGCCGCACAGACACGCATCCAAACAGCAATCTTACGTTGAGCTTCCCCATCTTTCCAATGCCCTACCACTACTTTGCGGCGAATTCGCATTCGAGTACAAATATGCCCGAACTCACGATCGCCATGAGCAGACTGATTCAGGTTCATGAAGTCCATATCCATGGTGTCCCAAGGTATCTCCTTGTTGAATTGGGTATGAAAATGTAATAGAGGTTTTCTCAATTCCTGCAAGCCATGTATCCACATTTTCGCCGGAGAGAAAGTATGCATCCAAGTGATTACACCGATACATTTGTCCTCATTATTAGCGGCCTTGAAAGTGGCCGTTACCTCTTTGGCAGAATTTACCGTACCTTTATATACTATTTTTACGGGCAAGAGACCGGATTCGTTCAATCCATTTACCATCTCGTTAGAGTGTGCATCTACCGCTACAACCGCATCGCCGCCATACAGAAGCTGCGCCCCTGTAACGAACCATACCTCGAAATCATTGAAATTATTCATGGCTTATTGATTTAAAAAGTTAATAATGTCGTTATTTATCATCTATTTATAGTGTTCATACTTATTTTTGCCCGTAATAAGCATTCGGGCCGTGCTTTCGATAAAAATGTTTCGTAACCAAATGTGGATTCATACCCAGTTGAGGATTGATGCCATAAGATATATAAGCCATCTTGGCCACTTGCTCCATTACAACCGCATTATACACAGCCTCATCAGCATCTTTTCCCCAAGAAAATGGTCCGTGATTCTCTACGAGGACCCCGGGAACATATACAGGATTAATTTGCTGAAAACGTTCGACGATCACATTTCCTGTCTCTTTCTCATACTCACCTTCTATTTCCTGCTGAGTCATTTCGCGCGTGCAAGGAATGGCCTCGCTGAAATAGTCAGCGTGTGTCGTACCGATATTAGGAATATCACGTCCGGCTTGAGCCCACGAAGTGGCATAGGTGGAATGCGTGTGAACAACTCCCCCTATCTCAGGAAAAGCATTATACAAGACCAAATGAGTCGGAGTATCCGATGAAGGTTTCAACCTTCCCTCCACTATATTACCCCGCAAATCCAGCACGACCATATCATCAGCCTTCATAGTCTCATAAGAAACACCCGAAGGCTTAATGACTACTAATCCTTTTTTACGATCAATGGCACTTACATTTCCCCAAGTAAAAATAACCAGCCCATATTTGACCAAATCCAAATTCGCTTTGAAAACTTTCTCTTTTAATTCCTCAATCATTACTTTTCACATTATAGAGTGGTTTACTATATGCCTTTTTATTAAAAGATTGAACTCATATAAGTGTAATAACTAACACTTATATATTTGGGCGTAAAAATAACACTTTATCCATTACCTAAAACAAAGACGAACATGTTTCGTAACATACTTTATCTTTCTATATGAGGCTTTTATCTACTTGGTATATTATAAATAAATGAACGCTCCAATTCATCAACTCACAATCTGTCGATCGCTTATCACATAATTCACTCCACTTCTTTCGAACAGATTATCTAGAATCGTTGTTATTTCCTTCTCATTTAGATGATATATCAGCTTTTTTGTTCAATTACCGATCTCTTATTATTAAAGAAAGCGGTATTCCGTTTTTGATTCGATCTCATTCAAGACTTCTTCTACTGATACATTTTTTAGATCTAATGAAAGTGTAGTCATTTGTGAATAGCCTATAGAAGCAAAAGCTCTCATTACACTACAGATCAGTAATAGCAGGCATATTCTTATAATACTAAAGATTTTAGTGGCAAATAGTCGCCGTTTAATTTCATCAAATGAAACTGATTTCATAATTTTGTTGTGTTTAGTTAGAAAATAAGGTTATAAAATTTTACGACTAAGCTTCATAAAAGGGAGGATGTACGAGATCTTCCCTTTTTTATCCTAAATTCGTGGCATGATATAATTTTCCTGCTCCTCCTTTATTCCATAGGCAATTTCTATTTACAGGTTAACAAACAAATAGTCTTTACATATATAAGACGGATCAACTTTAGAACCCCACATAAAATAAAACGTATTTTTTCGCTCCCTATCTAATTTTATAGACTTCTATCCTTTGTTTCTTATAATGATGATGCATCTACCTTCCGGTTGGAATATTCATAACGAATCGGAGCGGTCAAACGCAGAAGGCATAAGATCTCATCCAAAGATTCTTGCCTAAAAGTGGTCCGATAAAGTTGATGAGCTATATCCGTGTCTTTTAAAATAATGTCAACATTAAATGTCTGCCCGATCTTCTTGAACACACATTCCAAAGGATCATCCCAGAAAACTAAAGCCCCGTCTTTCCATGCGTACCATTTATAAGGGTCAATGCGCATAATTTGCGCTAGAGAAGGTATTCAAGTTATAACCCACAGCCAAATAACATTCTTTAGGGAAATGTTGTGATCAATGCAGACAAAAAATCTCTCAGATAATGACGAAGTAGCCCCAAGGCCTTACCTACCCTTACCTCCACCGTACGTTCAGAAACATTTAGCTTTACCGCTATTTCCTTATACTTCAACTGTTCGAAACGACTCATCTCGAAAGCTTCCCGGCAAGCTATAGGCAATTTATCCAAGGCTTCTCGCAAATGATCGTATAAGTCTGAATATAATATATAATTCTCCGTATCAATATCATCTAGTTCCAGATGGGACAAAATAATGGATTCATGCTCCCGAACAACATACCGATGCCGTATCTCATCCAAACAACTGTTTCGTACGGAAGCCAGAAGATAGGATTTAAAAGAAGTTTCTATTATTAGGCTCTCACGATCATTCCAAACCTTTAGGAATACTGATTGTACGACATCCTCACTAATATTTCTCTCTCCTAAATAGCTACCAGCAAACATCACAAGATCTTTGTAATAAGCCATAAATAAATGGGAAAAAGCATTTTTATTCCCCCGTCTAAGCTCTACAAGCAGAAACTGTTCCTCCATATTATAGTTATCTTATCTCCTTATTTCAACCTTTCCTAATCACAAAATGACAAATAAAAAAATAATCGTTCCTGTTTAACCGCTAAATGTAACTCATATTTTTAATAGAAACAACATTTCAACTCTTTTTACACATTTACAAACCCTAAAGCTAAATAAAACTATCAATATTTTTTTAAAGAAGTTGCAAAGAATATCTTGTTGGTTTCGGCATAAAAAGGCTTTTCAAGTGGTAAGCTATTCATTTTTAGAGTTGTATGTTACCGGCTAGGTATAGCCGTTAGTTATTCACTCGACAAGCCGTAGGTTATTCATTTTAGCCGCCAATGGCAGGACCCGTTTCCTGGTTATTAGGGCCTATACGGACACATGTTTCCCATATTTTTAAGTAATCTACCATCACGATGTACTTGAAGAATCTATCTCCGCCGGGAATTTCAGAATTATAAATATCTTCTAAAAGGAAGAGATGGGGAATATTCCATCTCTTACCCTATCTATTTGTTGTCTAATTTATTTCACAACCACCTTAACAGTTTCCTCGCCAACCGTTACGAATACAGCAGCGGCCGGAGCAGCAATAGTAGCGTTGTCGGAAGTAAGAACCGTCGTAGCAATATAATATACAACGGCCTTACCGTCATCAGCGATCGCAGAGATGATCTTATGTCCGATAGACATTTCAGCGTAAGCATCTTTCTTACCCTCTACCAAAGAGAAAATCATTCCTTATGATCATGCCAGAAGTACTTCCAAAAGTAAGGGGCAGTAAAAGGCGTATCAGTTAGCCATGCGAAAAAGGTATCTTAGTTTCATTGAGAAAGTATCCTAAGTTCATTGGCGAAGTATCTTAGGTGCATGGGGCGATGAAGATACGATACTTTTTTCATGAGCACCTTGTGTTAGTATCGGTGTCGTCATACGCAACTACCGGCGTAGGCTGGGACTACTCGTGCAGGTTCTAAGCTCTAGTATTTATCGCTTGTGCCGATACGGATGAAATTCACCTCGATCAAAAGAGTGAGAATGGTTAACTCATACACCTATCCCCACTGAGGTTCTACGGCCCCAAGAATAAATATCATGTGTTAATAATATCAAATCCATAAAAGTTATATTAAACTATTTTGAATGAACCATGTCTATCTTTTCGTAATTGTAAACAATGTAATCCATATAGTTATGAAATCGGGAAAGTGCCTTTTGATGTTGTTGATGATCCTTTTTTCACCGATGGCTTTCGCACAGCAAAGCGGTGTTAATGTTACCGGATCTGTCGTTGAGCAAGGTAGTGATACCCCCATCGAGCAAGCAACGGTACGATTGCTGAACGTAAAAGACAGTGCCATGGTACGAGGTGTGGTGAGCGCCCGTAATGGTAGTTTTACCTTGAAAAACGTAAAGAAAGGAAGTTATTTACTACACATCACATTCATCGGATACGATCCATTGTACCAACCCTTGCAAATCACCGGAAAGAAAAATCCCGTAAACGTAGGTAAACTCGAATTAAGCGACGGAGCGATCGAGTTGGGAGAAGCCGTAGTTATAGGTAAGGCACCCGAGGTTACCGTTCGCAACGACACTGTGGAATACAACGCGGATTCTTATAAAGTAACCGAAGGCTCCGTTTTGGAGGATTTATTGAAAAAGATGCCCGGTGTGGAGGTAGATAGCGAAGGCAAGATCACCGTCAATGGAAAAGAGGTGAAAAAGGTAATGGTGGACGGAAAGGAGTTCTTCTCCGATGACCCGAAAGTGGCCTCCAAGAATCTTCCAGCCAAGATGATCGATAAATTACAGGTACTTGATAAAAAAAGCGATATGGCCCAAATGACTGGCTTCGACGATGGAGAGGAAGAGACCGTCATCAACCTAACCGTGAAACCCGGCATGAAGCAAGGTTGGTTTGGCAACGCATATGGCGGATACGGAAGTAAAGATCGGTATGAAGGCAACGCCATGGTCAATCGTTTCGTGAATAATGACCAGATCACGTTCATGGGGGGAACGAATAACACGAATAATATGGGCTTTTCCGATCTAGCCTCAACAATGTTCTCCGGTATGGGAGGCGGTGGAGGTCGACGAGGAGGTTTCGGAGCGGGTAGCGGTATCACCTCTTCCGGAAACGCAGGTTTGAATTTCAGCAAGGAATTCAAGCCGGATAAACTAACTCTTGGGGGAAATACTCGTTATTCCCATTCCGACAATGACGCTCGCAGCAAGAGCGACCGGCAGAATATTCTTCCCGGAGATAGTTCCTCCTACGATAATAGCGAGGCGATGAGCCGTACGAAGAGCGATAACTTTGGCGTAGACTTTCGCTTGGAATGGAAACCGGACACGATGACTCAACTTATCTTCCGCCCGAGTTTCAGCCTCAGCCATAGCATGAATGACAATTTCAGTGATGCTACCACCTTGGATAACGAACGGGATACGGTCAATACCAACAAATCCAGCAATTACTCGGAAAGTAACGGGTACAACCTAAATGCCAGCATCGATTTCAGCCGTAAGCTGAATAACAAAGGGCGTGTGTTCAGCGCCACCCTTTCCGGAGGCAATAGCGATTCGTACAGTGACGGCATGAACCGTTCCGACATCGTTTATTTCAACCAGACTGATGCCTTGAAGAATAGCATTATCGACCAGCGCTCACGTTACGACAACAAAGGTTTCAATTACCGGGCCTACGTATCGTGGGTAGAACCGATCGGGCATAATAATTTCATCCAAGCCACTTATAGCATCAGCCAACGGAAACAAGAAGCCTTGAAGAATGTTTACAACCAAGACGCTGATGGTATATATAATGTATTAGATTCCGCCTATAACCAAAGCTATCGTAATAACTTTATCAGCCAGCGGGCCAGCTTGAGCTTCAAGTCTCAACGGGCAAAGTTCAACTACACGATCGGCTTGAATCTGGACCCATCCTATTCCAGCAGCGAGAATTTCGTTGGCGACACGACCTTATCCAAGATAACCCGTAAGGTGGTCAACCTCTCCCCGATGGCTCAATTCAACTATATGTTCGATAAGCGTACGAATCTTCGTATCATGTATAATGGCCGTACCAGCCAACCGAGCATGACTCAATTACAACCGGTAGCGGATATCTCGGACCCGACGAATATCACGATCGGTAACCCGGATTTGAATCCCCGCTATACGAACAACGTATTTATTCGTTTCCAACAGTTCACGCCGGAGAAACAACGGGCCTTCATGATCATGGCAAACGGTAGTTATATCATCAACGATATCGTAAGTTATACCTCTTATAACCAAGAGACAGGTGTAAAGACCACCACTTACAAAAACGTAAATGGCAACTATAGTGGCAACGTCCGTATGATGTTGAACACCCCCTTGAAGAATAAGAAATTCTCCATCAACTCCATGACAATGGCCTCGTTCGCTAATAGCAACGGATATATCAACGAGGAGAAGAATACGAACCGGAATCTCATATTGTCCGAACGTGGTGGTATCGACTTCCGCTCCTCTTATCTGGATCTGGGCGTAAACGGGAATATTCGTTACAATGCCACCAGCAACTCCCTGCAAAAGGAAAATAACCAAAACACCTTCAATTACGGAGCCGGCGGTTACACGACAATCTATCTGCCCCTCAATTTCAAGATAGAGAGTGACGTGAACTGGTCTACCAACTCTGGCTACGGGGACGGATTCAAACAGAACGAAGTCCTATGGAATGCCTCAGCCTCCAAGTCTTTCTTAAAGAATAACCAAGGGACGCTCCGTTTCAAGATCTACGACATCCTGCAACAACGAAGCAATATCTCCCGTTCCGTTACCGCTAGCTATATACAAGACTCAGAATATAACACGCTAGGCAGTTATTTCATGGTACACTTCATCTATCGGTTCAGCATCTTCAAAGGCGGAGCCAGTGCCAGCGACGTGAAAACGCCGGGTAGAAGCGGACGGGGAAGAGGTCCGATGGGTCCTCCTCCGGGACATCGATTTTAATCCCCTAAGTGGAGACTTTATAAAGTCCGGGCGCAACAAAGAACGCACCGGACTTGTTTTTACTTAGGATAATATATAAAAAACTTAGGATAAAATAACGCTAACTAGTGCATTAACAGCGGAGTTTCAATGCTTAGCTAGCATACATCCTCTATGCCCACAAAGTATTATTAACATTTTAAACGGATTATTTTTACCTTTTTTGTGTAAATATTAAACTAAAACATACGTTATTTGTTGCAATATTAAGAGAAAGATATTGATATGAGGAAGTCGACAATTTGGTTGCTTGCGGTAGTTATGGCTTTTGCCTTCGCCGGGTTATTATACCTACAGGTAAACTATGTGAGCATTATACTTAAGACACGCAGCGAACAGTTCAATGAGACTGTCAAAAGAAGCCTGCGCCAAGTATCTAAGAATCTGGAATTGGATGAGACCCGTAAATACCTCGAGGATGATATCAACCGGGATGAGACAAATTTCATGTATCAAAATGCCCCGGATGCCCAAAGCCTAGGACAAGTGATCAACCATGAGAAATACCAATTACAGATCAAGGATTCTAATGGAACCGTTCAACAAATAGAGATGCAAAGTTTTAGCGCCCATAAGTTCGAGCCGCTCTCTTCCTTGTCAAAACGGCAGTCTGCCAACAGCATCGTAAACACATCTAAAGATTTACAGAAGACACTAAAAAGACGTTACCAGTACCAAGGTGGACTGATAGAGGAGGTGATTTACAACATCTTATACACCGCGAATCTAAAGCCGATTGAGGAACGTATAGATTTTAAAAAGCTGAACAATTACTTAAAAACAGAATTTATTAACAACGGTTTGAACTTGCCGTTTGTGTTTTCTGTTATTAACAAAGATGGAAATGTAGTATACCAGAGCGGAGAATTCCAAAAGCAACCGATCGCCTCTGACGTGATCACCCAAGTGCTTTTCCCGAACGATCCCCCATCGAAACTAAACTACCTGAGAGTTTATTTTCCGACGAAAGGGGATTATATCTCAAGCTCTATTACTTTCATCGTTCCATCGGTTATATTCTCATTGATCCTGTTGATAACCTTCGTCTTCACGATTTACATCGTATTCCGTCAGAAGAAGTTATCCGAGATGAAAAACGACTTTATCAACAACATGACGCACGAGTTGAAGACACCGGTATCCACGATCTCGCTCGCCGCCCAGATGTTGAAGGATTCGGATATAACGAAGAGTCCGGACGTATTCAAGCATATATCCGGCGTAATCAACGACGAGACGAAGCGATTGAGCTTCTTGGTCGAGAAAGTGCTACAGATGTCTTTGTTCGAACGACAGAAAGCAGCGCTTAAATTGAAAGAAATTGACGCAAATGATTTGGTAGCGAACGTGGCTAACACCTTCGTTTTAAAGGTCGAGAAGTACGGCGGTACAATGGATATAGACCTGCAAGCTACAGAATCGGATATATATGTGGATGAAATGCATATCACCAATGTATTGTTCAACTTGATGGACAATGCGGTTAAATACCGCCGCCCGGAAGTTCCGCTTACATTGATGGCACGCACTTGGAACGAGAACGGAAAGCTGTTGATCTCCGTGGAAGATAATGGTATCGGTATCAAGAAAGAATATCTGAAAAAGGTATTCGACCGTTTCTTCCGCGTACCGACAGGCAACGTACATGACGTGAAAGGGTTCGGCCTCGGACTCGCTTACGTACGTAAAATTATTGAGGACCACAAAGGTACGATCCGTGCTGAAAGTGGTGCCGGAAACATTGGAACAAAATTTATTATTACTTTACCTCTTATAAAAAGTTAGTTATGGAAGAAAAACTAAAGATCTTCTTTTGTGAAGACGATGAGAATTTAGGAATGCTTTTAAGAGAATACTTACAAGCTAAAGGGTATGTAACGGACCTATTCTCTGACGGAGAAGCCGGATACAAAGGTTTTACCAAAGGTAAATACGATCTTTGTGTGTTGGATGTCATGATGCCAAAGAAAGATGGTTTCACCTTGGCACAAGAAATTCGCTCTATCAATCCTGATATCCCTATTATCTTCCTTACAGCCAAGACTATGAAGGAAGACATCTTGGAAGGATTCAAGATCGGTGCGGATGACTACTTGACAAAACCGTTTAGCATGGAAGAGCTATTGCTTCGTATCGAGGCTATCCTTCGCCGTGTGAAAGGTAAGAAGATGAAAGATATTCCTTTCTACAAGTTAGGAAACTTCTTGTTCGATACCCAAAAACAAACGTTGGCTATCGGCGACAAGGTTACGAAACTTACTACGAAGGAATGCGAATTATTAAGCTTGTTGTGCGCCCATGCAAATGAGATCCTTGAGCGTAACTACGCCTTGAAGACAATCTGGGTAGACGATAACTATTTCAACGCTCGTAGCATGGACGTTTATATCACGAAATTACGTAAATTGTTGAAAGACGATCCGGGTATCGAGATCATCAACATCCACGGCAAGGGTTATAAATTAATCACTCCTTCCGGGGAGGAACAAGCCCGTGAGGAAGGCATACAAGTGCTTTAATTCACTTGAACAATAACGACAGAAAAGGCTGGCTAAATGTAAGCCAGCCTTTTTTATACTTTCTTTCTTTTCCAGACTAAGAAGATCCCGAAAACGATCAATGTAACTAGTAGCCCCAAAAGTTGAGAAAAACCGGAGGAAAGACCAAACCCTTCCGGAGCTACAAAAATATAGGTAGAACATACCGCCGTCATGAATAAGGCGGGAATCAAGGTTATCACATATAATTTCTTTGCTTGTACCAAATATACGGTTAAGGCCCATAGGGTAAATACTGCCAACGTCTGGTTACTCCATGCGAAATAACGCCAGATCATATCGAAGCCATCCTTATCTTTTTGACTATATAATAAGATTCCTATCGCAACGATAAACATGGGAATACAGATCATCAGACGTTTGACCACCGTTTTTTGCTCCATTTGCAGGAAGTCTGCGACAATCAGACGAGCCGAGCGGAAAGCCGTATCGCCAGAAGTAATCGGAGCTGCTATCACACCCAGTATCGCTAATACACCTCCGACAGCGCCCAGCCACTCTTTTGTGATACTGTCTACTACGACAGCGGCATTGTTCTCCTCCATTCCGTTATTATGGAAGAAATACGTAGCGGCGGCGGCCCAGATCAAGGCTACGATACCTTCGGTAATCATCGCTCCGTAAAATACGGGACGGGCGTATTTCTCACTTTTCATGCAACGGGCCATCAATGGACTTTGGGTAGCATGAAAGCCAGAGATAGCGCCACAAGCGATACTAACAAACATGATCGGAAAAATAGGCAAGCCTCCCGGATGCGTATTACTAAGTCCATCCGTAATCTCAGGTAACGGCGGCTGGTTAATAAATAACATAACCAAGATACCTACGGCCATAAATAGCAAAGCGATGGCGAATAATGGATAGATCTTTCCGATAATCTTATCAACAGGTAATAGAGTAGCCAGTATATAATAAATGAATACGACGATAATCCAGAACGTAGCATCTAGATATTCCGGAGTCAGTTTAGCCAGCAACCCTGCAGGCCCAGCTACGAAAACAGCACCCACCAAGATCATCAAGATAACCGTAAAGCCCCGCATAAATTGCTTAAAGTTGTTCCCCAGATACCGTCCGATCAATTCAGGAAGACTTTCTCCATCATGCCGCAACGAAAGCATTCCCGATAGGAAATCATGGGTAGCGCCCGCAAATATACTTCCCAATACGATCCAAAGGAAAGAAGCTACCCCAAATTTAGCCCCCATGATAGCGCCGAAAATAGGTCCCAGACCCGCTATATTCAAAAATTGGATCATGAAAATCTTCCAAGTAGGCAAGGGTATATAATCGACACCATCTTGTTTCGTGAAAGCGGGAGTAACCCGGGAGGGATCTACGCCAAACACCCGCTCGACAAATTTACCATACGTAAAATATCCAACGATAAGGGCTATCAGACAACATGTAAAAGTAATCATGGTTTTCTAAAGAATTAAATTGTCAAAGGAAAAGGTATATACGAGAAAACCGTACCAAGGGCATTCTAACGAGTAATTGTCAGAATGCCCTTAGTGCGGTCTTCGTATGAATCAATTAATTAAGTAAACGCTTAACCGTCTCGGAAATCATCCGTCCTTCGGCTCTTCCTGCCAATGCTTTTGAGGCTACACCCATTACCTTACCCATATCTTTCGGGCCAGCGGCACCGACTTGAGCGATAATAGCTTTCAATTCTTTCTCCAATTCCTCGGCAGACATTTGTTGAGGTAAATATTTCTCAATCACTTTTACTTGCTCCAACTCAACATCCGCTAGGTCTTGACGGCCCTGTTGCACATAAATCGTAGCGGAATCTTTCCCTTGTTTCACCAACTTCTGCATGATCTTCAAGGCATCCGCATCCATCAGCGTATCATTGGCTCCCGGAGCGGTTTTCGCTTCCAAGAAAAATTTCTTTACATTTCTCAATGTCTCCAAGGCGACTTTATCTTTCGCCTTCATAGCGTTTTTAATGTCTTCACTGACTTGTTCAAATAAATCCATATCCTTATTATATTATTAACTATCGGAAACTGATCACTTGTTTACCCCCCCGCTGAGAATCTTGGCGAGGTTGGTTAGCCGGTTGCTTCGCCGTTGTCGGAGCCGATACTTGAATATCCTCTCCCGCTACTTTGGAACGGGCACGGGCTACGATCTTCGGATCCCGGTTATAAGTCGGATTATCCTCTATCAAAGCGATCAAGGCATCATCATCCAACTCTTCCTGAGTCAAAACTACCGCTTTCGCACGAGAGGTAAAACGACCCGCCTTTTGTGCGGAAGCACCATAATATTTACCAATCAAATCACGCTCCTTACGCTCTTTCTCGATTCGCTCTTCTTCTAAGCGCAATTCTTCTTCCGTCATCTGAGCGGCTTCATTCCTGCGTTTATCAGCGATCAATGGAATATCATCCATCGTAAATCCAGTAGCGAGGATCGTCATTTTCACTTTATTACCTAATGTATTATCCACGGCAGTACCCCAGATAACCTCTATATCACGGTTGAACTCGGACATAAAGTTATGCACGTCGTTCATCTCCTCCATGCGCAACTCGGCTTCCTCGCTGAAATATACGTTGAACAGGATTTTCTTGGCGTTCTTTACGTCGTTGTTGCTTAATAGCGGAGAATTCAGAGCGTCTTCCACCGCTTGGCGAACACGTCCTTCTCCTTCACCAAAACCATTACTCATCAAAGCGACACCACCATCTTTCATCGTGGTGTTAACATCGGCGAAGTCGAGGTTGATAATACCCGGAAGCGTAATGATCTCCGCGATACTCTTGGCGGCGATCGTCAAGGTATCATCGGCCTTGCCGAAAGCGTTCATCACGGAAAGGTCCGAATAAATCTCACGCAAACGCTCGTTATTGATCACCAATAAGGCATCCACGTTCTTCGCGATCTCCTCCACACCATTCAAGGCCTGTATAATCTTACGCTCACCCTCGAACAAGAAAGGAATGGTTACGATACCTACCGTCAATATTCCCATATCCTTCGCGATACGAGCGATAACCGGAGCGGCACCCGTACCGGTACCACCACCCATACCGGCGGTAATAAATACCATCTTCGTACCGTCGTTCAACATACCTCGAAGATCGTCCAGACTCTCCTCGGCCGCCATCATCGCACGTTCCGGCTTATTGCCCGCGCCCAATCCCTGCGTGATCTCACGTCCCAGCAATAACTTGATAGGAACATCCGAACGGTTCAAGGCTTGATTATCCGTATTACATAACACGAATGTAACATCGTGTATGCCCTCCTTATACATATGAGTAACAGCGTTTCCGCCACCGCCTCCAACACCAATCACCTTAATGATTTTGGGAGTATCCGTAGGATAATTAAAATTTAATATTGTATCGTCCATTGTCTTCCGGTTTTATTACATTCGTAGATCACGTTATTTACTCTCGTTATCATCGTCATCGAAGAGGGTTTTACCAAAGGTATCGATTCCTTTTGTCAACCGCCCGAACAAGCCGGGACCTTTTTTCTTCTCTTTCTTCGGCTTCTCCTTGACGGGTTCCGGTTCCGGAGTCGGTTCCACTGTCGGTTCAGGCTCAACCACCGGCTCAATCTTAGGCTCCGGTTTAGGAGGAATATATAACGCGCAATTCTTAGTTCCTTTCGCCAAGAGGCCGACGGCTACCGCATATTCGGGATTGCTGGCGACCACTAAATCACCACTAGCGACAACCCCCTTGCGAACCGCTGAATAGCGAACCTCCATCTTCAAGCGTTCGCTCATAACAGCCGGTAAATTCTTCAAAGCGGCGCCTCCACCCGTAATCACGATGCCGGCACCGAGAACGCTCATCAAGCCTGTAGCCTCCAGACGAGCATATACATTCTCTAAGATCTCATCCATACGGGCCTCGATCACACCGTTCAACTCGGCCAGCTTAATCTCACGTAAGCCCATTCCATCCGCTAAACTCACTTGGATGGTCATATCATTATCCCGGTCCGCTTTCGCGCTACCATAAGTGATCTTCAAGCGTTCCGCCTCAGACTCTACGACCCTGAGATTGGTTATATCTTTTGTTATCAAATTACCTCCAAAGGGAACAACGGAAAGGCTGGCCAACTTACCACCCTTATAGACAGATATCGTCGTCACGCCGGCACCGAAACCGATCAAGGCGCAACCCAAGTCCTTCTCATTGTCGCTCAAGACAACATCTCCCAACGCGAGGGGTGACACCAGAATACCGGCGATCTCGATTTTCGCTTGTTCCGAGATGCTATTGACAATATTTAATTTCAACGAAGGACGTCCAACAATCAACTTGTAACGAGCCTCGATACGGCTACAAGGCACACCCACCGGGTTGGACTCTGGTTTATCATCTAAAAAATAGGAAGGAGAAACCACGTCAAGAACGGTCAACATATCCGGACGATAATCCTTACACTCTTGATAAAGAGAGTCTATGATCTCCTCCGTGACCACTCCTTCCGTTCCCAATACCTTGCAAACCGTATGCTCGATAGAACGGAGTGACTGGCCACCCAGTCCCACATATACCTGCCCGATCTTGGTCCCCCCCAGTTTATTCTCCAACTTGAGGATCAAGCGTTTTATCTTACTCGCCGTCTCCTTCACGTTATATACACATCCTCTTCGTATGCAGGTGCCAGAGTTCTCAACTTCGTAGGCGATGATTGAAAGAGCGCCCGTCGCATTCTTAGTCCCCACCATTCCTACCATATGGGAGGTACCTAGGTCAATAGCTGCTATAAAGTCTGTGTATGCCATATCATCTATTTTTTAGTACAAACAATCTGATTCTTATATTTTAAATTAATCATACTGTACTTTTCCCAACCCACTTTAGGGATCGCTTGTTCATAGAAAAGCTTTAAATTCGCAAGCTTTTCTTCGAATTCATCCAAAGTACCCAACATGATCCGGTGGTTACCCACTCTTGGAATAAGTTCTATATCATTATCCGGATAGACATAGATTTGTTCAATCTGGTCATTCCAGAACTCATTCTCTTGCAAAAATAATGCAAATTTGTATAAGTCGGTCACCGCAAGCTCTTTTTCCACATATCCACTCACAATTGGCACATGCGCGGCATACCGACGACTGATCGGCATGGTGGTTCCCAGATTATCCACGTAATAACTACCTCTTACGCCCATAATCCGGAGGATAGGCATCTTTTGCATGACCTCTAGCTTGATAATACCCGAAGGAGTCTTATACGCCTCCACTTGAGCGATCATCTCATTCTTAAGCAATTCCGTCTCTATCCGATCCGTATTCACGTCGGCCATTGACCGCTTGATCGGATCTAGCCCAGCTTTCTTCAGTATAGACACAAGGTCACTCTCGCTCACGAAGTGTTTATCCAGACTGTCTTTCACCACGACTTGCAGATCTTGGCAAATAGAGTCCTGACGTATTTCCCGAAAGAAAAACGACACAAACACGATGTAACAGAACAACAACGTGGCTACTACTATGGAAATTATTCGGATCACGGTTTCCTTATTTGTTTACATAAAATCTCTTTTACAGGCTCCACCAAACGGTCGATATTACCGGCGCCTACCATTAATACTACCTCATATTTCCCGGCGGCAACCACGTCCAAAAGCTCTTCCTTCTTACACAGCGTCTTGGAAGGGATCGTCACCTTATCAAAAATGATCCGAGAGCTCACCCCCGGAATCGGTTCCTCACGAGCCGGATAGATATCCAGCAAGATCAACTCATCCAATAAAGAGAGACTCGCGGCGAAATCACCAGCGAAATCCCGGGTACGGGTATATAGATGCGGCTGGAAAATACCTGTCACCTTACGACCCGCATATAATTCCTTCACCGACAAGATACTCTGTCGCAATTCGGCCGGATGATGGGCATAATCATCGATCAATACCACTTGATCAGTCTTCAAATGGAAATCGAAACGGCGGCGAGGTCCGGCAAATGTAGCCATACCCTTTTTCAAATCCTCCGGTTTCACTCCGTTCAACCAAGCGATCGCCATAGCCGCTACCCCGTTCTCTATATTAACCTTTACGGGAACACCTAATTCCACATCAGGAATACGGATTTCCGGACCAACGAAGTCAAAGGTAATATTTCCGTCGCAAATACGAATATTTTCAGCGTAAAAGTCCGCTATTTCCGTAACGGAATAGGTATATTTCTTGACACCCTCCTGTAAACGGGGCGTTACGTTGATTCCTTTCTTGATCAGTAGACAACCATCGGGACGAATTAAGGAGGTAAATTTCTCGAAACTCTCCCGGTAAGCCTCCGCCGTACCGTAAATATCCAGATGATCTGGATCTGCGGAAGTAATCACTGCCATATAAGGAGTAAGCCAATGAAAAGAACGATCGAACTCATCCGCCTCGATCACGGTAAAGTCGCTCGTATCAGACAACATCAAATTACTCTCGTAGTTCTTTAGGATTCCTCCGAGGAAAGCATTGCAATCCACTGGCGATTGTTTCAGCAAATGAGCCAGCATAGAAGAGGTCGTTGTCTTGCCGTGCGTTCCCGCCACGCATAAACCCCGGCTGCTTTTCGTAATCTCTCCCAAGACACGTGCCCGCTTCATCACCTCAAAACCGTGCGCCCGGAAATAGGTCAATTCCGTATGCGACTCCGGGACCGCCGGCGTATAAACCACCAGCGTATCATCGGGCGACTTGAACGCCTCCCCGATCAAAGCTACATTATCCTCATAGTGAATATCGGCTCCCTCCTTTTTCAACTCCTCGGTTAAATCGGAAGGGGTCTTATCGTATCCGCCCACTCGTTTTCCCTTAGCGAGGAAATAACGGATCAAGGCACTCATTCCAATGCCCCCGGCACCTACGAAATACACCGCTGTCACTTTATTTATATCCATATTCCTTATTTCTTATCTATAATCTTAACAATCTCATCCACGATACGGTCCGCACTATGGCGTTGCGCCAAGGTCTCGATATTACGGCTCAACGTATGCAAACGTTCATCGTCATGAACTATCTTCAAGGCAGTAGGCACCAAATCCTTTTCCGCGTCTTTATCGGCGATCATAACGGCGGCATCCTTATGGACCAAGGCCAAGGCATTCTTGGTCTGATGATCTTCCGCCACATTCGGCGAAGGCACCAAGACCACCGGTTTTCCTAATAAGCAAAGCTCCGAGATAGAACTAGCCCCCGCACGGGATATCACCAAATCGGCCGCTGAATAAGCATAATCCATACGGGTAATAAAGTCTGAGCACCAAACCGGCATTCCCCGGTACGCCTTCAAATGCTTGGAAGCGTCGCTGTAATAATACCTACCGGTTTGCCAAATAACCTGTACATCCGAGGCGAAGAACTTATCCAGATCCCCTTGAATACTCCGGTTAATCGTCCGTGCGCCAAGGCTACCACCTACCACAAGGATCGTTTTTTTCTCCGGAGAAAGCCCGAAGAACGCCAACGCCTCCTCTTTCTTACTCAGCGCCTCTTCCAAATCCTGTCGCACCGGATTTCCCGTAATCACGATCTTATCCGCCGGAAAGAACTTCTCCATGCCCTCGTAAGCGACACAAATCTTGCTCGCTTTCTTCGCCAACAACTTATTGGTCACACCGGCATATGAGTTTTGCTCCTGTATCAACGCAGGAACACCTTGCGAAGCCGCCATCCATAAAGTCGGTCCACTGGCATAACCGCCCACGCCGACCGCTATATCTGGCTTGAACTCACGAATCGTCTTCCTCGCCAAGCGCAAGCTTTTCGCTAAACGAGCCATGACCTTCACGTTGTTCATCAAGTGGGCACGATCAAACCCACTCACTGGTAAACCTACAATTTTATAACCAGCTGCCGGAACCTTATCCATTTCCATGCGGTCTTCCGCCCCCACAAATAAGATTTCCGCATCCGGAAAACGTTTCTTGAAAGTATTAGCGATAGATATGGCCGGGAAGATATGGCCTCCCGTACCACCACCACTTATTATGATCCGGTACTTTCTCATACTTTTGACTCTACAGTTATCGTTTCGACAGCCGACAGCGGATTATCTTCTTTCTCTCCCTCGACCGCCTGATTTATTGTCTCTCCGGATGGCTCGTCGGAAGGATTCTCTGGATTCTCCGTATCCTCCTCTTCCTCATCCTCATTTCCGATATTGGCTCCAAAACGACTTACGCTCAATATGATCCCGAAATAGATACAAGATATAAGCGTAGACGTACCACCCCGGCTCACCAACGGCATCGGTTGCCCGGTAACGGGCACTAAATTCACGGCTACCGCCATATTCGCCAAGGCTTGGACTACCACCAGCAACCCACATCCCAACACTAGGAATTTCGGGAATGATTTATCACATTTCCGGGCGATCATCCCGACCCGCACTAGCAGCATTATATAAAGCAACAGTACAAAGATCCCCCCAACGATACCCAGTTCCTCTATGATAATCGCATAGATAAAATCTGAATACGCCTGTGGCAGGAAGTCACGCTGTTGGCCATGTCCGGGCATCTGTCCTAATACGCCTCCCCTGGCAATAGCTATCTTCGCATGGGTTACCTGATAATTATCATCGGTTATCTTATACGTACCACTCTCATCCAAATTATCCTTATGCCCGTCGAAGAAACGCTCCAAACGCCCCTGCCAAGTAACGAATCGATCCGGCAAATACTGAGTAATAGCGGCTGGCGTAAACTTAAGCAACACCAAGAACAACACCAACGCCAACATCAAGATGCCCGCCAGCTTCGCCAACTTACCAAATGGCAACTGACCGATAAACATCATCAGGAAACAAACCCCGAATAGCATAAACGCCGTAGAGAAGTTCTCTGGCAGAATCAAGACACAGGTGAGTCCTACTCCAATCAGTATATACTTAAAGATCTGGTTCTCCGTTAATTTCCCCCGCTTGCTGAGCAAGAAAGCGACAAACACGACACAAGCCAGCTTCCCGAACTCCGAAGGCTGGAACTGTATTCCCATGATTTCCAGCCATCGATGCGCATCATTAGCGTCCACGCCGATAAAGGGCGTCACGATCAACATCAACATCGAGACCGGCAATAATATAATAAACGCAGAGAAGAAACGACACGGTATATTATGTAACAGCAATACCATGACGAAACCCCCCAATAAAAAGGTGGCGTGCCGTACGATAGGCGCCCAGTGATTCGCGTTCTTATAAGCGATCGTACTGGTCGCGCTGAACACCTCCACCACCGATATAAGACACAGGAACATGAAGATGATCCATATCACCCGGTCGCCCTTAAACAGTTTACTCGCCAGATCCATTTTATCCTTTATTACAAATTACGTACGCAAGCCTTGAACTGATCGCCCCGATCCTCATAGCTCTTGAACAGGTCGAAGCTGGCGCAACAAGGAGAGAGCAATACCGTATCTCCCTTATGAGCCATCTTATAAGCTTTCGCCACAGCCTCCTCCATCGAGCGGGCGTCTTCAATATTCGCCACTTTCCCGTCGAAGAACGCATGCAGTTTCGTATTATCCACACCCATGAAAATCAATGAATGTACCTTCTTATTCACTAATTCCTCGATCTCCGAGTAATCATTCCCTTTATCCGTGCCCCCTAAGATCAAAACGACCGGGGTCGTCATGCTCTGCAAGGCATACCAACAAGAGTTTACGTTCGTAGCTTTCGAGTCATTGATATAATCAACACCACGCACGCGAAGCACCTTTTCCAAACGGTGCTCAACACCCGTGAAATCACTGAGTGAGGCACGTATTTTCTCATCATGAATGTCCACGATCTTGGACGCTATCCCCGAAGCCAAAGAGTTATACAGGTTATGCGTACCAGTCAATGCCAATAGGTCTTGTTCCATCGTAAATGTTCCGTTTACCGTTTCAATAACTACTTGATTATTTTCCGTATATCCCTTCACGCCGTTCTCATGTGTCTCGGCGAATGGGTAAAGAGTAGCCTTAGGATGCCGTTTGGCGATCTCACGGGCTATGATCGGGTCATCGTTCCAGAAAATGAAGGCGTCGTCCTTCGTCTGATTTTGCAAGATGCGGAACTTAGCGTCTACATAATTCTGCATCTCATAGTTATAACGGTCCAGATGATCCGGTGTTATATTCAATATAATAGCGATATCCGCTCTAAAGTCGTACATATTATCCAGTTGGAAACTGCTCAACTCGATCACGTAGACCGCATGTGGATCTTCCGCAACCTGAAGCGCCAAGCTGTTTCCGACATTTCCGGCCAAGCCCACGTCCACGCCCGCTTCTTTCAGTATATGATACGTAAGCATCGTCGTTGTCGTCTTGCCGTTGCTACCCGTGATGCAAATCATCTTCGAGTCCGTATACCTTCCGGCAAACTCGATCTCGGAGATGATCGGCGTACCTTGCTTCTTCAATAACTGTATGATAGGAGCCTTGTCGGGAATACCCGGGCTCTTGACAATTTCGTCGGCATTCAAGATGTCGGCTTCGGTATGCTGTCCCTCTTCCCAACGAATCCCGTGGTTGTCCAGCATCTCCTTATACTTAGGTTTGATAGACGATTTATCGGACACGAACACGTCGAATCCTTTCGCCTTCGCCAAGACAGCGGCTCCCGCGCCACTCTCCCCGGCCCCTAATATAACCATTCTCTTACTCATCTTTTATCTCATCTTTAACGTAACTATCGTCATAACAGCCAAAATAATACCGATCAACCAGAAACGGACCACGATCTTCGATTCAGGCACGACATTGAACGGCTTTTGGATCAACGCCTGTATACCCGCATTTCCCGGTTTCTGGAAATGATGGTGTAAAGGAGCCATCTTGAAGATACGGCGACCTTCCCCATACTTCTTCTTCGTATATTTAAAGTAGGCCACTTGCAACATGACCGATATATTCTCCACCAAGAAAATACCGCAAAGGATCGGAATCAACAACTCCTTACGGATGATGATCGCGAAAACAGCGATAATACCTCCCAAGGTCAAGCTACCCGTGTCTCCCATAAATACTTGGGCCGGATATGAGTTGTACCATAGGAAACCGACCGTGGCACCGATAAAGGCAGCGGCATAAACCACCAACTCCTCTGCGCCGGGTATAAACATGATATTCAAGAACGAGGCGAACTCAAAGTGGGATGACATATAAGCCAAAATACCGAGCGCCACCCCGATGATCGCCGATGTCCCGGCAGCCAAGCCGTCCAATCCATCCGTCATATTGGCTCCGTTCGACACGGCAGTCACCACAAAGATCACCATCAGCACGAACACTAGCCACGCGGCCTCCTCCTTATAATCGCCCGCCCAGTTCACCAAGTTGGCGTAATCGAAATTATTGTTTTTCAAGAACGGGATGGTCGTCTTTGTCGACTTGGTCTCCACCGTATGATAACGCACCTCCTCGATCACGTTATCATGGCGCACCTCCATATTCTCCTTGATCACCACATCCGGGCTCATGAACAATACCAAGCCAACGATCAGGCCCAGTCCTACCTGCCCGACGATCTTGAAACGTCCGTGCATGCCCTCCTTATTCTTCTTGAACACCTTGATATAATCATCCGCGAATCCCAAGGCTCCCAGCCAAACCGTAGTCACCAACATCAATATCACATAGATATTATTCAGCTTGGCACACAGTAAAGTCGGGATCAATATAGCGATAATAATGATAATACCTCCCATCGTTGGCGTTCCCTTCTTGCTCATCTGGCCCTCCAGCCCAAGATTTCTCACCGTCTCGCCGATCTGCAACATTTGCAACTTATCGATGATACGCCGGCCGATCGCCGTAGAGATAAACAAGGACAAGATCAAGGCCAACCCCGAGCGGAAAGATACGTACTTAAACATACCCGCTCCCGGGAAATCCAACTGATCCAAATAATTAAAAAGATAATAAAGCATGTCGTCTTAAATATTATGATTGTTGTGTCGAAAAAATCTCGCGTAACTTCTCACGGTCGTCAAAGTGATGTTTCACCCCCTTGATCTCCTGATAGTCTTCGTGGCCTTTTCCGGCAACAAGGATCACATCCCCTTTCTTCGCCAACATCGTAGCGGTCTTGATCGCTTGCGTACGGTCCGTGATACATAAGACACGTTCCATATCCATTTTCGTCAATCCGGCTACCATATCGTTAATAATATCATCCGGTTCCTCAAAGCGCGGGTTATCGGAAGTCAGAATTACCTGATCGCTCAGCTTGGCAGCCTCTTTCGCCATCAACGGACGCTTCCCCTTGTCCCGGTTTCCCCCGGCACCTACCACGGTAATGATACGTCCTTTCCCATCCAATACCTCATGAATGCCATTCAGTACATTCGTCAAGGCATCCGGCGTGTGAGCGTAATCCACGATCGCCGTATAACCGAGCGGAGACTGGATCGTCTCGAAGCGACCGGATACGGAGCGAAGCGTGCTCAGCACGATCAACACCTCCTCGGGATCTTTCCCCAAAGAAACTGCGGCTCCGTACACGGCTAGTAAGTTATAAGCGTTGAAACGTCCCACGAAATGCACCATAACCTCCCGACCGTTAATGATCAAGTCTGTACCCTCGAAATGAGATTCCAATATCTTTCCCTTGAAATCGGCCAAGGTACGCAAGGAATAGGTCAGCTTCTTCGCCTTCGTATTTTGCAACATCACCAAGCCGGATTTATCATCGGCATTCGTCAAGGCAAAAGTCCCGGCAGGCAGGTCATCGAAGAATTTCTTCTTCGCTTTCAAGTAATTCTCCACGGTCTTATGATAGTCCAAATGATCACGGGTCAGGTTCGTGAAAATCCCCCCGTCGAAAGACAAGCCGCTGATGCGCCGCTGATCGATCGAATGAGAGCTAACCTCCATAAAAGCATACTCACATCCGGCCTCTACCATCCGGGCCATCAAGGAATGAAGCGTAAGCGGGTCCGGTGTCGTATGATCCGTCGGTACCGCCTCGCCATCTATATAATTACATACCGTGGAAAGCAATCCCACCTTATGCCCCATCTTCCGGAACATCTCATATAATAAGGTAGCGATCGTAGTCTTCCCGTTCGTACCCGTCACGCCTACCAACACCAATTTCCCGGAAGGATCACCATACCAGCGGGAAACCAAAAGACCCAGCGCCTCCGCCGAATCCTTCACCACGATAAACGAGCATCTCCCCTCCAAATAGGACGGAGCCTCCTCGCATACGATAGCGACAGCCCCCTTCTCTATGGCGCTGTCCATATAGGCATGGCCATCCACGGCCGTACCTCTCACAGCGACAAACAAAGACCCTTTCGTCACCCGACGAGAGTCTGATTGAATATTCGTGATATCCACATTATCCGCCCCCATCAACATAGGAGCTTCCAACGCACCGATTAAATCCCTTAGTTCCATACCTATTTCAATGTTAATAATACGGTCTGCCCCTTAGACACTCGCTGTCCGGGTTGAATACTCTGCGAAACGACCCGTCCGACACCCGACAAAGAGACACGCAGACCGGCTTGCTCCAACAAGAAAACCGCATCTTTAGCACCCATGCCGACTACCCGGGGTACCAGGCCCTCACGAATCGTCAGATCGCTTAATTTCACCTTATTCTCTTCTTGCTCGGCGGAGGCTACGACCCACTTTGTCTCCAAACTGTCCGTATCCGCCTTAATATCCAATTCATCTAATACGTCCTCTACCGCCCTCAGATCGCCGCCTTTCACACGAGGTACCATCACGGCCATCGAATCCCGTTCCATATCCCGGACATCGAACGACATATGGCTGGCGTATATCTTCTCGGCGATCGCACGCACCACGCCTCCCGACATCGTACCGCCCGAAGGATAACCAATACGGGGACGGCGGATCACCACGATACAAGAATACTTCGGATGATCGGCCGGGAAATAGCCACAGAAAGAGACTTGGTGCCCGCTCGTACGGTAGACACCGCCCGTAGCGATCTGCGCCGTACCGGTCTTTCCGGCGATCCGGACAATATCCGAATGAACCGCCTTACCGGTCCCTTTCTCCACGACTCCCAGCAACATATCTTTTATCAACGCCAGCGTATGATCCGAGCAAATCGAAGAGTTGATCACCTCCGTGGAAAAACTCTGCACGGTCTTGCCGTTATGTAAGATCTCTTTCGTAAACATCGGGCGAACCATCTTCCCGTCGTTCGCGATCGCGTTAAAGAACGCCAGCGTATTGATCGGCGGTACCTGCGTCTCGTAACCGAACGACATCCAAGGCAAGGTGGTCTTGGACCAATAACGGGTCGTATCATCCGGGCGACGTATCTTGGCACGTCCCG
This sequence comes from Parabacteroides sp. AM17-47, assembly GCF_003434625.1. Classification (NCBI taxonomy): domain Bacteria; kingdom Pseudomonadati; phylum Bacteroidota; class Bacteroidia; order Bacteroidales; family Tannerellaceae; genus Parabacteroides; species Parabacteroides sp. AM17-47. The sequence continues at coordinate 84,358 of NZ_QTLI01000013.1, forward strand.
CCCCCGGTATCTCCAAACGAAGATCCGCGTTCATACCGATACGGTACAGTCCCTCCACGAACTTTGTCGGGTTATCCGAATAACCTTTCAGGATCGTCTTGGCTACACCGATATTAGAGGAATACCAAATCGCCTGCTCCACCGAGATCCGACCGTATCCGCCTTTATTCATATTATGGTCCGTCATGCGGGCACCCTTATACATATATATACCATTGCCTACATCGACCGTATCTCCCGGATTGCATAAACCATCCTCCAAGGCCACCATGATAGAGGCCACCTTGAAAGTAGAGCCCGGCTCGATCTCGTCCGCCACGGCATGATTCTTCGTCTCGCCATATACGCCCTCACGGATACGCCCCATATTCGTGATCGCCTTGATCTCTCCGGTCTCGACCTCCATCACGACAGCCGTACCAGACTCGGCATCGATCGCCTTCAATTTATCGACCAGCGATTTCTCGGTTATATCCTGTATATTGATATCGATCGTGGTGCGAATATCCATGCCATCCACCGGGTCCACCTCAATCACGTTCGTCCAGCCTCCACCGACACGGCGAACGGAACTCAACCCGGCCTGCCCCCGCAGGAGCGAATCGTATTGCAACTCCAATCCATTCTTCCCCTTCGTAGTTCCACCCTCCTCGATCTCTCCGTAGATATCACCGATCGTACGAGACGCCAAGGTCCCGAAAGGTTTCTGGCGCTGCACCATCTCCTTCGTATAAAAACCGCTCTTATAACGTCCCAAACGAAGGAACGGGAACTTACGGATCTCCTTCAAGTCCGAATACGAGACCTTCCCCGCGTAAATCGGGAACTGGCGACTCTTACCGCTCAGCCCTTTCAGCAGATAAGCCTTATAGCCCGCCGGCGTACGATCCTTCAATTTACGGGAAAGATAAAACGCCAACGAGTCCACCCCATCCTTCTTGGACGTCTTGAACGTATCCAGCCAATTATACTTGGCATCCTTAGCCGGAGTATACGCATCCGCCTTAAAGTCGATATACATATAATAACGAGGCACGCTGGTAGCCATCAACTTACCGTCCGACGAATAGATATTGCCACGTCCGGGCAACACCAAACGGTTCGGTCGTTTCTGGCTCTCGGCCACCTTCATCCATTTATCCCTCTCCACGAAGGCCGTATCAAAGGCACGGAACAGGATTCCTACGGCCACAAGCCCCAGCAACAGCACGACCACGAAGTAACAGAATAAAATCCGGCTACTTTTAGGCTCTATTTCTTTCGGTTCGTTTTCTTCAGACATACCCATTTACACCTTATCTCACTTATATAACTCATAAGGAGGGGTTTTCGCACCCTCCAGATCAATACCTTGCTCCTCGATCAGCAACTCGATTTGCGATTGGCGGCTATTGCCGGTCAACTCGGATGAGATCGACAACGCCTCGAAACGCACATCCCTCAATTGCTGTTGCAACCGGTCGATCTCACGCAACTTTTGCATACAAGTATACCGGTTACCGATAAAGAAAAACGCCAACACGACAAGTAACACGATCATGCGCGTATGCCTCAAGATAAAATCCTCTTTCAGCACGCCGCCACCGAGTATATACCAGAACGAAAGACGTTTCTCCTTCTTCCTCGTTTTCTTATGTTGTCCGTTTTCTTCCATATCTATTTCTCCTTATACCTTCTCAGCGATTCTCAACTTGGCGCTCCGGGAACGGGGATTCCGCTCCACCTCCTCGTCGGTCGGGACGATCACCTTATTATTGACCAAGCGGAAAGGCGATCGTACGTTCCCGAAGAAATCCTGCTCGCATTTCCCCTCGAAGTTTCCGGTCTTCAAAAAGTTCTTTACCAGACGATCTTCCAAGGAGTGATACGTGATAACCACCAAACGTCCTCCCGGCCTCAACACCCGCAAGGTACTCCGCAGCATCTCTTTCAGCGCCCTCATCTCATCGTTCACCTCGATACGAAGCGCTTGAAAGACTTGCGCCAAGAATTTCTTCTCCTTGTCCTTCCCCGTAAACGGCTTGATCACCTCCAAGAAGTCCCCGATCGTCTCTATCTTCTTTGTCTCACGGGCTTTCACCAGCACAGAGGCTAATTTCCGTGACACCTTCAGCTCGCCATATAGATAAAACACATCGGCCAACGCCTCCGCCGTATAATTATTCACGATATCGGCGGCGGTCTGCCCCGCACGCGTATTCATCCGCATATCCAACGTCCCGTCGAAACGGAAAGAGAAACCGCGATCCTTATCGTCGAAATGATGGGAAGAGACACCTAAATCCGCCAACAGACCGTCTACCTCCCCGCTTTCTCCATAGTAACGCATAAAATTATACAAATAACGGAAATTACTGCGCACGAAAGTGAATCGTGGATCTGCCGGGATATTATGCTCCGCGTCCGCGTCTTGGTCAAAGCCGTAAAGTTCGCCCCCGCTACCCAACCGTTTCAAGATCTCGCGGGAATGTCCTCCACCGCCAAACGTAACATCCACGTAAATCCCGTCGGGACGGATATCCAATCCCTCCAGACTTTCCCGCAGCATTACCGGTACATGATAGCAACTATCTTTTTCTTCCATTCGTCGTTCTTACGTTAAACTTCCTCTTAAAATCAAGCGCCGTACTCCTTTGATACGCACGCACATGCCTTATCGGTGGGTAAAAGTACACATTTCCAAAATTACCCGCCAACATTTATATAAGAAAAGTAGGAAAAAGTTATCAACAGGTCGTTAACCCTTCGTCTTTTCGTCCTTATCTCTTACGCTTTTCACCGGTATCCGTTAACCAATTCTTCCTTTCACCTTCATCTTCTAACGGCCGTTGGATGATCATGCAACAGTTGGTAGATGATCTTCTAACAGTTGGTGCATGATCGTCCAACAGCCGTTAGATAACCGATAGTCAAGCTCCCGGGGACTAACCTCCCTAATGGTAGCGGCTAAAAGATCAAGGGGAAAAGGCCAAGATAGCTGGCGAAAAAGCAAAAACTTCACTCAAACCTCTCTCGTTTTAATTATTAACTTTATCTTTGCCCCTTGACAAGCTTATATAGATGGCAAAACAAGGTGTGACAAAGATAGATATTAAGCAAGTATTGGCACAAAAGGCGCCCAAGGCGTCACGCAAGATTCCGGGATTTATCGTGGACTACTTGATTCGCACGGTTCATCAAGAGGAACTGAATGATATATTAACCCGTTACCACGATAAGGAAGGGGTAGATTTCATGCGTGAGCTTATCGGCTATTTTGACCTTACCCTCGATCTGGTACATGCGGAGAACATCCCGACCGAAGGGCGCTATATCTTCGCCTCCAACCATCCGCTCGGAGGATTGGACGGTATCTGTCTCTCCGCCGTTATCGGTTCCCGGTTCGAAGGCCGCATCAAGTATCCGGTCAATGATTTATTACTTTATCTCTCCAATCTAAAATCCATCTTTGTACCGATCAACAAACACGGCACCCAAGGAAAGGACAACGCACGGATGCTGGAGGAGGCTTTTGCCTCGGACGACCAGATCATCACTTTCCCCGCCGGATTATGCTCTCGCAAGATTGGTGGCAAGATACAAGACTTGGAGTGGAAGAAATCGTTCATCCAGAAGGCGGTGCAATACAAGCGGGATATCGTACCGGTCTATTTCGACGGGAAGAATTCCAATTTCTTCTATAACCTTGCCCGGATACGCAAGGCGTTGGGTATAAAGATGAATTATGAGATGATTTATTTACCGGACGAGATGTTCCGGAGCAAACATAAGACCTTCCGGATTCATTTCGGGAAGCCTATCCCTTGGCAGACATTCGACAATAGCAAGAAACCCGCCGAATGGGCTGAGTGGATAAAAAACAAGGTTTACAAACTCAAGGATTAACAGACGAAACATATGCAAGACATTATCAATCCCATAGACAGGGCACTACTGAAGGCTGAATTGACCAAAGAGAAGAGGTTGAGAAGTACCAATAAATCGAAGAATGAGATTTATATCGTCACGGCGCACGACTCACCCAATGTCATGCAAGAGATAGGGCGTCTGCGGGAGGTCGCTTTCCGTTATTACGGGGGTGGCACGGGATTCCCGGTGGATATCGATGAGTATGACACGATGGAAGACGCTTACCGCCAACTGATTGTCTGGAGCCCGGAAGATGAGCAGATCTTGGGGGGATACCGTTTCCTTTGCGGTTCGGACGTTAAGTTCGACGAGAATGGTAAACCGATCTTGGCGACCTCGCACTTGTTTAATTTCTCAGAGAAATTTATCAAGGAGATCCTTCCTTATACGGTAGAGTTGGGACGCTCGTTCGTGGCTCTGGAGTATCAATCCACCCGTTCCGGGGCGAAAGGCTTATTCGTGTTGGATAACCTGTGGGATGGATTGGGGGCTTTATCCGTGGTTGATCCGAGCTTGAGGTATTATTTCGGGAAGGTGACTATGTACAATACGTACAACCAAGAGGCCCGTAATATGATCTTATACTTCCTCGGATTGCATTTCCCGGACGCAGACCAACTGATCACTCCGGTATATCCTTTGGAGACTAATATGGATGTAGAGAAGATGAGATCTCTTTTCCCTCACGATAATTTCAAGGATAACTACAAGGTATTGAACCAAGAGGTTCGTAAATTCGGCATCAACGTGCCTCCTTTGGTAAATGCTTACATGAGCTTGTCGCCTAAGATGCGTGTATTCGGCACAGCGATCAACCATGAGTTTGGAGAGGTGGAAGAAACGGGTATCCTAATCGCTATTAACGAGATATTAGAGGATAAGAAGAAACGGCATATTGAGACGTATCTGGAAGAGGAGTACAAGTCCGCCGAGTTGATACGCAAGAATTTCATCGGGGAATAAAGCCGTAGATATGGCTAGCGCGACAGCGTAACAAGATATAAAAAGGTTCAGCCTAACCGTTCGCCTCCAAGCGGATTAAAAACGGACAAAGGCTGAACCTCTTTTTATCTCAAATAAATCTTATAGCATAGTCCACCGGAGAAATACTTCATTCGCTGCAATTCGAATTGAAAATGTATATGATTGAATAGCAGGTAAGTGGCTCCCATAGCGAAGTCTTTCGAATCGTATTCGGCTATGACGTTCAAATGCGGGGCGAATGAAGGATTGTAGGTGATACCTCCCGCCACACCGTTCAAGGGATAATCCTCACGGCGATTATACAGATAGGATAAATGAACGCCTAAGGTTCCCCTTCCCAGCTGAAAATGTTTGGTAGCGGCCAGATAATAACGGCAGAAATAGCCGTTCCCTATGGCTGAAGCGAATTTATGCCCGGATGACGTAAAAGGGTCCGAAGTCCCCAGCACGACAGCGGGGATGTATTTGCTTTCTTTCAACACACGTAAGCAGGCGGAGAAATAACGATCTTGGTTCGTGAATCCGGAATAGCCATGCTTATCCAATCCAAGGCTCTCGGCCGTAAACAGCGTACAAGTATACGCTACTTCCAGAAACGGGAAGATCGTCACGTTCAAATAATAATTCCACGTATTAAAATTAAACTTGGGAGGCGTAAGCTCTTGATGCAAGAAGTTTCCGCCAAGCATCACGGTCTTGTCCTTTTGCATATCGGCGGACGGGGCATGCAATAGCCCTGTCGTGCCATAAGATAATTGAGCCGGAAGTATCGTCCAGCAACTTAAGAATATGATCAATAAGAGTAATTTCTTCATTTTTCTTTGTTTACTTATAAACTTCCGGCTCAACATTATTTAATCAAGCTTCAAATATCAAGCATTAATCCGGGATGATGATACCGCCACCGGCGTTATTGCCATCACCATGTCCGTGACCGTGGGATTGCTTGTAAACAGGAGTACCTTCTATCTTGATAAGTTTTTTAGCTACAACCTGAATCTCTTCCACCTTTTTACCCTTTGTCATAAACTTAAATACATACGTATTTGTAGTATATGTCTTCTTCAAGCTCATAGAAGCGACCGTACGATCAGCTTCCGTAGGAACGGATGTTGTCAATGATGTTTGGATACCTATCTGATAACCATCAGCTTGCAAACGATTAGAGATTCGGTTATAAACCGCATTCTTAGCGACTTGACCATCTACGTTAGATTTTCCGACTAGATCCTGCAAGTTTTCTCCAACATAAGCATTTGTAGTTGTAACAACTACAGGAATGTTTCCTGCCTTACCATCAGAGCAGTAGTCAACAACCTTTTCTACGATTGTAGTATCAGTACTGATATCTTCAGTTTCCGCTAATGCCAACTCAAAACCTGCGGCAAACTTAGAGAAGTGAGCGACAGACATTTCCGCACCAGTACCATTGATATAAACAGGGTCCGCCGTAGGATCAATCTTCATGATCTTCTTATTATCTATGCCTGTGGTCGCATATAACAATGCCATAGGCTGTGTAGAAGAAACCAAATCCTTCGGAGCGTCGAACGAGATCTTCAAAGCCGGAGAGAATACCGTACCGCTAGGCTCGCCTTTATATACACGGCTTACACTGGCTACCGCACCAGCATCAGAAGTCACATTATTGGATTGCAGAGCTTCCGCAGACATATCACGTTCAATCACCAATGTTTGATTACTACTTGCCGGCATAACGATAACGACAGGCTTACCACTTTCCGCGACCAAACTTACCTCATCTTTCTCTTTTATACCATCAGCGGTCGTACTTTCAATCACTCCTATCGATTCTGTCAATTTCTCAGCATCACTTTGATTCAAAACCTTAATAACTGGAGCTTGAACCTCATTATCCGCACCTTTATAGTTATCTAAGACATTAGCAGGAATGACAACGTCTACTTTTTGCTCAACATTATTCTCATCCACATAAGTGACACCAGACACCTTAACCTCTTCGGTTCCGCCTGCGTTAATCGCATTCTTAATCTCATCCGCTACTTTTTCCGCTTCTTTTTCCGGAACCTGAACACCATATTTAGAAAAATCAATCTCCGTATTTCCACCTGTACCTATAGGGTTCAATGTGATAGGAAATACATAGTTCATACTCTGACCGACCTTAAAGATGATCGTACGAGAGTAGCTCGTATAACCTGCGGCTTTAACACTCAAGATAAATTGAGCATCCTCCGTAACCTTTGATGATGCGATATTGAAAGAGAACTCACTCTCATTCTTAGAAATAAATAACTCTTCACTTCCTAACATCAATGTGACTTCCGCTGTCTTGATGTCTGCGCCCGTAGATAGGTCTGTTATTATACCAGATACGATATAAGTCGCTTTTGACGGATCTGTCGGTTTGGAAGGATCGGAAGGATCAGACGGGTCTGTTGGCTTGGAAGGATCAGACGGGTCAGAAGGATCTGTCGGCTTAGAAGGATCATCCGGGTCTACTGGAATAGAAGGAGCGACATTCATCACGATAATAGCTGGATACTCAACGTCGAATGTATCACCTTCGCCCTCTTTCTTTTCTTGATCCGGAACGGCTGAAACGACAACCTTAGCCACGGCTTTAGTATATCCGGAAGCTGTAGCTACTACGTCGTAGATACCGGGAGTCACATCAGAGACCTTAAAATTAGGTTTATTCTCTTTAGCGATCTCTTTATCCCCGTATTTTACGACAACAGAAAGGCTGGAAGTAGAGATAGCTTTTCCCACAACATCTTCGATCGATACGGAAAGATTGTACTTCGCCTTCTTATACTCTTTCGGAGTATCGGGAGTCGTGCCCTTTACCATGACAGCGTTTACTACATACTGTCCAACACCCGATTCGATCTTCTTCACATCCACATCATAGCTTCTGTCTACATAGCCTTCCGACTTAAAGGCGATTTTGTAAGAGCCTGGTGTGCTTTTCAAGTCGAAAGAGTACGTTCCATCAGAACCCGTCGTAGCACTAAGAGATTGAGCTCCAGAAAGAGCTACGCTAACGCCAATCATCGGGTTGTTGCTGGCATCCATGACCGTACCACTAATCGCATAGGTGGCAACAGTGCCACCACCACCCGGAGTAGGCACATCATCATCGTCATCCTTACAGCCCATGAAACATACCATGGCTGTCGTAAGGAACAAGACCAATAAGGTCTGTAACTTTGTAATTGTTCTCATAATAAAACTATTTAAAAATTGAGTAATTCCGACTTTATAAAGTACGGATTGAATTGATTCTGTTGCATGATGTTATCATTCGGTGAGGCTTTATACCCCTTATAATAATAGCGTTCATTACCGGCGTTGTAAGACATACCCCAGTTGTCAGAAGGAAGCACCCGCATATTCTTACGTTTATATTTATAAGGAGGAAGAGCCACTTGAAACCGGAAACCGCCGTTTTTCAAAGCACCTTGCGCCTTCATCGCATAAAATCCTATCGAACAATAGCGAAAATGGCGGATCAAGTCAATCCGTCCTCCGATCTCACCCAGTAAGTATTGCTCGGCTTTCAAGGAGACTTGCGTATTGTATTTTGGCCAGTAGAAACTACCTCCCAGCGACCATGTCACCCGTTGGTGAGTCCCATAATGATATTCAAACTTCTGCCAAGATCCCGTACCCGTACAACCAATACGTCCTTCCAAAGAAAAACGTTCATCCTTCAAATGATGGGTTACCGCTAAATCCACGCCATAACGATCCGCATTGAACAAACCGATACTGGCTCTGGCGAACGTACGATAAGGTAAACGAAAAGATTGGGAAAGGGTAACCATGCCCGGGTGAATCTTACCCGCCCAAGGACCATATCCATCATTATATATAGGAAACACCATCTGTGCCGTCAGCTTCATCCCATTCCAGAAAGAGACCTCGATCGCAGGCGAGAGGTTGAATAACACTTGGTATATTTGCGTGATAATGAGGTTCTTCAGATACAACTCCGGATAAACCACCACGTCTACTTTAAATAAGGAGCTATTCATACGGTACTCTTTCTTCACCTTATCCCAGCTATCGCCCAGATCGTAAGTAGCATCCCAGGCGGAACGGGCCGCATAGGAGCCGGGAGCCGCCTTCAAGCTGTCCGGATTTGCCGTATAGATCAATGAGATCTGCGGTATGTTATTATCCAATACGACGATACGGCAGGATTTGCCCTTCTCCGGCAAGCCTGTTTTCTGGATGCGGTCTATGGCATGGGCCAGTCCCACACCCTGCAAACGCCAAGGGGTATTCTCCAAGACATACACTCTCTCCTTCTCGTCTTCCGACCAGACAACATTCTCAAAACCCATATCGACCAGCATATTCGCGGTGATATCCGCATATACCTTATTATATTGGGCCTTTGTAAACATAGGCAATAGTAGCAAAAAGAATAAAAGGCATTCCTTACGGAGTAAAATGGCTCGTATAGAAGACTTTCTATTCATATCTCTAGAGTTTGATTCCAAGTTATCATTGGTTTACTGTTTTTCTTATTCTTACCCTTCCACATAAAAAACGACTAGTGAAAACGATCGTTTAGATCTTGCATTTTTTTAGAAAGTAAAAAGATGATGCTCTTTTGTCATATTCGTGACACTTTGATTAATCTATCCTGTTGAGAAAAAGATATATAGCAGGACAAAATTTAATCGGAAAAGGTTGCCGGTCTCGGAGAAATGCCTACCTTTGCAAACGACTAATTGAAACGATCGTTTTTTACAGTCGTTTTCAATCTAAATATTTTTATTGTTATCATAGATACTTCTCATAATAGCCTGCGCCAAAATCAACAAATGACACTTCATATTTAGAAAACGACCTCATTATTTTAAAATGTACATAACCCCGCTTCCAAAGTCAGCTAGCTTCGCTGGCAAAGTAAGTTAACTTACTCGGGCATTTAAGTTAGCTTACTTTGCCATTTAAGTTAACTTACTTTTTGTCCCTTCTATACAGCCCAAAAAGAATACGGAAATTTGCTATTCTCGGAAAGCATTCTTATCTTAGCAAATTATAGCAGATTATAGCAAAGAGAGAGTTTCATGTTAGCAGCCATTCATATACAGTTAATCGTTGGTACGATATTTATCATATTGTATAGCGTCACTATATTAGGACTGGTATTAGTTATCATTACAGAGAATAGGAATCCGTTAAAGACAATTCCTTGGGTAATCGTCTTATTATTAGCACCCGGTATCGGACTGCTTTTCTATTTCTTCTTTGGACAAGATAACCGGAAACAACGGATCATATCGAGGCGTACCTATAAACGCATCATGAAAAGGCCGCAAGAGGGTAAATTACCTCAAGACGCCTGCGTAGTTCCGGACCCCTATAAACCTTTATCGACCTTGTTGACTAACACCAACCAATCCTCCCTCCTATACGGAACACAAATCACGATTTATACGAATGGTACCGATAAGTTCAAAGACTTGCTGGAAGAGATCCAGAAAGCGACCCACCATATCCATATACAATATTATATATTCTGTGATGACGAGATAGGAAAACAGGTGCAACAACTCCTTATCAAGAAAGTAAAAGAAGGCGTGAAGGTACGTGTGCTTTATGATGATGTGGGTTGCTGGAATGTAAAAGACGGCTTCTTTAAGGAAATGAAGGAAGCGGGTATCGAGGTATATGCGTTCTTGAGGGTAGCGTTCCCCGTTTTCACCAGTAAGGTGAATTACCGGAACCACCGCAAGATTATCGTGATAGACGGTAAAGTCGGGTTTATGGGAGGCATGAATATAGCCGACCGATACGATAAGGGAACCTCTTGGGGCACATGGAGGGATACGCATTTCAAATTTGTAGGGAAAGGAGTGCACGGGCTTCAATCCGTATTCCTCATCGATTGGTACGTGGTTAGTAAAAAACTCTTGAACGATCGGATTTACTATCCGGCCGCCCAAATCTATAGCGATAATATTATGCAAATCGCCACTAGCGGTCCGGTAGGTCAATGGAGAACTTTGTTGCAAGCGACCATTTTCATGATCGCCAACGCCAAGAAGTATATCTTTATACAAACCCCTTATTTCCTGCCTACCGAAGGATTGAACCAAGCGTTGCAAACCGCCGCCTTAGGGGGAGTGGATGTTCGTTTGATGCTGCCTAAGCGTTCCGATACACGTTCAGCGAATATGGCCAGTCATTCCTTTATCGACGAGATGGTAAAGGCCGGCGTAAAAGTATACCTCTACAAACCGGGCTTCTTGCATTCCAAGCTAGTCGTGTCCGACGACGCATTGACAAGCATCGGGTCCGCCAATATGGACTTCCGTAGCTTTGAGCATAACTTCGAGATTAACGCTTTCGTATATCAAAAGGAATTCGCCCTGCAAATGAAACGCATCTTTACACACGACATGCATCACTGTGAGCGTTTGATCCCTTCCCGCTGGTTAAAGCGCCCCCTCAAGCAACGCATGGCGGAATCATTTATGCGTCTGTTTTCTCCCCTTCTTTAAGGAAGATGCTAAAGTTCACGGAGCCATACACCCGGTGCTGATAAAAATAAGGCAAAGATGAGAAGTCATTGGTCTTAGGATGTTCCATGATGAATATCCCTCCATCCCTTAGTAAATCACGCTCGAAAACCAAGGCGGGTATTTCCGGCAACTCCGGCAAGGCATACGGGGGATCGGCAAAGATGAAATCGAAACTTTGCTTAGGGGCTGAATTCAAATAACGGAAAACATCCCCACGAATCAGAGCCAATGCATCCGTCTTCAGCTCTTTCGCTACCTTGGCTATAAAAGAGGCATGAGCGTTATTTTTCTCTATGGCGGTTACATTCCGGCATCCTCGTGAGATCAACTCAAAAGAGATACTTCCGGTTCCGGCAAAAAGATCCAACGCATCCATACCTTCCAGATCCACCAAATTATTTACTACGTTAAAAATATTCTCTTTCGCAAAATCCGTCGTAGGACGTGCGCTAAACGAAGAGGGCACGTCAAAACGCCGACGACCGTATATACCGCTTATTATTCGCATATTAATAAAGATATTAAATCCATAGGGGCTTTCGTTACATCCGTTCCCAGCAGATAGGCTTCCGAAGGGATCTCCACCGGCTTAACATGGCGTAAATAGGTTCGCAATCGCTCCAGAACCCGCATTCGCGAGGAAGATTTCCCCGCTAAAAGCAACTGGTCCTTTTCTTGGTCCAATCCCGCCTGTTTCCATACATATAATATATAGTATACTATATCGTCCGATTGGTCGATCGGGTAAGAGTTCACAAATAAGAGTTTCCCTTGAGCGTAACACGCCACATCCATCCGCTTTCGTTCTATCACGACATACATTTGCCGGGGTAAGCTAGCACTACTTTCTTTTGTCCATAGCGTTAGCGGAGAAGTCATGTAGTGGGAGAAAAAAGGATGCAAAAGAGAACGGGAGCAAAATTCGTAAACCTCCTCGTCTACACCAAACACCAACTTAGCCTGTTGTTCCTTTAAAGTATCGGTTAAGCAATGCAATTCCAGTGTAGAAAAGCTGAAATCCAATAAACGCCCTTCCTTACCGTCCCCCCAATAATTATCAGGGACCAAGCTATATTCCGGAGATACACAGATCACGTTAATCCGTTTATAAGTCCACGTAAGAAACTCATGAGCGAAGAAAAACTCCTTAAGGGAAGAAATGAAAGAGACCGCCCGATCGAATTCCGTTTCCCGATAAAAGAAACTTCCTCCAGCCGAGGGATCATACCCGGAAAAAGAAAGTCCACCCGACCGAAGCCGGATGGACACTATATACTTTTCCGAATTATCAGTAGTTAACGTATCAGGAATGCTGATAGTCATATGAGCCGCTGATTATTCCCAGTTACCTGCGTTGTTATTAATTTCTTCCAAAGAACCTACGCGCAATCCCGGGAACTTACCTTGTTTCTCTGCCTTGTCGATCAAGTTATAAGTCAACTGAGCATCCATGTCACGCAAATATTCTTTGTAAGGAACCTCACAAGCGAATACTTTGATCTCATAACCCGAACCAGATTTCAACGTAGCCGTATCCATCTTGAAAGTAATCTTTTCACCCGGAACGGCCGGAACATAACGCATAGCCGCTACATCATAGTTCTTACCCAGCAAAGTATCTTTCGCCAATACCCACATGGTATCACGTCTGATTAAACCTTTCTTAACAGCCTCTGCTTCTGTCATACCTTTCTCCAACTGCTCATCCGTCAATACACCTTCCTTGATCAAGAACGGCAACTTATCCGTATTCAAGAATTTCTCCAAATCGTCGAAACTTCCGGCATGAGTCTTATACATGTTCTTGTATTCGATCTGAGCCTTACGGATTTCAATCAAACGGGCGATGATCGCATTGTCACGAATAGTCTTCTGATCATCATACTCAATCGGACCAGTGACGCTCTTGTAGCACATGTAAACTAGCAGTACAACTGCGGCAGCTAATAAAATCTTTAATGTAACTTTCATGGTTTGTATTGTTTTTTGAATTTATTTCGTTCGGCAAATTTAAAAAAGAATATTTAATACACTACCTTTATCGCGAAAATTATTGCGATCAAAATGATAAATAGTTACATAAGCCAGCAAATCGAACGAAATTTCCCCTATAAACCGACGGATGATCAGTTTTTAGCGCTTCATACGCTTACCGAATTTCTCTTGTCAGAGGAACCGGACAGCCTTCTACTGATGAAAGGCTACGCAGGAACCGGAAAAACCTCTCTGGTCGGGGCTTTGGTGAAAACGCTTAACGAACTAAAGCAAAAAACGTTTTTGTTGGCTCCAACCGGACGAGCAGCCAAAGTTTTCTCGGGCTACGCTGGCCAAAAAGCGTATACAATTCATAAAAAAATATATCGTCAACGGGCGTTTTCCAATGAGCCGACGGGCTTCATGCCGGCAGATAATTTACATAAAGATACACTTTTTATCGTCGACGAGGCTTCTATGATCGCCAACGAGGGGTTGGATTCATTTGTTTTTGGTTCCGGACGCCTGTTGAACGATTTAATCCAGTATGTCTATTCCGGGGAAAACTGCCGTCTTATCCTAATGGGAGATGTCGCACAGCTTCCTCCGGTGATGCAAACGGAGAGTCCCGCCTTGAATCCTGAGATATTACGGGGTTACAACCTACAGGTTTGGGAGATAGCGTTAACTCAAGTCGTACGCCAAAGCGAGGACTCGGGAATCCTGTTCAACGCTACCCGGCTACGAGACGCACTACGAAACCACACGGTCGAGATCTTTCCGAAATTACAATTAAAAGGCTTCTCCGATTTCACGAAAGTCAATGGAGATGAGCTAATTGAGGAAATATCTTCCGCCTATAGCCGCGACGGTATGGAAGAGACAATGATTATCTCCCGCTCGAATAAACGAGCCACGATTTATAATAACGGCATACGTAACCGTATCCTATACAGGGAAGAAGAGCTATCGTCCGGCGATCGTTTAATGGTAGCGAAGAACAATTATTATTGGACAGCGAATTGCAAGGAGATGGACTTTATAGCGAACGGAGAGATCATTCAAGTCATGCGGGTACGCCGTGTCACGGAGATGTATGGCTTCCGCTTTGCCGACATCACGGCTCGTTTTCAAGATTATGATCTGGAAATCGATTTGAAAATCCTATTGGATACTTTACAGACCGACTCCCCCGCCCTCCCTAAGGAGCTAAACGACAAGCTCTTTTACACCATATTGGAAGATTACGAGGACATTCCTACCAAGGCGGGAAAAATGAAAAAGATGAAGGTAGATCCTCATTACAACGTCGTCCAAGTAAAATACGCTTATGCGGTAACCTGCCATAAAGCCCAAGGCGGCCAATGGATGAACGTCTTTCTCGATATCGGTTACATCACGGAGGAAATGCTTGGTGAGGATTTCTATAGGTGGCTCTACACGGCTTTTACCCGGGCGACCCATCACCTATATCTGGTGAATTTACCGGACGAGTTCGTCGAATGATTTACAATATTTTAAGATCGAAACTGGCAACATTGACAAGAAATACTTATTTTTGTTGCAAAACATACGTATGTCCGGATGATTTATAGCATCTGAAAAACATATAGAAATGGCAAACAAGGAAAAAATAGATTATCTATTGATCGATATCAGGGAGCTGGAGAAGTTGGTAGCCGGAATGAGGGATGCGGAAATTTATCCCGCCTCTTTCTTCAACCAGACCTTCCAGTTGACCCACAAGGTATTGAAGGAGCTTCATACGCTGGAGGAGTTTCAGTTAGAGGCTTTGCGTAAACAAATGGAGGAACATCAACGACTTATCGATTCTATTCCCGTAAGTAAACCTTTACAGATGCCGGAGGTGCAACCGGCTCCGGAAGTATCCCCTACGATCGAGGTCGTACAGGTACAAGAACCGGTCGTTGAGGAACCTATCGTAGCAGAACCAATTGTCGAAAAAGTGATCCCAGAAGAAAAGATCGTACAAGAGACAATCCCCTTGAAAGAGATAGAGATTCCACATAAAACTATATTAGCGGATAAATCCAGTATTTCACTGAATGATATATTGGAGAAAAAGAATCTTTCTGATTTCCGTAAGGCATTCAGTTTAAATGATCGTTTCCGCTTCAGAAGGGAATTATTCGGAGGAAATGAGGAGAAAATGAATAAGGCGATCTCAGACCTGAACGATCTTAGCTCGTACGAGGAATCGGTCACTTATCTGAACAAGGTGTTGAACTGGAATATAGAAGACGCTTCCGTAGCCGATTTCATCAAGCTATTGGAAAAACGCTTCTCATAAATATACGATATGGCAAAATTGACTGTAGTCCCAACCCCTGTTGGTAACTTGGAAGATATGACATTCCGGGCGATCCGTGTGCTAAAAGAAGTTGATCTTATTTTAGCGGAGGATACCCGTACGACCGGCATCTTGCTGAAACATTTCGAGATACAGAACAAGATGCAGTCCCACCACAAGTTCAATGAACATAAGACGGTGGAGCAAATCGCGGCCCGTATCAAGGGAGGCGAGAATATCGCCCTTGTTTCCGATGCCGGTACGCCGGCCATCTCCGATCCGGGATTCATGTTGGTGAGGGAATGTGTTCGCCAAGGGGTAGACGTAGAGTGCCTGCCCGGAGCTACGGCTTTCGTGCCCGCCTTGGTAGCGTCCGGATTACCCAATGAGAAGTTCTGTTTCGAGGGGTTTCTCCCTCAAAAGAAAGGAAGGCAGACCCGGCTAAAAGAATTGGCTTTGGAATACCGGACTATTATTTTTTATGAATCACCTTTCCGTCTGCTCAAGACCTTGACGCAATTCGCCGAGTTTTTCGGTACGGACCGCCAAGTATCAGTATCCCGGGAAATCTCCAAATTACACGAGGAAACCGTACGAGGTTCCTTAGAAGAAGTAATTCAGCATTTTACCGTGAACGAACCAAGGGGTGAGATTGTTATTGTATTAGCAGGCTTAAAAGATAAAAAGGACAAAGAGACAGAAAAAGATGTTTAACTTAACAAGCAAAAAGAACATGAAGAAAGTATTATTAGTATGTGTCTGCACAGCCATGCTGGCCTCTTGTGGCCAAAATTCAGCGGATTACAAGAAACTAAAGGCTGAGAACGATTCTCTACGTATCGAGAATACGAAGAACACGGATGAGCTTAATGATATGCTCTCCACCCTAAATGATATTGAATCTGATTTTCAATCTATACGTGATGCCGAGAATTATTTGACAATCCAACAACAAACCGGCGGTGAGCTAAATCAGTCACGCAGAGATCAAATCAAGCAAAACATGCAATTGATCAGCGAGACCTTGAAGAAGAACAAGGAGCAAATCAGCCAGTTGGAGGAGAAATTGAAGAAAAGCGGTATTCAATCTTCCGCATTACGAAAGACGATCGATCGTCTTTCCTCCGAGCTGGATCAAAAGGCAACGATGATTGTCGCTTTGCAAGAGGATTTGGCAAAGAAGAACGTACGTATCCAAGAATTGGACGAGATGGTAAGTTCCTTGAATGAGGATGTGGAAAGTCTGGCTACTACCGCAGCCGCTCAATCCGAGAAATTGAACGCTCAAGATAAAGCCCTTCACACGGCTTACTACTGTTTCGGTACTTCCAAGGAATTGAAGGAACAGAAGATCTTATCCGGTGGTGGCCTGTTCTCTAAATCTAAAGTATTGCAGAGTGGTTTCAACAAGGATTATTTCATCTCTATCGATATCCGTGAGGTAAAAGAAATTCCTTTGTTCGCAAGCAAGGCTAAACTAAAATCCAATCATCCGGAAGGATCTTATGAGTTCGTAGAGGATGAAGACGGAAACTTGACCTTGAAAATAAATGACGAGAAGGCTTTCTGGAGCCTAGGCAAGTATTTAGTGATCGAAGTTGGATAATGATTTATAAAAGTATATTTATCGATTTGGACGATACCCTTTGGGACACGTACCATAACAATAAAGAATGCCTTGAAGAGCTATATACCGATTACCACTTTAATCGGTATTATGCCTCTTTCGAGGCTTTCTTCGATATTTATATGCCTCATAATCTAGACTTATGGGCCAAGTACCGTTCGGGGGAAATAGACCGGCAAACCTTAATCTTGGATCGATTTCTCTACGTACTTCGTCCGTTAGGAATAGAAGATAAGAAAACCGTCTTATCGGTAAATAATGATTTCTTGCAACGCACGACCACCAAAACCCGATTAGTGCCCGGAGCCATTGAATTACTGGAATATCTCCGCCCTTCCTATCGGTTATTTATTTTATCCAATGGATTCCGTGAGGTACAATTCAAGAAACTTAGCAACGCAGGCTTGGCTCCTTATTTCGAACGGATGATCCTGTCCGAGGACGCTAATATACAAAAACCCCATAAAGGTATTTTCGACTTCGCCTTAAAGAACACGAACTCACGCCGATCCGAGAGCTTAATGATCGGGGATAGCTGGGAAGCTGATATCATTGGGGCTTACCAATCCAAGATCGACCAGATATGGTTGAATCCGGAAGGATTACCTGCCGATGGATTCACCCCGACCCATACAGTCCGCTCTCTGGAAGAGATCAAATCTATCCTATAAATAGACCTTTCTTACAATGCCCATTATAGCATGCTTACGATGGGCATTATAAGCTCCTTAGAATGGGCATCATAAAGATCTTACAATGCCTATTCTAAGAACAACATCTTAACAGCTTATAAATAAATCGATTACTTATCGGCAGTCACCAGATATTGACGAAAGCCCTCAGAGTATTCCGGATGATACCCGTCTCCTATCGAATCGGAACAAATAATAAAATATTCAAGACCCGGCACTTTAGCGCATAAGGACTTAGCCTCCTCCGAGCCTAAGACCATAAACGCGGTAGCATACGCATCAGCGGTCATGGCATCCGGAGCGACGATCGTAGCGCTAAGGATATCCCGCTGTACAGGGCAACCTTCACGAGGGTCGATCGTATGGGCGTATTTACGTCCATCCTTTATATAAAAATTACGGTAATTACCTGATGTAGCCATTCCTAACGGTTTAGGGAAGCTAACGATCTGCTCGAGTTCTTGATTCATGCCGGCAGCGTCATCCGTAGGCTTCGTGATCCCTAAGCGCCAATCCATGCCCGAGGGATTCACACCTTTCACACGCATCTCGCCACCAAACTCCACCAAATAATTACGGACCCCTTTCTTCTCCAGCATTTGGGCTATCATATCGCAAACCGTTCCATCCGCCAAAGAAGAAAAGTTCATCATCAAGCGAGGATCGTCCTTCACGATGCGATCCCCTTCTAAACGAACTTTCTGAAAACCGATAAACTGACGGACACTGTCGATATGGGCAGGGGTTACGCTATCCTTCCGGCTGAAGCCAAACCCCCAAAGGTTGATCAACGGGGCGCAAGTCACGTCGTAGGCCCCATTTGTCTCAGTAGACACTTCAAGCGCCTTCTTAAAGACTTTTTGGAAGAGCGTATCTACCCGTATGTCACGGTTCTGGTTTACCTGACTGATTACCGAAGTAGAATCAAAAGCATTAAACAGGTGGTAGAAATATTTCAACTGCTCGTCAATCTCCTTATCCAATGGTTTAGTATGCTCAAACTTAATATGATAAGGTGTATGAAGCCTTCCGGATACCTCATAGTATTGGGGAGCCTGTTCACAACTTATCAACAAGATATTAACAAGTAAACAAAGAATGGAGAATTGACTTTTCATATTAGAACTCTGATGTAAAATGGAACTTAATATCCGGAAAATCCTGTTGGGCCATCATCAATACATAGCTGGAATCCGCTAAATAAACATCACGGCCTTCCTTATCCAACGCCATATATTGCGCCTTACGTTTCTTGAAATTCTCCAATGCCTCTTGGTTATCACTCTCGATCCAGCAAGCCTTATATAGGCTGATCGGCTCCCATTTACATTGAGCGGCATACTCATGCAACAGGCGGTATTGAATAACCTCAAACTGCAATTGTCCCACGGTACCGATAATCTTCCGGCCATTGAATTGATTGGTAAACAACTGGGCTACACCCTCGTCCATCAATTGCTCGATACCTTTGTTCAATTGCTTTGCCTTCATCGGATCGGCGTTCTCTATATATTTGAACATCTCGGGAGAGAAGCTTGGCAATCCCTTGAAATGCAATTCCTCTCCGGAAGTCAACGTATCCCCTATCTTAAAATTCCCGGTATCCGGCAAACCGATAATATCACCCGCGAACGCCTCATCCACCACTTCTTTCTTCTGAGCCATGAAAGCCGTCGGGCTACTGAAACGCATCATCTTACCGAAGCGTACATGCTTATAGTTCGCATTACGCTCAAAACGACCGGAACAAATCTTCACAAAAGCGATACAACTGCGATGGTTCGGGTCCATATTCGCATGGATCTTGAAAATGAAGCCGGTGAAATTATCCTCATTCGGGTCTACCACACGCTCTACCGCATGGATCGGACGTGGCGAGGGAGCGATACGGATAAAGCAATCCAATAGCTCTTTCACACCGAAGTTATTCAGAGCGGAACCAAAGAATACCGGAGCGATATCCCCATCCAAATACGTATTCACATCAAATTCGGGATAAACCCCCTCTATCAACTCTATATCCTCACGAAGCTTCGCAGCTTGCGTAGGATCAATATAAGTCTCGAGATCCGGACTAGTGATATCCTTGAATTCCACATTCTCCGTCACATATTGCTTACTCGGGGTATATAGGTTCAGTTTCTGCTCAAAAATATTGTATACGCCCCGGAAACGTTGTCCCATATCGATCGGCCAGCTCAATGGGCGTACCTTTATCTGTAATTCTTCTTCTATCTCATCCAGCAAATCAAAAGGATCTTTACCATCACGGTCCATCTTGTTGACAAAAACGATCACCGGAGTCTTACGCATACGGCAAACCTCCATCAACTTACGAGTCTGCGCCTCCACGCCCTTGGCGATATCGATTACGATAATAACGCTATCCACCGCCGTCAAGGTACGGAACGTATCCTCGGCGAAATCTTGGTGGCCCGGTGTATCCAAGATATTAATCTTATGATCGGAATAATCAAAAGCCATTACGGAGGTAGCTACGGAGATACCGCGTTGCTTCTCAATCTCCATCCAGTCGGACGTGGCAGTCTTCTTGATTTTATTAGACTTCACCGCTCCCGCTACATGGATAGCGCCACCAAATAACAATAATTTCTCGGTAAGTGTAGTCTTACCGGCATCCGGGTGGCTGATTATGGCAAACGTTCTTCTTCTTTCAATCTCTTCTGAATACTGGCTCATTCTATTTTATATGTATATATTGTTATCAGTTACACTTTGTTATTCATGCAGTAGGCCAAGCTAGTCTCCCAATGGGGAATCGTCAGTCCGTACGAGCTTTTTATCTTACCTTTATTCAATACGCTATAATGCGGCCGGCTGGCCGGTGTCGGATAATCCTTGGTCTCTATGGGTATCACCCGGTTATTCATACCTGCTATTTGCAAGATCTTTACCGTAAAATCATACCAGCTACACACCCCCTCGTCCGAGAAATGATAGATACCCGGTATAAATTTACCCGCCTCGGCACGTTCCAGCACGGTAAGCATAGCGACCGCTAAATCTCCGGCATAAGTAGGCGTACCCACTTGGTCGAATATGAAACGCAACTCATCCCGCTCCTTTCCCAAACGCAATACCGTCTTCATAAAATTGTTTCCATACTCGGAATACAACCAAGCCGTACGGATAATCACGGAATCCGGACACACCTCCATCAAGGCCTGCTCTCCCGCCAGTTTCGTACGTCCATATACGGAAACAGGACAAGTCGCATCGCTTTCCAGATAAGGACGGCAACTCGTTCCATCGAACACATAATCGGTAGATACATGAATCACCTTCGCACCTACGGCATGAGCGGCCTCACCTAAGTTCCGTACCGCATCCCGGTTGATGCGCATACACAAATCCTCATGCTCCTCCGCTTTATCCACCGCCGTATAAGCGGCGCAATTCATGACATATTGAACATCATTTTCCAAGACATATTTCCGGACGGCCTCCTTGTCGCAAATATCCAACGTATCTATATCCGTAAAAAGAAAATTATAGCCGGGATACTGGCTGATACGAGCGTGGATAGAACTTCCCAATTGACCGTTCGCTCCGGTTACCAAAACTGTCTTCATGTCTATATCTATTATTAATCCTCTAGTTTAAGTTCCCCTTTCATATCTTCCCGATATTTCTCGGCGAGCAACGCCAAGAAGGAGCTGATTTGTTTAATACCCTCTAACGTCTCCGCACTCACCTCTTTCCCTTGCATACGCAAAAGCAGATAGCCATATACGGCAGCGAAACAAGTTTCCAGCTCCGGCAGATCCTCTCCACCCGATTTAGCCCGGAGCTGTACGATATAAGGAAGCGTCTTATAATAAGCCGCGCTATAAACCATCTCTTTCGGAGATTTCAAAAGACGGAGATGCAAATCGGTCAAAGTAATAATCACATTCTTGTTCAATTGGATATGACCTTTCTCCATCACCCCTTCGCTACGCATCATCTCGATCAATTCCTCGTACCATTGAGCGATTTCCTTCTTCACCTCCTCGGGCTGGTCGTAATGGGCGATCACCGTGCGGTTGATCGAATCCATATCGAACTTATTCGCCCGGATCAAGTCCTCAACCTGCCACATATAAAGCAGATATTCAGCGATATTCTCTTTTCTTTTTTGTCTAGCTATTATCATATCGGCAAAGATAAACTATATTCCGATAACGCTTGATAAAAATCCGCGTCTTTAACGCCTAACTGCCGGCAAGCCAAACGTGCAGCATTCAGATTGATCAAGAAATAGCGATTGGGAATCCGTACCGGATAGTCTCCGTAGCGAGTATGCAAAAAAGTCTGCCCGTCTTTCTCCACGACCGGATGTTCCTCAAAAGGGATAGCGGTGATATCGCTCCGGACGTCCCCTGCCAACTGACTGACAGTATCATCACCTCCAAAATAAATCAATTTCCCTTCCCGCTCAATAGAAACGGAGAAAGACTGATAAGTGGATAAATAAGCCTCCGGAGTCGCATGATCCGTCTCGGTAGACCAAGATAAATTCGTCAGGATGGCGATATGCGGACGATAGAATTCCAATTGGAAACGCTTGTCCAAGGCAGAGGTGATATGCTCATCTCCTTCGATCAAAGCGATACGTGCCTCATAACTCAAATGTACCCGATTCGGAAGCGAGTCCACCTTGCTAGTCAACGCATAGTCGAACGCCAACTTTTGCCGGCGCAACGCACAGACCATCATGGAAATAATTGTCTTCTTTCCACGACTACCCGCCACAACAACCCGAGTTTTCGACCGAGTCCGTTGAAATATAAATTCCGGAATAGATTGGATTAACATCCCCAATTCCTTCGCACGCAATAATTCCGGGTTATCTTGCTTTACTTTAGCACCCAAAACCACCGAGTGAATATCTTTTATTAATTTCTCCGGAAACCACCCATCCCCATAACAGGTACAGCCCGCGTTATGAAGTCTTCCTATCATCTCTTCAGTCAGACCACAACCGGAAGCGCTTACCTCATATCCTTTTTCTCGAAGTGCTAGGGCTAGATCTAAAACCAAAGGTTCGGTTACGGAGATCAAATGAACTTTTCGCATCGTTTTGATTTTAGCGCAAAAGTACGACTTTTATAAATACCTTCGGCACAAAGAAGTGAAAAATTAGATGCCCTCGATATGTTTAATGGTCGTAGTGTCTTCTTTTCGTGAAGCCTCGACCAGCCTTTCCTTCGAGATTATAACCGGAGTATGTATAAATTCCGGAACATTAAACGAGAACAGGGAGCATTCATAATAATCCGGAGATGCTTGCGGTAACAAGAAAGGTTTACCGCACTGCCCCCGCTCATTCACATGTACCAAATACGGGCGTGTGAAAAGCCCATCGTCCCGGCGGCTGGAAAAGACAAACCAACGACTATTGCCGCTCCAAGAATGATAGCTCTCTACATCCGGGCTATTCACTTCCGGCAAAGAATCGATTGCCCCGGTAGACAGATCCAGCATATACAAATCCGCATCCTTATGCCAAATAGAGAAATTGCCATAATCGGACACCGTATAAAGTAGCCGCTTCCCATCCGGGGAGACTCTCGGGAACTTAACACTCCGGCCCGCTTCCCTCGCATTATATAAGGTATCCACTTGGGTTCCAATCGAACCGTCTTCCGGATCAAAAGCGACTCGTAGCAGGTTATACCGGACATCCCGATAATTTTCCGGCATACAGACAGAATCCGCCGAACAGAACAGCAGATAGTTACCATCCGGAGTAAAAGTGGGAAAAGTCTCATAACACGCCATGGAAGCCAATAATGGCGAACTGAATACCCTCTCCTTCTCCGTGTCATAGATCAGCACGTCCGATTCCACGTCATATACCTCAATCCGATTCTCATCGGAAAGATGGAAGTCTTGGTGGGTCTCATTGGTAGAAAAAGCGACATACCGGCCGGATGGATGCCAATACGGATAAACGAACGAAGCCAGCTTACCGTCCCGTTCCAACGCAATCTTCTTTACCTGCCGATGATCAATCAAGTAAGTCCCATTATGAGAACCCCTCTGATGAAAAAGCATTTGTTCCCCTTGTCGCTCACAAAAGGCATGGCAGTTCATACAACTATTATTTGTCGATTGGTTATCAAGAATAGACTTTTCAACATAGTTTTCAACACATCGTTGATAAATCCCCATCTCGTTCCACATCCGATATCCGGGAAAAATACGGCGATACACCAAATAAGCGTCAACGGAATCTCTTGACACATAGATAGGGAAACTCATTTGTTTCCAATTACTTTGAGGTTCTCGAAAATAAACCGTCACATCTATTTGTTTTCCTTGTGCGTCCTGCGACAGGGTCTTCCAATCCGTTTCCGGCAGGTTGAAAACACCATGATCGGCTGCGATTATCAACTCCCTATTCATAGTTTTCAACCGAGTTATCCCCTGTAGCTGTTGATCAACCAACTTGAAATTGGGAGGGGCCATATTGACCGGTACAGTAACTTCCCTGTAATCCGGAAACACGTCAGTTTCTCCTTGTTCCGCTTGCGCAGGAACTTCCGGCCTACAAGCCACAAGTCCCAAAAGACAACCTATAATCCAACAGATAGATAATCGCTTCATTGTTCTTCTCCTTTAAAGATCTTGAAATAGTAATAATACCAATAGGTATCTCCAAATTGTCGATACATCGAGGACACATCCACTTGGTTGGCAGATCGTCCCAAAACCTGCTTGAATTCCCGGTATCGGTCTACGATCTCCGGCTGTATGGAATAGGAGGAAAGCGATATACTGTCTTTGTCCGCCAACAACAATCCGGCTTCTTGGAAATGCCGGGGTATCGGTTCCCCCTTCATGAAAGATGTCTCTTCCAAGAATCGGCCAAATGCATCCAGCTTCTTACCCAACAAATAATAACATCCCCGGTATTCCCAACCGATCCGATGATCCGGAAGATTGTATCCACTCCATAAGGAATCGACAGGTACGGACAAACTCAGTCGATCCCTTTTCTCAACAGGCATATATTTGTCACTCAACTCCGGATCTTTATCCATTAATTCCGGATGTACCAGATAGATAGCATAACGGCAAGCCCAATCTTTATAGAATGGCATAGCGGCAAGCAAGTCCAAATATTTCTTGGCCAGCGCCACCTCACCCCTAATCAGACAAACTTGCACGAAACGTTGCATCATGCGGGCACTCCCTTTACGTTTGGCTTGCGTAAATCCGTCCATCGCAAAGCTTTCAGACAAAGAGACATCGCCAACAAGAAAATGAACATCGCTCAATAAACGATCCATGTAAAAGGTCTGATTCCAATCGGCACATAAGCTTTTCGTTCCTTTCTGATCGAAAGTAAACATCCGGTCGGCCAATTCTCCCTTATGGGCCAACGACATATTCAAATAGTTTAAGCTAACATAATTATAGATCTGCTTTCCCCGGTACTTATCAATAATGGCGTCCCATTGCCTCTCCCGGGCTAAGAAAGAGAGCTCGTCAAGCATCATGCGTTGCGCATGCCAAGGTTCCGGCAGGCAAAACCGGATGGATACCAGCGCCGTGATCAGACAAACAACAAGGGCTACCCGATCCATCCATTTACTCTTCTCGCCAATCACCGGAACAAAGCGAGCAAATAAAGCAACACCGACAATCGAAAGGGTAAAGAAAGTCCATACACGATACATATAATAATGAGGTAATCGCTGTATCTCCAGATAGGCTTCCGGCATCCATCCATCAGACAAAGGTACAGGAATCCCTAACCATCCGCTAAACAAATAGATAAAAAGCGCTGGGATCAAGCAGGCAGCGGCGGCCAATCTTTGCCGCGACGTTTTGTAGCGGAGTAAGGCTAACAGCGTATATAAGAAAGCGTAACAGACCGAAAGAAGCCCGGTC
The DNA here is from genome assembly GCF_003434625.1 of Parabacteroides sp. AM17-47. Taxonomy (NCBI): domain Bacteria; kingdom Pseudomonadati; phylum Bacteroidota; class Bacteroidia; order Bacteroidales; family Tannerellaceae; genus Parabacteroides; species Parabacteroides sp. AM17-47. Next base: position 110,284 of record NZ_QTLI01000013.1, read on the forward strand.
AGCCCACATAAAAAAAGTGTAGAGGCAATTCCGTATCCGGCAATAGAACCCGCCCGCCGCACCTTTAGCGAGACCGACAAAGCTAAAAGCATCAAAACCACGCCAACCGTCCCGTCCACCAAATACTCCCCATGAATACTCATCTTAACCAGATACAGGACCGGCAATAAAGAGAGGAACAGCAGGTAGGTCTTGTCAGAAAAACAACGCAAGATCCTATAGACCATAAACCCGCAACCAACGAGTAAAACCGTATGGAGAACCACCGCCGACATAGGCTGCCGGTAGTATTGAATGATCCATTGCCCGGCGACAGCGCAAAATCCTCCCGGCTGAAAAAGGAACTCCCGGATATACCACCACTCAGGTATAAACAATTGCATCTCCTCCTGACCGACAAACACAAACACGCCAAAAAGCAGGAAATAATAAAAAATAGCAGCTGCCGAAAAAGACCAGAAAAGCGTTTGTTTCCAGTTCATATACTTAATAGATTATTATTCCACCAACCATCGCTCGATGTTACGGGTCACAGAGGAGAAGTTCACGCCGATCTTAAAAACTTGCCGTGGATCACTCGCAAAGGGAAGCGCATACTGTCTTTCCTCTATCTGACGCAACGCCTCCTCGGCGGTGCCGTTCAGCTTGAATTCCATCACGTAGATATAGCGATCGGTCTTCAGAACGAGATCAATACGCCCTTGTGAGGTATGATATTCCACCTGCGTATAAAGTCCAACCAACTTAAATACGATAAAAAGCACGTTCCGGTAATGCAACTCCGTATCACGCTCCGGCTTCTGGCCGGCGATCACCTCATAGGGTGTATCAGCGAAGAAGCTTTGTAAACGGCGGAAGAACGCATCGTAATCACCGGAGCGTATCTCTCGTACGAGTTGCCCGATCTCGAAAGGGGTCTTGGGCGCACTAACACTCGTGTAAAATGGAAGGAGATATTTCACGAAACCTTCTTCCACTTCCCGGTTGGGGAAACCTAGCCGGTAGATACCAAATTCAGGATCGTAATCCTTGATCGTCAAGTAACCACTCTGGTAGATTACGGGAACGGGATTTTTCGAGGCAGCATCGATACTGTTCAACACATCCGCATCAGTCTCCGTGTTCGCCATCTCGTAAAGGTCGTAATGGGTATGCTTGAGTAATTCAACGAGGTAAGAGGGCGTACCGGTCTCGAACCAATAATCTCCGAACTCCATCTTGGCGAAGGTATTCAATAGGCTAAAGGGATTGTATATTCCCGCAGACTTGGCGGTAAAATGGTATCCGTCATAGCGCTCCTTGAGTTTCTGGCTGGTTTCCTCATAATCCAGTTCCTGTGTCTCAGCCAGCTCCTTCAACTCCTCTTCTAGGTAGGCATGTATCTCTTTCTCCGTGATGCCACATATCTCGACGTAGCGATTGTCCATCGAGATATCCATAAGGTTATTCAAATCGCTGAACACGCTTACCTTACCAAACTTCGTCACCCCTGTCAACAAAGCGAAACGAATGGCTCTATCCATCGTCTTTAACACGCCGTAGAAAGGCTTCAACATATTCCGCAATTGCGTTTGCGTCTTTTCATCGTGCAGGTTTTGCAGCAAAGGCTTGTCGTACTCGTCAATCAATATCACCACGCGATGCCCGGTCTGGCGGTAAGCCTGTTCTATCACATAACTGAAACGTTCCTCCAAGGCACGATCCTGTTTCTCCGTTCCATATAAAGCCTCCCATTTCTCCAAGAACTCATTCAAGATACTAGTCAGAGCGGCAGTATCTTTATAATGACGAGCATTCAAGTCCAAATGCAAGATCGGATATACCTCCCAGTCTTTCTCCAACCGTTCCATCGCCAACCCCTCGAACAGCTCCCTCTTCCCTTGGAAATAGGCCTCCAACGTAGATAGCAAGAGACTCTTGCCGAAACGCCGCGGACGACTCAAGAAATAGTAACTTCCGGTCTTAGCCAACTGATAAATCAAAGCTGTCTTATCAATATAGAGATAACCGTCTTTACGGATCTTCTCAAAGTTCTGTATGCCGATAGGATAAATTGTCTGGTTCATAGCGATGATCGTTTAGATATACTTACCATGAACAAAGATAGACATTCCTTTTTATCAGAACAAGATAAGAACATATGATCTCAAAAACTTTCCTTGACAATACGCTTGACTGGCAGGAAAAAACGCTCGATCAAACGCAATTCCTCCCATTTTGAATAAGAACTAATAGCAGATCAAAATTATATGCCAGAAAACGCAGTAGTACTTACTTCGTCTACAAATATATACTTACTTGCCCGATGAAGTATATATTCTCCGGTTAAGTAAGTACTACTGCGTTTTCCACACCATATCAAAAAAAGGAGGTATGCCCAACTGACATACCTCCTTTTTTATATTAAGTTTAACTTATTAATATCCCGGGTTCTGTTCCAACAACGGGTTCGCACCCAATGACAATTGATGCAATGGATAACGATTGTATTTCTCATCGTTCGTAGCCTTATGATCCCACCAATCCTCTGTCACATATGCGTCCCAACGGATTAAGTCCGTGCGACGACGGGCCTCGCGCAAGAACTCTTGCATCCATTCCTTCAGCATACGGTATTTATCCAAATTGGCAGCGGTAACAGGATCCGGGTCGTTTCCACCCTCGAAGTTACGCTTACGGATGGAGTTGATGATATCGGCCGCACCATTCTTATCGCCCAAACGCATCTTACATTCCGCCAAAGTATAATAGATCTCTGTCAGACGAATTACAGGACAATCTGGGTTGAAACGTTCCTTGAACTCATCTTGATTAGGCAGAGGACTAAATTTAAGAACACGCACGCCTGAGTTCTCCTCTGCATCGGCAATCGTAGAAGTCAGATCCTTAAGACTGGCTACCGTATTGCCCACCTGGCTGATATGAGCGATCTGGTCTACGACATTCAAGACCTTGCCGGCATACTCGCGGGCACCCAAGCATTTGTACTCGGGGAAATCCGGGTTTTGCAACTCACCAACGATAAACATACCACGGTATTTGCGACCACCCTCATATACATACTGCTGCTTACGGATATCCTTGTCGTTGAATGTCTCGTATGGATTACCTACGTTAAACTTATACAAGTTACCCTCCGGATCGCGACTAGGGCATAGGCAAAGCCCATTATTACCACTAGCATCCTGCAAGCCCCCTAAGAAATCCTTGAAATTATAGGGAAGAGTGAAGGCAGTCAAACCACCATCCGTCTCACCTTTGGCATTCTCGGAAGGTACTGTCCAGATAATCTCCGGGCAAGTCTCATTACCCCAACCAAAGATCTCGGTGAAATGGTTGGCCAATTTATACTGACCATACTTTCCATCGATAATATCCTGACAAATCTTAGCGGCCTCCTCATACATCGGTTTATTGATATACGATTCAGCGTTGAAATACAAACGAACCTTCAAAGCCGCAGCCACAGCACGATGGATAACGTTCGTCTCGGGTGCTCCCAAGGTCTCCTTCAACGGAAGATTCGGCATAGATACATCCAACAAGGAGTCGATAAAATGGAAAGTCTCCACATCTGTAGCACGAGCCTTCACATCCTCCTTCGTAGATGTGTAAAGAGGCATACCACCAAACATGTCCAAACCATCCAAATAAAAAGAGGCAGCCAATACGTTCAACTGATTAATCATTGATACACGATCCTCCTCAGTCAAGCCCACCGATACGAAATCGATATTCTCCAAATCCTCCAAGGCACTCCACGACTGAGCCACACCCATCGTCGTCAAGTCCCATCCATCCTTCATCGGGCTCATATCATCCATAAAATGATGATGATGCATGTTCTGATAAACGGCGCCATCAAACCAGTCATTACCACGAGTAGGCACACACATAGCATCAGTTCCCACTTCCATCAAGCGCACACGAGCGTCGTTATGAGCTACCCACCAACGCCAATGCGTAAAAGGACGATTAAAACGCGACCAAATCGCGTCTGCATTCGTATAATACGTGTCGGGAACAACCTGCGAATAGAAGGTAGGATCCACATCACATGAGGTACCCAGCAGCAAGCAAGCAGCCCCGGCTACCATCCAATTTGTTATCTTGCTAATTTTCATTTTCTTCTTACCTTTTTTAGAATGTTACTTGAATACCTAAAGTGTATGTGCGGACAATCGGGTCACAGTTCCAAACCTTATCGGTACCACCTGTCCAGCCTGTGATATCTACCTCTGGATTATGTCCGCTATATCCTGTAATAGTCGCTACATTGCCGACAGTTCCATATACGCGCAGACGCTCTGCCCATTTTGTATACTTATTCAACGCCAATGTATAACCTAACGTAATCGCATCTATCTTCAAGAACGAGCCATCCTCCAAGAAGTAATCGCAAAGCTGCTTCACGCCGCGAATGTCCTTAAACTTCGGATCGTCAAGCGCCGGTTTCCAAAGATTCCACTGGCCGGCACCACTCTGTCCCTGGATACCCAAGTACATCGGATAAGTATTCAAGACATCGAAACCTATCCAACTACGCATATTAATACCCAAGTCAAAATTCTTATAAGTAAAGGTATTGTTCCATCCCATCATCACCTTGGGCAGATAATTACCGATATATTGTTTGTCGTCTACACTCTTCTGGGAAGCAGGTATAACCTCACCATCCTTATTGTACAAAAGGAAGTCTCCTTTATCGTCGAATCCAGCGAATTTCCACATATGGAACGCACCGATCTCTGCCCCCTCTTCAATACGAGCGGCATCGCCCGGCCATCCCGGTTCATCCATAGCGTTACCATCCATACGTGAATTGTTGCCATACATCGTAAGGATCTTACCCGAGTTATGGCTCATATTCAAGCTGGAAGTCCAAGTGAAGTCCTTATTCTGGATGATGTCACCACCAACCTCGAACTCCCATCCTTTACTCTCCATCTCGCCAATATTCTGCCATTGCTTGCCATTTGGATACGGTGGCTGTGGAACATTCACCTCGTAGATCATACCATCGATCTTACGACGATAGTAATCGAACTTACCATACATACGGTTGCCAAAGAATGAGTAGTCCACACCGATATTCCACTCCTTCTTCTCCTCCCATCCCAAATAAGGATTCACGTTAGAGCTCGGACCATAGACATAAGCCCAGCTTCCGCTAGGAAGCATCCAGTATTGGTCGCGGCTCAACGTATTAGCCATATAGGAAGCATCGAAGTCGTTATTACCTGTAACACCATAACCAAAACGAACCTTCAAGTCGCTCACCCAGTCAAACTCCTTCATGAACTCCTCGGCAGATACACGCCAACCTCCGGACAACGCCCAGAAGTTACCCCAACGGTTCTCGGCGGCAAACTTTGATGATCCCTCATGACGGATTGTGGCAGAAACCATATATTTGTCATTGTAAGAGTAGTTGGCACGAGCATACAATGCAAACAGGCGCTCTGTGATATTCTTACCTGATCCCATGGCAGCCTTACCATCTGTCAGATATGAACCCGCACCTAAGTCCCAATATTTCAGTCCCTCAACACCGAAGTCATAGTTCTCAGCATTGAAATTCTCTCCATTCTTCTCGAAATAAGAGTAACCAGCAACGGCATTCAAGCTATGGCCACCCTTGAACTCCTTCAGATATGTGAAGTAACCCTCAGATGTAAGGTGCTCAGTCTTTGAGAACTCAAGTTTAGCCCAACCGCCACGGTTGTTTGTCACCTCATCGCGGTGGTAACGAGAGCGGAACTGGTGGAGCTCCCACTGACGGTTCTCGTAACCCAATGTCTGAGAATAGCTCAATCCCTCAATGGGCTTGATGTTCAACTTCATTGTAACCTCAGGCTTGAACCACTTGTCCAATCCCTCATAGTCGGTCAACATACGGTCGGCTACGATATTATAGTCCAATGTCTCGCCAGTCCACACATTATAGCCTGTCGGGCTTTCCGGGTCAAATGGCGAACGAGTCGGGTTATTATACAACGCCTGCTTGAAGTTTGCCTTCTTATCCTCATCCGATCCATCGGAAGTACGAGCAGTCTGACGATAATCCACGATCGGACGGATCTCTAACCAACCATCGAACAGCTTAAAGTTTGCATTCAAGCGTCCACCATAGTCCTTACGGTTATCCTTAATCGTGATGCCTTCGTTGGTCTCATAGAAGAAAGAGGTGTACACTTGTGCGTTCTCGGTACCTAGCTCCAAAGAGAGGTGATGTTTTTGCGAGAAGTTATCCTTCTGCAAAAGAGCGTCCCACCAATCAGCGTTCTGCCCGTAATCAGTGATATTCACGTCCGTACGATTGCGATATTCATCGGCGGTCATCATATCCGGACGGCCATAGTTTTGTTTCTTCGAAAGCTCAGTACTATAATTCAATTTTACTTTACCATTCGTGTTAGAACCACTCTTCGTTGTGATCAAGATCACACCCGAAGCAGCACGTGTACCATAGATCGCACCAGCGGAAGCATCTTTCAGCACATCGATAGATTTGATATCGTCTTGGTTCAAGGCACGAATATCACCTCCCGGGAAACCATCGACAACGATCAATGGAGCCTTACCAGAGTTGATAGAGGTCAAACCACGCAACTGGATCGTGGTCGTACCATTGGCACTACCATTATTTTGCAAGATCAAACCGCTGATCTTACCTTGCAAAGAGCTGGTGATATCGGCACCACCCACACCCTTCATCATATCGCCGGCAGACAATGAGGTAACGGAGCTGGTCACTTGCTTCTTCTCCATCGTACCGTAACCTACGACCACGACCTCTTCAAGAGCCTGGGAATCTTCCGACAACGTAACATTTATAACACTTTGACTGCCAACCGGGACTTCCTTGGTCGTGTAACCGATATAAGAGATTTCCAAAACAGCGTTTGCGGGCACATCTTGCAACGTAACCGAGCCGTTCATGTCGGTTACGTTACCGATAGTAGTTCCCTTGACCAACACGTTCGCGCCGATCAACTCACCCATTGAATCTGAAACCTTAACCGTAATAGTCTTACCATTTTGCATGACCGATTCAACATTCGGTCCGTAGTTGTGCGAGGGTTCCACAGCCGCCAATCCTTGAAAGGAGGCCATACATAGGAATCCCGTGGTAAGCATCATAACACTTGGTTTGAACAAGCTTAAACACAATTGCTTGCTCTTCTTACTACATTTTTCCATCTTTATTATTAAATGGTTATAATTAATTGAGATTAACAATATTCAAACACCAAAAACCTACTTTCTGCTATCTCTGAGCGCAGTCCCTAATAAAAATGACTAGCTAAAACGTTCGTTTAGACTAGTCGTCCGCGAAGTTAACCATTAATTTAAATTAAGCAACATTCATTTAAATCATTTTTCGATTCTATTAGTAATAAGACTTATAATCAACACATTACATCCAATATTAAAATTGTGTCAAATGCACTATCCCATCCATCAAAATGACTAGTCTAAACCAACGTTTAAACCAGTCATTTTCACATTTATTATACTATTGAGTATGATAAAAACCATACCTTTACTCCCCCAAAGAAAGAATGCAGAAACCATGAAACTACAAATCATCGATACCGGCTACTTCTACGCCGACGGAGGCGCCATGTTCGGGGCCATTCCTAAAAGCGCTTGGAGCCGTCGCTATCCGAGCGACGAGACAAATGGTTGCGTGCTCGCCATGCGTAGCCTTGTCATAAAAACAGATGACGGACGCATCGTCCTAGTAGATAACGGAGCGGGAAATAAACACTTAAAACAACTAAGTTATTACCGCTTCTTCAACTTGATAGACCTCGGCACGGAACTACGAAACCGGGGAATTCAACCGGAGGAAATCACGGATGTTGTCCTCACTCATCTCCATTTCGATCATTGCGGTTATACCACGCAAAAGGATGAATCTACCGGACATTTATTTCTCTCATTCCCAAATGCGAACCACTGGGTTAGCCGCAAGCAATGGGAGAATTTCCTTCATCCGAACGCCTTGGAGAGAGATTCCTATTTCATCGAGAATATGCAAGCCGTCGCAGACGCTAATTCCTTACGGCTGCTAGATGCCGACACATCGATTTGCCCCACTATAGAGCTACGCCTGTACGATGGGCACACTCCGGGACAAATTGTTCCCTATATCCATACGGAGGACCGGACTTTTGTCTTTGCCGGGGATGTTATCCCCCTTGTAGCCAGCGTATCTCCGGAATGGATCTCGGCTTACGATACGTATCCGATCACGTCATACAACGAGAAACTGCGCATACTTGCTGAAGCCTCCCGAAAAGGGCAAGCGCTCATCTACTGCCATGACGCTTACATCCGCTGCACAACCGTAAAACGTGTGAATACATATTATAAGAAAGACAAGGAAATACCTCTCAAGAAGACGTTTCTTTTCCCTTAGTCCCTAGCCCTTTTCCCTTTAGACCTTAGGTGTTTCTTCCATATTCCTTAGACATTTCTTATAGAAGTATTCATCATCCAACAGCCGTTGCATGATCGTCCACCAACTGTTGGATGATCATGCAACAACTGGTGGACGATCATGCACCAGTTGATAAATAGTCTCTATATATAGACAAAGTCCCTAAGGTTATCGCATCAAAAGTGTAAAAGCATTAGATAAAACGGCTAATTCTTTTTATCTTTGGGCGGTGATACTGAATCAATTATTGTTTTACGTTCTAAACTCTAAACACATGAACAGCCTAAGCAAACTAGCGCTCGTCCTGACATTTTGCACGGGAATGATCGCTTGCTCCGGTGGTAAGGCCGTAAAAGGAGATTACGGAGTAGTGCCTTTGCCACAAGAAGTAACATTGACGAACGGAAATCCTTTCGTCCTAAGTCCATCCACGAAGATATTTTATCCGGAGGGCAATGATAAGATGAAGAAGAACGCCGAGTTCCTCGCTTCTTATATCAAGGAAATCACGGGCTATGAATTAGCAACCGCTACCGGCCAGCCCGGTAAGGGGATCAGCCTCGTTATCGACCAAAGCATCCAGAATCCGGAAGGATATCAACTGACCGTTAGCGATAACGGGATACGGATCGCCGGAAGCACGGATGCCGGCGTATTTTATGGTATCCAGACATTACGTAAATCGATCCCGGCCACGGCCCAAGGGATGAACGTAGAATTACCGGCAGCTACCATCAACGACTATCCCCGTTTTGCCTATAGAGGCATGATGCTGGATGTCAGCCGCCATTTCTTCCCGGTGGATTCGGTAAAAACGTATCTCGATATCCTTGCCTTGCACAACCAAAATACGTTCCACTGGCATCTGTCCGATGACCAAGGTTGGCGTATCGAGATCAAGAAATATCCGGAATTGACACAGATCGGATCTAAACGTAAGGAAACCGTGATCGGCCATAACTCCGGAACATATGACGGAAAAGAATACGGGGGCTTCTATACACAAGACCAGATTCGCGATGTCATCAACTATGCCGCTGAACGCCATATCACGATCATCCCGGAAATCGATATGCCGGGACATCAATTGGCAGCCTTGGCTACTTACCCGGAACTGGGATGCACCGGGGGCCCTTATGACGTATGGGGTCAATGGGGAGTAGCCGACGACGTGATCTGCGCCGGAAACGAGAAATCCATGCAATTCCTAGAAGACGTATTGAGCGAGGTCATCGATCTTTTCCCGTCCGAATATATCCATGTAGGTGGTGATGAGTGCCCGAAGGTACGTTGGGAGAAATGCCCAAAATGCCAAGCTCGCATCAAGGCGGAAGGTATCAAGGGAGATAAGAAGCATTCCGCCGAGGAATATTTGCAAAGCTACGTGATCTCCCGCATGGAGAAATTCGTGGAGAGCAAAGGACGCCATATCATCGGCTGGGACGAGATCCTAGAAGGAGGCTTGGCCCCGAATGCCACGGTAATGAGCTGGAGAGGCATGGATGGAGGTATCGAGGCCGCCAAGCAAAAGCATAACGTGGTCATGACACCGAATACATATGTATATCTGGATTACTATCAATCAGCGGATACGGATCTTGAGCCCGAAGCTATCGGTGGTTACTTGCCGTTAGAGAAAGTATATTCTTTTGAGCCGACAGCCGGTATCTCTCCTGAAGACCAGAAGTACGTGATCGGGGCGCAAGCCAACCTCTGGACGGAATATATCCCGACCTTCTCACAGGTAGAATACATGATCATGCCCCGTATCGATGCCGTAGCCGATATCCAGTGGAGCGATCCGTCCAAGAAAGATTATCAGACGTTCCTGCCCCGTGTGGCCCGCATGACACAACTTTACGATCGCTTGGGATATAATTACGGAAAGCATATCTTCGATATTAACGCCTCCCTGACCACCAATACGGAGAACGGAACACTCGACATAGCCTTGACGAAGTTGGGTGAAGGAGATATCTATTATACGGTAGACGGTAGCGATCCTACGATCGCCAGCATCAAGTATGAAGGCCCGGTACAGATCAACCAAGATTGCGAATTCAAGGCGATCGTTGTCCGTCCGAACGGTACGAGCCGCATCTTCTCAGAAGATATCTTCTTCAATAAAGCGACGATGAAGCCCATCACCTTGAAAGAGCAACCCAGCAAAGGATACGTTTTCAACGGGGCACAGGTATTGGTAGACGGCTTACGTGGAGGAAGCAATTACAAGACCGGCCATTGGCTGGGTTTCCAAGGAAAAGACCTTGACGCCACGATCGATCTAAAGGAATCAACCGAAATCCAAAAGGTATCTTTCAATACGAATGTGGTAAAAGGCGATTGGATCATGGGAGCCTCCGCCGTAACCGTAAAGGTATCCGACGATGGCAAGAATTTCAAGGAAGTAGCATCCAAGAAAATCCCGGGGCTGACCCAAAACGACAAGGACGGATTATATCCCCAAGAGATATCCTTCGCCCCGGTAAAGGCTCGCCATGTCGAGGTTATCATCAACAGCAGCAAACTACCAAAATGGCACGGTGGTGCCGGAAGCCCCGCATTCTTGTTCGTAGATGAGATAGAAATCTTATAAGATAATGATACAGCGAGATGGCTGAGAGATACCCGCCATCTCGCTTTCTTATTTTAAACTAAATAACAAATATCATGATAAACAAAAACATCTTAATTCTTTCAGCCCTATGCTCCTGTTGCTCACTATGGGCGGATGAGGTTGTCGTGCGACATTATAATTACGCCGGCCCTTACGAGGTGAAGAAACCCTTCTTGGCAGATAGCCTGGATGTAAACAGTAAGAGATTCTCTGACAAGGAACTATTGAACACGACCGTTCCTTTCTGCAACCTTTCCCAAAGCGGACAAACCCTTGACGCGGCGTCTTCCGGAGAGCTGACCTTACCAACCTCGGCCTCTTCCTACGCGCTACATTTGGTTTCCTTCTACCTGAATAGTGACCGCTATACAAAAGGTACCTTAAGGATCAATGGCCCTGAGATTTCAGAAGTCTACGTGGATGGACAACTCACAAAACTAACCCAAGGAGAAGCCTCGTTGACCTTGGAGCCGCAACGCTATGAAATCGTAATTAAATATTTATCTGAGAGCCACAAAGAGAATGCCTTAAAAGCCTCATTCAACCCGGAAAAAGACGCGGTGGTAACCGCGACCGTCAATCCGGAGAAACGTTATACATTAAGTGATGTATTTGATGGTAAACGTATCCAATCCGCCAGCCTGTCCCCGAATGGAAAACTCATTATCGTCTCCTATCAAGAAACCTATCCCGGTGGAAAGCAGTCCTCATTTACCCAGATACTAGACAAGGCTACCGGTTCCGTATTGGTTGAGAACGGACAGTGCTTACGCTGGATGCCTAAAAGCAATCTGGCCTATTACACCCGGAAAGGGATGAAAGGCACGGAATTGGTGACCTTAGACCCTACCAGTAAAAAGGAGAACATCCTTGCCAGCCAATTGCCCGAGGGTTCTTTCAGTTTCGGACCTACCGAGGACTATCTATTATTCTCCATACGGGAGAAAGGACCGCAAGAACGAAAAGAGATCCAAGAGATACTGGTGCCGGATGATCGCCAACCGGGATGGAGAAACCGTATGTTTATCCATAAATATGACCTGCGAACCGGATTGTTCCAACGGCTCACCTATGGACATACTTCTACTTACATCAACGATGTATCTCAAGACGGCCACTATCTGCTATTCAGTCGCAGGGAACCGAATTTAACGGAGCGCCCTTTCTCACGTACATATATATAAGATGGATCTACGAACCATGCATGTGGATACCCTTATAAAAGGTGAGAAATTCGTAAGCCGTGCCGTTTTCTCCCCAGATGCCACCCAATTACTCGTTGACGCGTCTGGAGAGGCTTTCGATGGTATCGGATTAAAGATCAAAGAAGGACAGACATCCAATACGAGCGACGGGCAATTATTCCTATACAATATAGCAGATAAAAGTATAAAGCCGCTTACGAAAGATTTTGACCCCTCTGTCGATTCCTACGAGTGGAACGCCCTCGATAAACAAATCTATATCACGGCGAAAGATAAGGACCGTGTTCGCATGTATAGTCTAAACCCGTCCAACGGAAAGATTAAGCAACTTCAAGCCAAGGAAGATGTCATCTCCGATTACTCCATCGCCAATCAAGCTTTCGAAATGGTTTATTTCGGATTAAGCGCTTCCAATTCCCAAAGGCTTTATACCTATAACTTGAAAAACGACGCCTCTTCCTGCTTGATCGATCTCTCCAAAGAGATCTTGAAAGACGTCACTTTAGGAGAAGTGCAAGATTGGAATTTCGTCTCCGCCCAAGGGGATACGATTTACGGCCGTTTCTATCTTCCTCCTCATTTTGACGCGACCAAGAAATATCCGATGATCGTGAATTATTACGGAGGAACAACTCCTACGGCCCGGGTGATGGAAAGCCGTTATCCTTCGCATATATACGCCGGCTTAGGGTACATCGTCTACATCATACAGCCCAGTGGAGCGACAGGGTTCGGCCAAGAGTTCTCCGCACGCCATGTCAACGCATGGGGTAAACTTACCGCTGACGAGATCATCGAAGGCACGAAAAAGTTCTGTGAGGAGCATCCTTTTGTCAACACGAAGAAAATCGGTTGCATGGGGGCTTCATACGGAGGTTTCATGACTCAATACCTACAAACAAAAACAGATATATTCGCGGCGGCCATGTCTCATGCGGGAATCAGCGACATCACCAGCTATTGGGGAGAAGGTTACTGGGGATATTCATACAGCTCGTTGGCTAGCGCTAACAGTTATCCATGGAATGCCCGGGATATGTACACTTTACAAAGTCCGCTGTTTAACGCAGACAAGATCAATACCCCGATCTTGTTCTTACATGGAACCGCAGACACGAATGTTCCGATTGGAGAGAGCATCCAGATGTTTACCGCATTAAAATTATTGGGTAAGCCTACAGCGTTTGTCCAGGTAGAAGGAGAAAATCACCATATATTGGATTATGACAAACGAATATTGTGGAATAACACGATTTACGCATGGTTCGCTAAATGGCTGAAAGACCAACCCGAGTGGTGGGACGCATTATATCCTCCCAAAAGCCTATAGGAGTTAGAATAGTTCACTTTATTCACACATATTTAAAGAGTATCTTTAGTTAGATACTCTTTTTTATTTAAATACATTAGATAGTATTCATGAAAGAACTTAGTTTCCGGAGAACTAAATCAATTCATCTCTTGGCATTTATTAATTATTACAAATATTTTAATAAATCACAAAGCATACAATCTATATAAACACCTACTGTATCTAATTGTATTATTTACATTAAGTGCTTTGTTTTGAACTTTATATTGCAAATATAGAAGTATATTTGCAATAAACAAGCGTATTGGTGTTAAAAATGAATTTGTGTAGCAGTTTGTAAATATTGCTTGCCTTGGGTATGTGTTAATTTAGTGCATTATGGTATTAATATATGATGTTAATATGCAAATTGTTTTTAACTCAATCCCGCATCAATGCTAAAAAGTAACACCAAAAACACCTTGCTCTCATGAAGTTCTCCGGAAACTACGTCGCTCTACTAAATGGCAGAAATTGATTATAACAATCTATTTATTA